>CAZOJP010000072.1:0-2146 GCA_964580155.1 uncultured Intestinibacillus sp. | reverse complement strand
GAAAAACCATCCTGGCTCAAACAGTAGCGCCGCATAAAAAAAGGTCCGGCCCTCACGGGGTCGGACCTTTGCTTTTTAGCGCTTGCTGCTGCGGCGCCACAGGTGCATTTGCTCCGCGTCTGCGATGAGCTGCTCGCGGAAATCCGGATGCGCAATCGAGATGATCGCCTCCGCGCGCTGCCACGAGGACAGCCCCTTGAGGCAGACCTTGCCGTACTCGGTGACGAGCCAGTGCACGCTCGGGCGCACATCGGTGACGACCGAACCGTTTTCGAGCGTCGGACGGATGCGGCTGACAAGCGTGCCGTCCTTGCGGGTGAAGGTCGACGAGCAGCAGATGAAGCTCTTGCCGCCCTTGGCCAGATAGGCGCCGAGCACAAAGTCGAGCTGACCGCCCGCACCCGAAATCTGGTGGATACCCGAGGATTCCGAGTTGACCTGGCCGAGCAAATCGACATCGACCGCGTTGTTAATCGAAACGAAGTTGTCAAGCTGCGCAATCACGCGCGCGTCGTTTGTGTAGGAGACGGGCGCCGCCATGCACGCAGGGTTGTTCGAGACATAATCATACAGCTTCTGCGTGCCCGCGCCAAAGGAAAACACCTGACGGCCGCGGTCAATGGACTTGCGCGCGCCCGTCAGCTTGCCTGCCCGCGCCATATCGACAAAGGCATCGACATACATTTCGGTGTGCACGCCGAGATCCTTGAGATCGGATTGGGAGATCATGGAGCCGACGGCATTCGGCATGCCGCCGATGCCCAGCTGCAGGCATGCGCCGTTCGGGATTTCTTCCGTGATGAGCGCGGCAACGGTCTTGTCGACCTCGGTCGCGGGGCCGCCTGCGCCCAGTTCGGCAATCGGCGGATTGTCGCCCTCGACAATCATCGTGACATCGGAAACATGGATGCCCTCTTCAAAGCCGCCCAGACAGCGCGGCATATTCTCGTTGACCTCGACGATGATGACCCTGGAAACCTCGCACGCCGCCTTGAGGTGGGAGACGTTGGGGCCAAAGTTAAAGTAGCCGTGCTCGTCCATCGGCGCGACCTGAATCATGGTCACGTCAACCGTGCCGACATTTTCACGATACCAGCGGGGCAGCTCGGAGTAGCGCAGCGCGCTGTAAAAAGCGAAGCCGCGTGCAATCGCCTTGCGCTCGATGCCCGACATGTGCCACGAGTTCCAGCAGAAATGCGCGCCGGGATCCTCGATTTTGAAGATTTCAGGCTCCCACATCAGGACACCGCCGCGAATTTTGATGTCGGAGAGCGTGCCCATACGCTTGGCCAGCGCGTGGTCAAGCGCGACCGGCGTGCCCGTGGTCCAGCCATAATCCAGCCAGTCGCCGTCCTTTACAATTGCGACGGCCTGCTCCGCTGTTGTGAGCTTTTGCTCGTATAACGCGTGGATATCCATAAAACAATCCCTTCTGCGCGAATCCGCGCCGTGCGAACTTCGGTAATTATTGTGATAATTATATCAATCTCAAAGAGCCGCGTCAAGAGTTACCGCGCAGCGCGGCGAAATTTTATGCGCGCCGGCAGGGAAGCTGCACCCGTCGCGTGCGCCGCGGATGCAAAAAGCGGTGTGACACGTGGTCACACCGCTTTGATGTCCGATTATGAGAAGAAATTACTGTGCGTCGACCTTTGCCATGTGCTCGACAAGGTTCAGGAGCTTGTTGGAATAGCCCCATTCGTTGTCGTACCAGGAAACAACCTTTACAAAGGTGTCGGTCAGCGCAATGCCGGCCTTTGCATCGAAGACAGAGGTGTGCGCATCGCCGATGAAGTCGGAAGAAACGACATCCTCGTCGGTGTAGCCCAGAATACCGGACAGCTCACCCTCGGAAGCCTTCTTCATTGCCGCGCAGATCTCGTCGTAGGTCGCCGCCTTTGCGAGGTTCACGGTCAGGTCAACAACGGAAACGTCCAGCGTCGGTACGCGCATGGACATACCGGTCAGCTTGCCGTTCAGCTTGGGATAAACCTTGCCGACAGCCTTTGCAGCACCGGTAGAGGACGGGATGATGTTGCCGCAAGCCGCACGGCCGCCGCGCCAGTCCTTGCTGGAGGGGCCGTCAACGACCTTCTGGGTGCCGGTGGCGGAGTGTACGGTGGTCATCAGGCCGTCGGTGATGCCG
>CAZOJP010000071.1:0-2488 GCA_964580155.1 uncultured Intestinibacillus sp. | reverse complement strand
CCTAAAGAAAAGCCTCTGGTAATGCGCGCTCAAATCCGCTATAATGGTATGTATGTAACATTTGAAAGGATTTGACCTTCTATGGCACGCTATACATTGTTTCGCCGAGATATCGAGCCGCGCTGCGCCTATTGCGCGCGTTCCCATCCGCTCGATGATAGGACCGCCACCTGCAAAAGACGCGGAATCGTCTCCCTTGGCGACCATTGCCGCGCCTTCAAATACGATGCGCTGCGCCGCATTCCGCCCAAACCCGCCGTACTGCGCGGCACGTTCACCGAGGACGATTTCAAGCTGTGGGGAGGTGACGGCGAGGCATGACCAGACCCCTTCCCCGCGTGCTGTCCGTGTTTGTGCTGCTCTTCATGCTGCTGACCGCGCTGCCGCCGCGCGCCGCCGCGCTGGCCAATCCGACCCTGCAGGCGAGCGCCGCCTATCTGCTCGACCCCGCAACCGGCATGGTGCTCTACCAAAAAAATGCGGACGAAAGGCGCTACCCCGCCTCCACAACCAAGATTATGACCGCGCTCATCACGCTCGACCGCATCCAAAACCTCGATGAAACGGTCACGGTCACGCAGGAGGATTTTAACGGCGTGCAGTCCGACTCCTCCAAGGCGGGCTTTGTCGTCGGCGAGGAGATTCCGGTCATCGACCTGCTGTACGGCCTGCTGCTGCCCTCGGGCAATGAGGCGGCGAACACGCTCGCGCGGCATGTCGGCGGCTCGACCGAGGGATTTGCCCGACTGATGAACGAGCGCGCGCAGCAGCTCGGCTGCACAAACACCCACTTTGTCAATCCGAACGGCCTGCACGATGCCGATCACTACACCACCGCGCACGATCTGGCGCTCATCGCGACCGAGGCCATGAAAAACGAGACCTTCGCCCTCATCGCGAACACCGCGCAAAAGACGCTCAGCCCGACGAACAAGCTCGAGGCGCACGGCGGCAAGCCGCTCAAGGTGTTCACCACCAATATGCTCATTTTCAGCCGCAACGATCCCAACTATTACAGCTATGCCAAGGGCATCAAAACCGGCCACACCTCGGAGGCGGGCTACTGTCTCGTTTCGACCGCGGAGCGGCGCGGCTCCAGCCTGATTGCGGTTGTGCTCGGCTGCCCCAAGCCCGCGGGCGCAAGCCAGCCGCTGACCTTCTCGGAATCCAAAACGCTGTATGAATGGGGCTTCTCCAACTTTGAAACGCGCACACTCATCGAAAAAGGCGCGACGATCGAGGAAATCCCCATCCGGCTTTCGACCGATGCCGACCATATCGTGCCGCAGGTCGGACAAACCCTGCAGGCGATTGTGCCCAAGGACATCGAGCTTGACAAGCTCGTCTTGACAAAGCACCTGCCCGAGGATCTGTGCGCGCCCATCAGCGCCGGTCAGATTCTCGGCACGATGGACATCAGCTACAACGGTGTCCATTACGGCACGGTCGAGCTTGTCGCCATGCAGAACGTGTCGCTCTCCAAGGTGCTGTATTATGCGGACAAGCTCAACAACTTCTTCCGCAGCGCGCTTTTCAAGCGCATTGTGGTCGCGCTTGCGCTGCTGCTGATCGTGTACATCCTGTACATTGTGCTCATCGGCCGCCGCCGCCGCAAGCGCCGCGCCCGCATGATGCGCTCCAAGCAAACGCGGTATCGCCGCTACAAATAACCTGTGCACCCTGCCGACTCCAAGCGGCAGGGTTTTTTTATGCCGCGCGGTGGGAGTTTACCGCAAAAATAACTGCTGTGGCCTTAACAGAATTCCTTATGGATGCAAACGGCGGGTATTCCGAACAATGTTTTCGGAATACCCGCCCATTTTAATGATAGGACTTTTTATTTTACCGCCTTGCGGGGCTTAAGCCGCTCAAAAATTGTGACCGCAGCCACGAGGAGCACGCCGAAGCCGACCGCCAGCCCAATCCAGCCGTTATTCGTCAGACCTGCCGCGACGTAGCCCACAAAGGAGCATGCCGCAACGATCATCACATAGGGCATCTGCGTGGAAACGTGGTCCATGTGGTTGCACTGACCGCCCGCAGATGCGAGGATGGTCGTGTCCGAGATCGGAGACACATGGTCGCCGCAGACCGCGCCCGACAGCGAAGCTGCGACTGTCAGCACGAGCATATTGGTCGCATTGTCGCCAAAAATCGCGAAAGCGATCGGAATGAGGATACCGAACGTACCCCACGACGTACCGGTCGCAAACGCCAGACCGAGCGCGACCAGGAAGAACACTGCCGGCATAAATGCAAGCACGCTCGTGCCGCTTTCCACCAGCGTCTTGACATAGCCGCCGATGTTGAGGTAGTCGGTCGAGCACACGCCCGACAGCGTCCACGCGAGCGACAGGATCATAATTGCGGGTGCCATCGCACGGAAACCCTCGATAAAGCTCTCGCAGAACTGCTGGAAGGTCAAAATTTTGCGCGGCAGATAGAGCAGGAAAGTGAAGATCAGTGTAAAGAACGAACCGAGCACCAG
>CAZOJP010000070.1:2094-2582 GCA_964580155.1 uncultured Intestinibacillus sp. | reverse complement strand
AGCTTTCCATTCCCCTGTCCGCAGCGGCCTATTGCGTGGATATCGCCGCACTCACCCCAGCGGCAGATCCCGGCGACGCAGCGGTGCGCAGCCTGCTCTATGATGCGCCGGAGGCGCTGGCATCGGGGTTTGACGGCGCGCAGGTGGTCTATTTGCTGCAGGCGGAGGATGCGCCCGCGCTGGAGGAAAAGAGAGCCGCGCTCGCGCAGTGGGCGCAGTCCGCCGCGCCGTCCCTGCAGCTGCAATGGGTGCGGGGGACGGTGGTGCATCGCCTCAGCGACATTGCAGAATCCTACCAAACCGCCCATCTGACCCACAGGCGCGGGCAAGATGAGCCGCGGACGGCGGGGCTGGCCGGATCGGCGGCCTTTGATAACGATGCGCTGCTTGATTTTCTGCGCACGGGCAATGCCGCCACAATCGAGACCTTCTGGGAGCATTACCGCGCAGGGATTGAAAGTGCGTTCTCCTCCTTCATTTACCGGTGC
>CAZOJP010000070.1:637-2084 GCA_964580155.1 uncultured Intestinibacillus sp. | reverse complement strand
TTTTACTCATTTTTGTTCTACCTCACCATTGCCTATCTCTATACCGAGCTGTTTTTTGTCATCCGGCAGTTTGCAGGCGAGATTCAGATGGAAGTTCCCTCCGTGCTGACGGAGAGCGACATACTGGAAAAGCGGATCGCGGCAGATCGCTCTGTGGACGATTTCATCTCGTTTGGATGCGAGCTGTGCCGACAGGCGATGGCGGCGCGCAGCCAGACCGCGGCAGGACGCTACACACCCGCCGCCGAGCAGGCGCGCCAATATATGGAGCAGCACTATATGGACGCCGCGCTGACGCTCTCCTCCGTGGCGGAGGCGGTGCATCTGAGCCCGAACCACTTCAGCACCGTATTTAAGGAGAAAACGGGCATCGGATTCAGCGAGTATTTGACGAATATCCGCATGCGTCAGGCCAAGCGGCTGCTGCGCACCACAGCGCTTCGCGCATCCGAAATCGGCGAGCGCGTCGGCTATCTCAACATGAATTATTTCAGCATGCTGTTTAAAAAAGTGACCGGCATGTCGCCCAGCCAATATCGGCGGGAGGGGAAAGAATGAGCCGGCTGCGCCGCTTTTTCGGCGGGATACACCGGCGCAGCATCCGGTATAAAATGCTGTTTGGCTTTCTCGTCATGGTGGTCGGCATGGCGGTGATTGATCTGACAACCATTTTTTCCGCACAGAGCTTTTTGGGGGAATACCATGTGGTGTCCTCGCGCATTGCGTCCGCCAACCGCCTGGTGCCAATCACGCGGGAGCACATCGGCAGCGAGGCCTATTACCTTGTCGCGGGCCGCGAAAATCTGCAAACCACGATGCTGTTCGACTATGTGACCGAGGTGCGCACGAGCTTGATCCGACTGGAGCAGACCGCGGAGCTGGAAAAAAGCCGTCAACAGCTGCGCATTGCCGGCCGCACGCTGCGCACGCTCGAAAAGTACTGCGACCGGCTGCGGCAGCAGTCCGCCGCGCAGGCACCGCTGACAGAGCAGAACGTGACGCTCGAGCAGGTTCGCGACGTGTCCAGCCTGATTGGCGAGCAGCTTAACGAGTATATTTATTTGGAGCTCGCGCATATGGACGAGCTGGATCAGCAGATACAACTGCGGTTTCGGGCCATTCTTTTCGGCGATGCGGGTACCGCGGTGCTCATCCTGCTGACGCTGGCGCTGATTCTCGTCATGGTCAACCGGAGCGTCAGCGCGCCGATTGAGCAGCTCGTCGAAAAGACCAAGCGCCTGTCCGAGGGTGATTTCGGCGTGCGCATGGAAAACTCGGACGAAAACGAAATCTCGGTGATTGTGGACAGCTTTAACCGCATGGTTGAAAAGCTGCACCAGCTCATGCACAAGCTGCAAGAGGATACGCGCACACGCGAGCAGTTGGAGCTGCGGCTGATGCAGGAGCAGATTAATCCGCATTTTCTGTATAACACGCTGGAAATCAT
>CAZOJP010000070.1:0-627 GCA_964580155.1 uncultured Intestinibacillus sp. | reverse complement strand
GCAGGTTGTGGACGTGGTGCAGTCGCTGTCGCGCTTTTATCGCGTGGCGCTCAGCCAGGGGCGCGCGGTCGTCACCATACGGGAGGAGCTCGACTGCATCCAAAGCTATCTGTACATCCAGCAGGTGCGCTACACCGACATCATGACATACCGGATTCACGCGGACGAAGCCGTGCTCAAAAACGAAATCCTAAAGCTGACGCTGCAGCCCTTGGTGGAAAATGCGCTGTACCACGGCATCGAGCGCAAACGGGGCGGCGGCACGATTGCGGTGGAAATACGCAAAAGCGGAGCCGCCATCGAGGTGACGGTGTCCGACGACGGCTGCGGCATGGACGAGACGGAGCTGACGCGTCTGCGACGGTCGATTGCGGAAAAAACACCGATTGGGGGCGGGTTCGGCCTGTCCAACGTGCAAAAGCGGATACAGCTTGCCTACGGGCCGGCATACGGCCTTGCAATCGAGTCCGCGCCCGGGGTGGGAACCCGCGTGGCGCTGCGCATTCCGGCCAAACCGGAAGAAAACAGAGTTTCACCGTAAGATATTGCAATAGTCTTGGTCTCCGTGCGGTTTTTCGCGTAAAAACCTGAAATAATGCAGTGCATACTCGGTTTCGGAAAAGCCGC
>CAZOJP010000069.1:0-3304 GCA_964580155.1 uncultured Intestinibacillus sp. | reverse complement strand
ATATCGGCGCATCATGCGGTATTTGGCTTAGTTTCCGGCTCGCCGACATGGTATACTATTCGCAAGCGAATAGCATACGGCTATTTAAAAATTACACCATATCGGCGCATCATGCGGTATTTGGCTTAGTTTCCGGCTCGCCGACATGGTATAATATTCGCAAGCGAATAGTATACGGCTATTTAAAAATTACACCATAGTGACACAGAATACGGATATTACACCTCGATTTCAGCTGTCCCTATGGTATACTATTTGCAAGCGTCACAAGAGTCACAAGCGACAGTGATTGAAAGATATGATCCGCGCGGCGCAGCGTGCGGCAAGCTGCACCTGCATTGCAGCGGAAGATCCCAAAAACGGAGGTATACCAACATGAAGGAGCTGCTGAGCTGCCCTGTGTTCGCAGGGCTCAGCGAGGAGGAAATCGACAAGTGTCTGGCGTGCAGCGGCGCGCGCATTGTCGACTATGACCGCGATGATCTGATTTTTGCGCAGCAGGACACGCCGCGCCATTTATATATTTTGCTGTCGGGCAGCATCGCGGTGTGCAGCGACTCCGCCGCCGGACGGCGCACCGTCATCGCAGGCTTTCAGGAGCCGGGGGAGCTGTTCGGCGAGGTGTTCCTGTTTCTGGAGGATCACCCGTATGATCACTATGCGCAGGCGCTCGAAGCCGCGCGTCTGCTCGAGCTGCCGCGCGATTTTCTCTACCACTCCTGCGGCGAAAACTGCGCATTCCACACGCGCGTCATCCGCAATATGCTGAGTATTCTTGCAGGGAAGGCATATTATCTCAACCAAAAGCTGCGCCTGCTGTCGAGCGGAAACCTGCGGCAAAAGCTCGCGATGGTGCTGCTGCAGGCGCGCGCGCCGGACGGACAGGTGCGCCTGTCCATGAACCGCGAAACGCTTGCGGATTTTCTGGGCGTGGCGCGGCCGTCGCTCTCGCGCGAGCTGATGAAAATGCAGGAGGACGGTCTGGTGCAGCTAAGCGGACGCGCCATCTTCCTGCCTGCCCCCGAAGCGCTGCAAGAGCTGCTGTAAGCGCAAGAAACCGCGTTTTCTCTCCAATCGGCAGCTTGATTCAGCCGAAATACGGCAGATATATGCCAAAACAGCGACCCTGCCCGAGGCTTTGGCCTTTGGCGGGGTCGCTGCGTTTTTCGCCGAAGACTGTCCGGAACAAGGCTTCGCCGATCGGCATATTCTGGGGTGTGGGAGTATCAAACCCCACCATGATCATTGAATCGTATCCAAGCACAAGGAGAGGAGAGAACTCTTTGAAAATATATAACTGTTTCGATGCATCGGATCAAAACCTGAGGCCGCAGGAGTGCCGCAATCCCTGCTGTGCTCCCAACTGCAGGCCGCTGTGCCCCACATCGCCGCCGTGCGCGTCGCCGTGCGCGCGACCGCCGTGCGCACCGCCGTGTCCCAAACCGAGTCCGCCGTCCTGCTTGCCGATTTGTGTCAAGCCGTGCCAGAATCAGGACGGCTATTGGGGGCAGGGAGACCAAAATCAGAACTTAGGCGATCAGTCGCAGTCGCAGGGCGACCAGTCGCAGTCGCAGGGCGACCTCGCGGAGACCCTCGGCGACCAGTCGCAGTCACAGGGCGACCTCGCGGAGACCCTCGGCGATCAGTCGCAGTCGCAGGGCGACCTCGCGGAGACCCTCGGCGACCAGTCGCAGTCACAGGGTGACCTCGCGGAGACCCTCGGTGATCAGTCGCAGTCACAGGGCGACCAGTCGCAGGCACAGGGCGACCTCGCGGAGACCCTCGGTGACCAGTCGCAGTCGCAGGGTGACCTCGCGGAGACCCTCGGCGATCAGTCGCAGTCGCAGGGCGGACAGCAGCAAGGCGACCAGACGCAGTCTGTAACCGGCCACGGCGGTCAAGAGCAGGGCGATCAAAGCCAGATGATGACCGGCCACGGCGGCCAGACCCTGGGCGATCAGACCTTGTCCAGCAGCCCGACCGTTTCCGCGCCGGTCAACGTCAGCGGCGTGCATGTAAACGTGACGGTTTCCTGTGACGGATGCCAAAAGCGCTGCCACCGCGATGCCGCGGACTGCGCTGCGGAATGCCGCCGGACGATTGCCGCCCTGCTGAGCCGCGTCAAGGCGCTGTCACGCGATGCCATTGCCCCGTGCGCAGCACAGGCGGGCGTGTACGCCTGCGGCCTGCAGGAGCTGCCGGAGACCGGCAGCATCGGGCGCGTTTCCGATTGCACCTTCACCGTTGCATCTGTACCGGGGCGGGAGCGGATGACGGTTCTCACAGATGCGCTGGAGGCTTTGGTGTTCGAGCCTGTGGCGGCGGAGCCGAATCTATTTGCGCTGCTGCTGGCAGACCTGCAAGCGTCGCCGGAGACCGTGCGCAACCCTCCGGACTTTGCAGACTGCTGCTATGACGCATTGCAGCGTCAGCTGCAAGCATATGACGACGCAAAAAGGCTGCTTCAGATCAATCTGTCCAAAGCATCCTTTGCCGGGATCATTTACGCAATCCAAGGCGGAATCGTCTATTTGGCGGATGATCTGGCGGAACCCGCCGTCATTTACGCGATACCGCTTTGCAAAATATTAAGCTACGAGCCGCAGTAATATGAAATGATAGGGGAAAGTACGATGTCTGATACGATTGACGGCGCAAAGCTGTCTGATGTGATCCAGGCCGCAACACGGGAAATGGTGGAGCGAACGGAAACGTTCCTGCAATCGGTTCAGGACGATCCGGTGGGATCTGATGCGATTTCAATGATGCTCAACGGCAAGGAACTCGTTTTGAGCAGAGACAATTACAATTTGCTGAAATCGCAGAATGAATCGACCAAGAAGCAGATGAAGGCCGCGATGAAAGCCGTTTCCGCGCAGCGCAAAACCCGCGTGAAAGCAAAGCCGGAGTAATGCATTTTACGCGGCTGTAAAGGAAAGAGCGCTCCCGATTGGGAGCGCTCTTTTGTGAGAAGGGTCCAATACGTTTCAGAGATTCATTATCTCTCAACGCCACGCTTGCGCAGCAGAACGATGCCGCCGAGTGCGCTGCCCAGCAGTGCGAGCAGGAAGGCGATCGGAGCGGTATCTCCGGTGCGCGGCACGTCGTTTGTGTTCGCTGCATCGATGGTTTCCGCAAGCGGAGTCTGCTCATCCTCGATGATGATTTCCGGTGCGTTCGCCATCGGCACTTCTTCGTCTTCAATGGTGATGGTCGAATCGGTGCTCGGATCGGTTACGGTGGTGTTATCGGTCGGCTGCTCGCCGAGCGGTACGTCAGGTTCGGGGATGATTACGGTGTCGTT
>CAZOJP010000068.1:0-4683 GCA_964580155.1 uncultured Intestinibacillus sp. | reverse complement strand
AGTTCAAGGACGTGGTCGGCGAGATTTACCAGGCGTGATTATGACAAAAGATTCAAAGAAGAATCCCATAAAATGACCCTCGGGGTTCTTCTCTTAGATCTAATATTTTTTTAGTCTTTCACTCACACAAGCAGACCATTCACGGCTTGGCAGAAACCGCCTTGTGATGGGCTATTTGATGGAAGAAAAATTCCCCGATTACGGCATCCGCTACATTGCCATCAACGACGGTGTGGACACCGACAAGGGAGTGGACGAAAGCCTCGCTATTCGTGATTTATTCAACGAGTGGCACGCCCGTGACACCAGCAAAAAAATCAAGGCGGTGAAGATGGCAGCTGCAAAGCGTGGGGAGCGGATCGGCTCCAAACCGCCCTACGGCTACCAGAAAGACCCTAATGACCCGAAACGGATTGTTCCTAATGAGGACACTGCCCCGATTGTCCGGCGTATATTTACCCTGTGTGCCAGCGGATTCGGCCCAAGCAAGATTGCACGGATTCTGCAAGAAGAACAGGTTATTTCACCCACAATTTATGATTATCGCACTTATGGTACAAATAGCGCTGCTCTTAAACTGGATAAACCCTTTGCATGGTCAGGCAGAACCATAAGCGGAATTCTGGAACGCGAGGAATACATAGGTACTACTGTAAACTGCCGTTCCTACATCCCCTCTTTCAAGAGCAAAAAATCTAAGGATAATCCGCCCGAAAAGTGGCTTCGCTTTGAGAACACGCACGAACCGCTCATTGATCGTGAGACATGGGATATTGTCCAAAAGGTACGGCAGGGCAAGCGCAGACCCAACAAGATGGGTGAAATGGATATGCTCTCCGGTTTAGTAGAATGCGAGACTTGCGGAACGAAGCACTACCTTTGCCGTTGCGGAAGCTGGAATGAGGAACAGTATACCTATACCTGTGGAAAATACCACAAACACAAGGAAGAGTGTACTCCTCATACCATCAAGGTCATGGCACTGCACCAGATTGTGCTTGCAGAAATCCAGCGAGTAACAGCCGAAGCCAAGGAGCATACAGAACAATTCCTTAGACAGGCAATGGATAAGCACCAAAGCCAGTTAAAGCAGGAGCTTTCCGCTAAAACAAGGGAGCTGGAAAAGGTGCAGAAACGTCTTACGGATTTGGATAAGCTGTTGAAAAAGGCTTTTGAACAGCTGGCACTGGAAAATCTGTCTGAAACGCAGTTTAAGGCTTTGACTGGAAACTATGAAACGGAACGACAGGAACTTACTCAGCATTTTGGCAAGCTGGAGCATGAAATTCATTCGGGAAAGGACACCATGCTGAATGCCGAGCGCTTTCTGACCATTGTGGACAGGTACACCGATATTCAGAAGCTGACACCTGCAATTGTGCGGGAGTTTGTGGAGAAGATAGTGGTATATGAGCGTTCCGAACCGTGGAAGAAGAAAAACTATACCCAGCAGGTTGATGTTTACTTCAACTTTGTGGGCAAGGTTTAGGGCAAGAGAAAAGCCGTAGGACTTGAAATCCTACGGCAAATCTTAAAAACTGAAAACATCCTTATTGACACCGGGCTTGAGGGCCGGACCTTTTTTTATGCGGCGCTACTGTTTGAGCCAGGATGGTTTTTCGCGCATGCCCACGCCTGCGGCAATGCCGATTGCGGCATACATCGTGACGACCGACGTGCCGCCGTAGCTGAAGAACGGCAGGGTCAGCCCCATGATGGGCAGAAAGCCGATGCACATGAACACATTTTCAAACAGCTGAAACAGGAACATTCCGGCCAGACCGACGACAACGCTCGCGGAAAAGCGCGTATCCGCCTGATACGCGATATAGAACAGCCGCAGCACGATGCACGAAAGCAGCACGAGGATGATGCAGCAGCCGATAAAGCCGAATTCCTCGCCCGCGACCGCAAAAATAAAGTCGGTGTGCTTGGCAGGCAGCATGCCGTACTGGGTCTGGTTGCCCTGCAAATAACCTGCGCCGAATAGCCTTCCCGCGCCGATGGCGATTTCGCCCTGCGTGGTCTGATAGGCGAGATCCGGATCAATCGAGGGGTCGAGCAGCACGAGAATCCGGTTTTTTTGATAGGTTTTGAGCAGAAAATTCCACAAAAACGGCACAGAGGCGATCACGAACACCGCGCCGCCGAAAAACCACTTGAGACTCAGCCCCACGGCAAACAGCATGACAAGGCAAATTGCAAGATAGGCGAGCGCGCTGCCCATATCGCCCGAGGCGACGACGATCACGCCCATTGTCACCAGCAGATGCGCGAGCAGCAGCATGAGGGTTTTCATCCGGTTGAGCCCGTCGCGCACCTGCGCGAGGTGGGCGGCAAAGGTGCAGATGAATAAAATCTTGCCGATTTCCGCAGGCTGCAGGCTGATGGGTCCGAGCACGATCCAGCTGCGGTTGCCGCCCTGCTCGGTGCCGATCACCGCAACAGATGCCTGAAAAATCAGGTTCGCGACGTAGATCCACTTCCAGTACGGGATGAAGGTCTCCAGATCAACAAGCGACATTAGCACGAATGCCACGATGCCGATCATCACCGCGCCGCCCTGCACGAGCAGGAATTTATTCGTATTATAGGCATGCGTCGCACTTGAAACGAGCACAAGACCGTAGCCGGAGCACACCAGCGCGAGCAGCGCAAGGTACAAATCCGTATGCTTGAGATAGTGCCGGACCGCGCGAAACGGCTGCATAAAAAACACGTCCTTTCCAAGGGATTGTCTATTTATCATATCATAAAGTGCCCGTTTGTGCACGATTTTTTTCGTTGAAAACGCAGATTCTTGACGCGCCGTGATGACAACGCGGCGGCAGCCGTGTATAATGGAACTATCTTTGGAAAACCGGTTTTACAGGAGAGGAACGATAGGCTTATGATGACAGACATTGAGATCGCGCAGCAGTGCACCCTGCGACCGATCGTCGAGGTTGCGCGCGCGGCAGGCGTGCACGAGGACGAGCTGGAGCAGTACGGAAAATACAAGGCCAAGCTGTCCGCAGACCTGGGCGCGCGCGTGCAGGGTAAAGCGGACGGCAAGCTCATTCTCGTCACCGCAATCAACCCCACCCCGGCAGGCGAGGGCAAGACCACGACCACTGTCGGCCTGGGCGACGCGATGCGCGCGCTCGGCAAAAAGACGATTATCGCGCTGCGCGAGCCCTCCCTCGGACCGGTATTTGGTGTCAAGGGCGGCGCGGCAGGCGGCGGCTACGCGCAGGTTGTGCCGATGGAGGACATTAACCTGCACTTTACGGGCGATATGCATGCCATCACCGCGGCGAACAACCTGTTGTGCGCCATGCTCGACAATCACCTGCAGCAGGGCAATCCGCTCGGCATCGATCCGCGCCGCGTCATCTTCACGCGCGTGCTCGATATGAACGACCGCGCGCTGCGCAACCTCACAATCGGGCTGGGCGGCAAGGCCAACGGCGTGCCGCGCGAGGATCACTTTATGATCACGGTTGCAAGCGAGGTCATGGCGATTTTATGCCTTGCCGACGATTTGGACGATCTCAAGCAGCGCTTCGGCAACATCCTTGTCGCGTACAGCTATGCCGGCGAGCCGGTCTATGCGCGCGACCTGCACGCCGAGGGTGCCATGGCGGCGCTCATGCGCGATGCCATCAAGCCGAACATGGTGCAAACGCTCGAGGGCACCCCCTGCCTGATGCACGGCGGCCCGTTCGCGAACATTGCGCACGGCTGCAACAGCGTGCAGGCCACCCGTCTCGCGCTCAAGCTCGCGGATTATACGATCACCGAGGCGGGCTTCGGCGCGGATCTCGGCGCGGAAAAGTTCTTCGACATCAAGTGCCGCAAGGCAGGGCTGCAGCCGGACTGCGCGGTGCTCGTCGCGACCGTGCGCGCGCTCAAGTATAACGGCGGCGTGGCCAAGACCGAGCTTGGCACCGAAAATCTGGACGCGCTGCGCCGCGGCATCGTAAACCTGGAAAAGCATGTGGAAAACCTGCGCAAGTTCGGCATGCCCGTCGTCGTCGCGATCAACGCATTCCCGACCGACACCGCGGCCGAGCAGCAGTTTATCTATGATTTCTGCGCGCAGCGCGGCATCGAGGTTGCACTGTCCGAGGTGTTCGCCAAGGGCGGCGCAGGCGGCGCGGCGCTCGCGCAAAAGGTGCTCGCCGCGGCCGAGGGCGGCACGGCGGCATTCCGCACACTCTATGCGGACGTGCTGCCGCTTGAGGACAAAATCCGCACCATTGCGACCGAAATTTACGGCGCAAAGGAGGTCAGCCTGCTGCCTGCCGCCGCGAAGGAGCTGCAAAACATCGCGGCGATGGGCTACGCGCATCTGCCCGTTTGCATGGCAAAAACCCAGTATTCCCTGTCCGACGATGCTGCCGCGCTCGGCCGCCCCACCGGCTTTACGCTGACCGTGCGCACCGCGCGCCTGTCCGCCGGCGCCGGCTTTATTGTGTGCGAAACCGGCGCGATCATGACCATGCCCGGCCTGCCCAAGGCTCCTGCCGCCGAGCGAATCGACGTGGACGCAGCCGGCAAAATCACCGGACTGTTCTAAGGCAGCACCGCGCAAAGCGAAGTGTGGAATTGCACCGTCAGATTTTTTGTCAGACGAAACAAAAACTGCACCCCCGGCACTCGATCCAGTCGAGTCGGGGGTGCGGTTTTTTCATTGAGGGA
>CAZOJP010000067.1:0-4961 GCA_964580155.1 uncultured Intestinibacillus sp. | reverse complement strand
CTTCTGGGTGCCGGTGGCGGAGTGTACGGTGGTCATCAGGCCGTCGGTGATGCCGAATGCCTCGTCCAGTACCTTGGCGATCGGAGCCAGGCAGTTGGTGGTGCAGGAAGCGTTGGAAACAAAGGTCATGTCCTTCGTGTAGGTCTCGTGGTTGACACCCATGACGAACATCGGCGTATCGTCCTTGGACGGAGCGGACATGATAACCTTCTTCGCGCCACCGTCGATGTGCGCCTGTGCGGTCTCCTTCGTAAGGAATACGCCGGTGGATTCGACGACATAGCTTGCGCCGACCTTGCCCCACGGGATGTTCTTGGGCTCGCGCTCAGCGAAGAACAGAACCTTCTTGCCGTCCACGGTGATGGAATGATCATCATACTCGATGGTGCCGTCATAGCGGCCGTGCATGGTGTCATACTTGAGCATGTACGCCATGTAATCGGGCGTCATGAAGGGGTCGTTGACCGCAACAAACTCGATGTTCGGGTTCTTCAGACCCGCGCGGAAAACCATACGGCCGATGCGGCCAAATCCATTGATACCTACTTTGATAGACATTAGTAGTTCCTCCTCGTAATTCACATTCTTTATGATTACCGAAACTATTATACACCATTTTTCGCGTTTGACGCAAGGTAAACTTGTTAAAATAATGTCAAAACTGGCTGAGGTTTTCAGCAAGATTTTTTTGCAAAGTTTACAGGAAAAATGCTATAATAGTCGGGAACAAGATTTTAGGGCAAATTTGCACTCAGACATACCCAAAACACAACCAATAAGTCAGAAAAAGGGATTGAGGATGCGGAGATGAAGAAAACCGATTTTTTTGCGGCAGCGGAGGATCGCGGCGCGCTGCAGAGCATGTTCGAGCTGCTGGGTGCGGAGGAGCATGTGCTGCTGCAAACCGACGGCGACCTGCGTATCACAGCGATGACCGAGCAGGCGCAGCTGCTGCTCGGCGCGGCGGCGCTCAGCCCGCTGGCGGAAATTCTGGAGGCGGGCACGGCTGCGGAGCTGCGCCGCTGCATACGCGAGGGGCGCGGTGCGGAGCTGGGCGAAACCATAGACGAAGCACCCTACCGCCTGCGCGTCCGTCCGCTGGCGGACGGACTGCTCATTGCCGTGGAGCCGGCATATGATGTGTATCTCACCGCGCTCGGAGAGTTCCAGCGGCAGCGGATCCACGCGGCGCTTGCGGTCATTTTGCTGGCAACCCGCCAACTCGCGCAGGGCACAGGCGAGTCCGCCTACTATACCGACGCGATTCGGCGCAACGGGCTGGCCATTCGCCGCGTGCTGCTGCATGGTGATGCGCTGACGACGCCGCGCTTTGCGCTGGATCCGAATTTTGCGTGGAACGACCTTGCAGCGCTGTGCCGCAAGCTGGCGGCGCGCATTGCAGAGATGACCGCGGTCACGGTGCACACCGAGCTGCCGGACAGCCTGTTTGCAAACTACAGCGAGCGCCTCGTGACGCAGGCGGTGTGCAACCTGCTCACAAATGCGTGCGCCGCGCCCGAGGTGCGCACGGTGACGCTGCGGCTGACGACCGCGGATAAAGAGGTGATGCTGTCCGTTGCGGACGATGGACGGGGCATTCCTGCGCGCGCGATGCCGCGCCTGTTTACCGGCTGGTCCATGATGCGCAGCGCGACGGGCACCCTTGCCGATCACGCGCAGGGGGTGTCCTGGGGACTGGGGCTGCCGCTCACACAAAAGATTGCGGAAATGCACGAGGGCCGCCTGCTGTGGCGCGAAAATCCGATGGGCGGCTGCGTGTTTACGCTGTCGCTGCCCATCGGAAGCGAGCTGCCGAGTGTGCTTTCTCAGCCATCGCTGCAGGTCGCGGACGGATTTGACATCGCAGAGATCGAGTTTTCCGTGCTGCCGCGCTGAGGATACCCTTCACGGGGGCGGCAGACTATTAAAGCGCACGGTACAGCGCAACGCAGATGATTTGGTGATTATAACCAAATTGTTTCGTGTAAATACAGGGGGAAACAGCTTTTTCACGCTTTGGCAAAAATATTTTCGTGCAATCACGGTGTTTTTTGCGTAGAAGTGTTGATTATTGGGTGCCATCCATTATAATCTATACTGTAGCGTTGCGGACAGGCTCCGCACGCAGCTCCGCACAGCAGCGGAGTGCCCACATCGACGAAATAAGCTGCGCGACGCTTTCAGGCATTCGACAGCGCCGCACGGCTTATTTATATGCACAAAATAAATGGAGAGGTGAATTGTTAATGGTGTACACGTTCCGTGGCGGAATCCATCCGGGCACACATGCAGATCCCGGGTTCAAGTCCGCGACAAACACCAAGCCGATTGAAGCCATGAAGGCACCGGAACAGGTCGTTCTGCCGGTTTCTATGCACATCGGCGCGCCCGCAAGCCCGATCGTCAAGGTTGGGGATATCGTGGACATGGGGCAGATGATCGCGGAGGCGACCGTACCGTTCTGCGTGCCGGTGCATGCTTCGGTTTCCGGCAAGGTCGTTGCAGTCGAGCCCCGTTTGCATGCAAACGGCAGCAAGGTGCTGTCCATCGTCATCGAAAACGATTTCGAGGACCGCCTGCACGAGTCCGTCCATCCCTATGATTTCGAGGGGATGACAAACGAGGAGCGCATCGAGCACATCCGCATGGGCGGCATCGCCGGACACGGCGGCGCGACGTTCCCCACACACATCAAGATCCAGTCCGGTATCGGCAAGGTCGACACGGTCATCATCAACGGCGCGGAGTGCGAACCCTTTATCACCTCCGACCACCGTCTGCTGCTCGAGCATCCCGAGGAGATGGTCGAGGGGCTCAAGCTACTCGTCAGAATTCTGGGCGTACAGCAGGGTCTCATCGGCATCGAGGAGAACAAGGCGGATACATATGCCAAGATCGAAGAGCTGATCGCGGACGATCCGACGCTCAAGCTGTGCGCACTCAAGTGCCGCTACCCGCAGGGCGCGGAGAAGCAGCTCATCAACGCGGTCACGGGCCGCGAGGTGCCGTCCGGCAAGCTGCCGGCGGACGCGGGCTGCGCGGTGTTCAACGTGGACACAGCGGGCGCGGTTTACCGCCGCTTTGCCACCGGTATGCCGGTGGTGCGCCGCATTGTCACGGTGTCCGGTTCCGCGGTTGCAAACCCCAAGAACCTGGAAGTGCGCGTGGGCACGCCGGTCGAAAAGCTGATTGACGAGTGCGGCGGCCTCAAGGAAGCGCCGAACAAGCTGCTCATGGGCGGCCCGATGATGGGCGTTGCGCAGTATTCGCTCGACGTTTCGGTCATCAAGGGCACGAACGCGTTCCTCGCGTTCTGCGGCGATGAGGACAAGCGCGTGGAGGAGCCGCAGTGCATCCGCTGCGGCAAGTGTATCGGCGTATGTCCGATGCATCTGCTCCCGATCTTTATGAACATTTACGGCAAGGCGGAGGATCTCGACAACGCGGTAGAGGTCGGCATGCTCGATTGCATCGAGTGCGGCTCGTGCTCGTATGAGTGTCCCGCCCGCATTCCGCTGGTGCAGCAGTTCCGCCTGACCAAGGGTCAGATCATGGCGCAGCGCGCCGCGCAGGCGAAAAAGTAAGGAGGCAGAAAAACTATGTACGATTTAAGCAAAGTCGTGGTGACCTCCTCGCCGCACCTGAAAACCGATGAGGACACCCGCAGCATCATGCTCGACGTCATCATTGCAATGGTGCCGGCGCTTGCCATCGCGGTGTTCACGTTCGGCTGGCGCAGCCTGTCGCTGACCGCGGTTTCCGTCGTCGCGAGCGTGGTATTTGAGCTCATCTACAACAAAATTATGAAGCAGCAGCCCACGGTCACCGATCTTTCCGCGGTGGTCACGGGCATGCTGATCGCGTTCAACATTCCGGTATCGGCGCCGCTGTGGCTGCCCGTATTCGGCGCGCTGTTCGCGATTGTCATCACAAAGATGCTGTTCGGCGGTCTGGGCCGCAACTTTATGAACCCCGCGCTTGCAGGCCGTGCCTTCATGCTGGTATCCTGGGCGGGCATCATGACCACGTGGACCGCGCCCGGCGCAAAGCTGCCGGTATTCGGCAGCGTCGGTGACGTATCCGCAATCACCTCGGCCACTCCGCTCGTCGCGCTCAAGCAGGGCAACATGCCCGACGCGAGCCTGACCGACCTTCTGCTCGGCCAGATCGGCGGCTGCCTGGGTGAGGTTTCCGCGCTCGCGCTCCTCGCGGGCGGCCTGTACCTGCTTTATCGCAAGGTCATCACAATCAACATCCCCGCGGCGTACATCCTGACCGTTGCGGTCATCACCTTCGTGTTCCCGAAGGGCGACGTCGTCGGCCTCATGGGTCACGCGCAGTGGATGCTGACCGAGGTGCTGTCGGGCGGCCTGCTGCTCGGCGCAATCTTCATGGCGACCGACTATGTCACAAGCCCGGTCACCCCCAAGGGGCAGGTTGTGTTCGGCATCGGCTGCGGTCTGCTGACCGTGTTCATCCGCTACTTCGGCGGCCTGCCGGAGGGCGTTTCCTACTCGATCCTGATTATGAACACGCTGGTCTGGGTTATCGATAAGAAGACCCATCCGCGCAAGTTCGGACACCCTGCAAAGCTCGCAAAGAAGAAAGAGGAGGCGAAGTAAGATGAACGACAGCAAAAAGGGCGGCGGCATCGTAATGCTGGTCGTCGTACTCGGCCTCATCACGCTGGTGTGCGCGCTGCTGCTCGGTGTGGTCAACCAGATCACCGCCCCCAAGATCGCCGAGAACCAGAAGGCGACGCTTGACGCCGCGATGGCGGAGATCATTCCGGACGCAACATTTGAAGCAATCGACGTATCCGACGAGTACAAGAATCCGACGGATAAGGACGCGGCTGCCATCACGCAGGCGTTCAAGGCGACGAAGGACGGACAGGACGCGGGCTACTGCGTCGAGGTTCTGCCCAAGGGCTTTGGCGGCGCGCTGATGATGATCGTCGG
>CAZOJP010000066.1:0-5451 GCA_964580155.1 uncultured Intestinibacillus sp. | reverse complement strand
TCTCCGCACGAGAATGCGCAGTTTCTGCTGTTCCTGACCGCGGTCATCAAGGCGGTTGACGAATATCAGGATCTGCTGCGCATCTCGGTCGCGAGTGCGGGCAACGACCACCGTCTGGGCGCGCACGAGGCGCCTCCGGCGATTGTCTCCATGTATGTCGGCGACGAGCTGGGCGCGGTGATCGATTCCATCGAGAACGGCACCTCCTATATCGATGTCAAGCGCGAGAAGATGGGCGGTGCCAGGGTGCTGCCTCCGATCCCGAAGGATACCTCCGACCGCAACCGCACCTCGCCGTTCGCCTTCACCGGCAACAAGTTCGAGTTCCGTATGCTGGGCTCGACTTTCTCGATTGCATGCACGAACATCATGATCAACACGGCGGTCGCGGAAGAGCTGCGCATCTTCGCCGATGAGTTGGAGCGTGCGGACGACTTTGAAGACGCGCTGCGCATCCTCATCAAGCGCGAGATTACCGCGCATAAGCGCATTATCTTCAACGGCAACGGCTACGATGAGGACTGGGTCGCGGAAGCAGAAAAGCGCGGCCTGCTCAACTTCAAGTCCACGCCCGACGCGCTGCCGCACTATACGGACGAAAAGAACCTTGTTCTGTTCAAGCGCCACGGTGTGTATACCGAGAACGAAATGCACTCCCGTGAGGAAATCCTGCTCGAGGAGTATTACAAGACCCTGAACATCGAAGCGCTGACCATGCTGGATATGAGCAACAAGCAGATTTTCCCCGCGGTTGTGAGCTATTCAAAAGAGCTGGCCGAAACCGCGCTCGCAAAGAAATCCCTCGGGATTGCCGACTGCGCGGAAGCGGAGCTGCTCGCCAAGATCTCTGCGCTCACGGTCGAGCTGCGCGCGGCAATGGCAGCGCTGGAAGCGGTGTCTACGGGCGCGGAGAAGCGGGGAGATGCGGCAGAAACAGCGCGGTACTACCACGATACCGTGCTGCCCGCGATGACCGAGCTGCGCCGTGTTGCGGATGCGCTCGAGGTGCTGACCGCGGACAAATACTGGCCGTTCCCGACCTATGGAAAGCTGCTGTTTGGCATCTGATTCCCTCCTTATAGTTTGATACACAAAGGCGTGCATGCTTTCCCGATGAGGGGAGCATGCACGCCTTTTATGCTGATAGCGCGCGGCGCAATAAAAAGCGGCAGACGAGGACGTCTGCCGCTTTTGCTGCGCTGTATGGATCAGAGACTGTTATTCCGTGAACATCGGTGTGGACAGATAACGCTCGCCGGTGTCGGGCAGCAGAACAACGATATTCTTGCCTGCGTTTTCCGGACGGCGCGCGACGGTTTGCGCCGCCCAAAGTGCCGCACCGGAGGAAATGCCGACGAGCACGCCTTCGGTTTGCGCAATCGCGCGGCCGGTAGACAGCGCATCGTCATTTTCCACAGCGATGATTTCGTCATAGATTGTGGTATCGAGCGCCTTGGGTACAAAGCCTGCGCCAATGCCCTGAATTTTGTGCGGACCGGGGTTGCCGCCCGACAGCACCGCAGAGGCAGCCGGCTCAACGGCGATGACCTTGATGCGCGGGTTTTGCTCCTTAAGATACTTGCCGATGCCGGAGATTGTGCCGCCCGTGCCGATGCCCGCCACAAAGATGTCGACCTTGCCGTCGGTGTCGCGCCAGATTTCCGGACCGGTGGTGGTGTAGTGAATCGACGGGTTTGCAGGATTTTCGAACTGACCCGGAATAAAAGCGTGCTCATGCTCGGCGGCAAGCTCGTTTGCCTTGTGAATGGCGCCGTTCATGCCCTGTGCACCCTCGGTGAGCACCAGCTCTGCGCCGTATGCCTTGAGCAGGTTGCGGCGCTCGATGCTCATCGTTTCGGGCATGGTCAGGATGACCCGATAGCCGCGCGCGGACGCGACCGATGCCAGACCGATGCCGGTGTTGCCGCTCGTCGGCTCGATGATGACCGAGCCGGGCTTTAGCTTTCCTGTTTTTTCCGCGTCGTCGATCATCGCCTTGGCGATGCGATCCTTGACAGATCCCGCGGGATTGAAATAGTCGAGCTTTGCGATGATGTGCGCGGGCACCTCGGCCGCTTTTGCATAGCGGCTGAGTTCGAGGAGCGGGGTGCCGCCGATGAGGTCGGTGATTGCGGATGCAATTTTTGCCATGATGGAGCTTCCTTTCTAAAATCAGTCCTCGAATGCCTGCTCGAGGTCCCATAAAATATCGTCTATGTGCTCTGTGCCGATGGAAAGGCGAATCGTATTCGGCGCGATGCCTGCTGCGGCGAGCTCTGCGCCGGAAAGCTGCGCGTGCGTGGTGGAGGCCGGGTGAATGACCAGCGATTTGGAGTCCGCGACGTTCGCGAGCAGCGAGAAAATTTGCAGCCGGTCAATGAAGGCCTTGGCTTCGTCCGCGCCGCCCTTGATTTCGAAGGTGAAAATGGAAGCGCCGCCTCGGGGGAAGTACCGCGTATATAGGTCATGGTACGGGCTGCCCGGCAGCGACGGATGGTTCACCTTGTCAACGCGCGCATGGCTCTGTAAATAGTTTACCACCGCGTGCGTGTTTTGTACATGGCGTTCTACGCGCAAAGATAAGGTTTCCAGCCCCTGCAGGAAGAGAAAAGCGTGCAGCGGAGCGAGTGTCGCGCCGGTGTCGCGCAGCAGCCCCGCGCGCACCTTGACCGCGAATGCCGCGCGGCCGCATGCTTCGGTGAAGCGCAGGCCGTGATAGCTCGGGTCGGGCTCGACAAGGGAGGGGAATCTGCCGGAGGCCTCCCAGTCAAAGTTGCCGCTGTCCACAATCACACCGCCGATTGCAGTGCCGTGGCCGCCGATAAACTTGGTTGCGGAGTGCACCACGATGTCCGCACCGTGCTCGATGGGGCGCAGCAGATAGGGTGTTGCAAAGGTCGAGTCGATGACAAGCGGAATGCCGTGCGCGTGCGCGATATCCGCAACCGCGCGGATGTCGAGGAGGTTTGCGTTCGGATTGCCGATGGACTCGATGAGAATCGCCTTGGTGTTGGGCTGAATTGCCGCGGTGAACGCTTCGAGCGAGTCGGGGTCGACAAAGGTGGTTGCGATGCCGCTTTGCGGCAGGGTGTGAGACAGCAGGTTGAACGTGCCGCCGTAAAGCGTCTTTGCCGCGATGATGTGATCGCCGGCATGCGCCAGGGTGCGCAGCGTGTAGTCGATTGCGGCGGCACCCGATGCGGTCGCCACCGCAGCGACGCCGCCCTCAAGCGCGGCGATGCGCTGCTCGAAAGCGCCCTGCGTGGGGTTGCCCAAACGGCCGTAGATTTCGCCGGGATCGCGCAGCGCAAAGCGCGCTGCTGCGTGCTCGCAGTTGTCAAAAACGTAAGAAGTGGTCTGATAGATCGGAACAGCGCGCGCGCCGGTTGCGGAATCCGGAGCTTCCTGGCCCGCGTGGAGCTGAAGGGTTTCAAAGTGAAGCGTTTTATGAATAGACATGATGATACGTCCTTTCGTTGTGTATACTGTTGTGGTTGTTGATGGTTTGAATGGCACAGCAGCGACACATTCGCTCAGCCCTCCGTATGCGCTGTAATTCGATCATGACCAGACCTCCTTTTCTAATTTATATTTATCATATGTGATTAGTATGAATTGATTATAGCGAGCGATCCGCGTCTTGTCAATACCGCTTTGAAAAAAATAAGCTGCCGTTTGAAATTTTTCAAACGGCAGCTTGTGAGGCAGGGGAGAAGCGGTCAGCGCTTGACCAGCATGTTGGGGCCGCGACCGCAGATCGGACACTTGAAATCGTCCGGAATTTCCTCGGATTCGAGGATATAGCCGCAGACGGTGCAGCGCCAACCCGGCTCGCCGGTTGATGCGGCGGGCGCATTGGTGGGGAGCTGTCCCTCCTTAACCGATTTGTAGTACGAGGTCATCAGGACAGGGGCATCCGCGCGATTCTCGACTTCGTAGACCGTGCCGATGAAGATGATGTGCGAACCGACATCGAGCTTGTCTGTGACGCGGCATGCAAAGCGTGCAGCGAGATCCTGCGTCAGATAGGGCACGCCCTTCTTGTCCTTGATGTGCGGGACGCTTGCAAACTTGTTGAGCTGATGACCGGACTTCATGCCAAAATCCGCAATGACCTGCGCAGAAACATCCTGTGTGGGCAGCATGATCGTGAACAGACCGGATTTGTCGATGACCTCACAGGTGTGGTTTTCCTTGTTCATCGCAATGGAAAATTTACCGCCCGCCACCTGAGAGACCGAGTTGACGATGCAGCCTGCAGGCTTGCCGTCCGCTACCGAGGAAACGATTGCGACGACGCTGTCGAGCTTGTCGTAGGCTTTGTTAGTCATGAGAGTACCTCCTTTATCACACGTCCAAAGAATCAGTAATAATTCCTAGCAATAGAATACGCTTTTTCATCGCAAATGTCAAGGACGTAACAAGAAAAAGTCCTGCCGCGGGCAGCAGCAGGACTTTTATAATGCGCAAATTGTGGATTAGAATGCGATTTTCTTTGCGATATAATGGATCAGGTCGTCAATGTGAACGCGCTCCTGCTCCATGGTATCGCGGTCGCGCACGGTGACGCAGCCGTCGGTCTCGGTCTCAAAGTCGACCGTGATGCACAGCGGGGTGCCGACCTCGTCCTCGCGGCGATAACGCTTGCCGATCGAGCCGGCATCGTCGAAGTCGACGTTCCAATGCGCGGCGAGCTTCTCCCAGATGGGCTGTGCCTGTGCGGACAGCTTTTTCGAGAGCGGAAGCACCGCGGCCTTGAACGGCGCGAGCGCGGGATGCAGGCGCAGCACGGTGCGGATATCCTCCTTACCGTCCTTGCCGACGTTTTCCTCGTCATACGCATCGCACAGGAATGCGAGCGCAACACGATCCGCGCCGAGCGACGGCTCGACAACGTAGGGGATATACTTTTCGTTCGTTTCCTGATCGAAATATTCCATCGAAACACTCGACACATTCTGGTGCTGCTTCAGGTCAAAGTCGGTGCGATCCGCAATGCCCCACAGCTCGCCCCAGCCGAACGGGAACAAGAACTCGATGTCGGTTGTCGCCTTGGAGTAGTGTGACAGCTCTTCCGGATCGTGGTCGCGCAGACGCAAGTTTTCGTCCTTCATGCCGAGCGAAAGCAGGAAGTTGTGGCTGTAATCCTTCCAGTACTTGAACCACTCAAGGTCGGTTCCGGGCTTGCAGAAGAACTCAAGCTCGAGCTGCTCAAACTCGCGGGTGCGGAAGACGAAGTTGCCCGGGGTAATCTCGTTGCGGAAGGATTTACCGACCTGGCCGACGCCGAACGGAATCTTGCGGCGGGTCGTGCGCTGAATATTCTTGAAGTTGACGAAGATGCCCTGCGCGGTTTCGGGACGCAGGAACAGCTCGTTTCTGCTGTTTTCGGTGACACCCTGGAAGGTCTTGAACATCAGGTTGAACTGACGGATGTCGGTGAAGTTGTGC
>CAZOJP010000065.1:0-5489 GCA_964580155.1 uncultured Intestinibacillus sp. | reverse complement strand
TGGAACTTGACGCCCTTTTCCTCGACGAGTGCGAGCAGCGCCTTGATCTTGTCGATATCGTAATCGATCGGCTTCTCGCAGAATACGTGCTTGCCCGCGTTGACAGCCGCCATCGAAACATCGCAGTGCGTGTCGGTGGAGGAGCAAACGAAGACTACGTCCACGTCCTTATTGTTGATAACGTCCATAAAATCGGTGGAAACGTTGGTGATCTTGCGCTCTGCAAGCCACTCACGCGCGCCGGACTTGTCCAGCATCGGGTCCGCAGCGGCGATAACCTCGACGCCCGGAACGGAGTTGATCAGGTTGTTGATGTGCAGCTTGCCGATGCGGCCGCAGCCGACGACGCCAATACGAAGATTGCCCATTTTTACATTCTCCCTCTCGTCAAAAGACTGGCTTACTCTTTCCTGTTTACAGCCCAAAATCGGGTTGTTTCCTTGTATGTTTCTATTATAAAGCCATTTTATAGGTAAAACAAGCGGAAGTTTGAATTTTGTATCTCTGCCTAAGCACGCGCAAAATTGTTTATGTAAATTGCTGAAAAAACCCCTTTTATTTTTGTAAAAAGTGTCGTGCAATGTGCTTTCTAGAAAAATGCACGCGCAGCCCTTGCAATGCGCGCGCGCGTCTGATAGGATAAAGGCGCACAAAAAAACAAATCGTATCCGGTGAAGGGGGGATTGTCCGTGGCAAAAATCACAGCGCAAGCGATTGCGGATCAGTGCGGCGTATCGCGCGGCACCGTGGACCGCGTGGTGAACCACCGCCCCGGTGTTGCGCCCGAGGTGCGCGCGCGCGTGGAGGCTGCCATTGCGCGGTCGGGTTATCGCACGCCCACGGCCAAGCGCACGGCAGGCGGACGGGTGACCATCGGTTTTTTGCTGGCGCACTGGGATTTGCGGTATTATGTCACCGAGATGCGCCGCGGCATCCGGCGCGCCCAGCGCAATATTTTCCGCGATGATTTTGAAATTGTCGTGGAGGAAATGCGCGGACGCACGCCCCGCGAATATTTTGAGGGCATTGAGCGGCTGCTGGCGCGCGGCGCGCGCGGACTCATCCTGAACGCGGGGGATGTGCCCGTCATCCGCGCGGAAATTGACCGTCTGACCGCGCGCGGCATTCCGGTTGTCACCTATGATTCCGACGTGACCGGAAGCAGCCGCATCTGTCATATCTGTCAGGATTACAGCCGCACCGGGCGCATGGCCGGCGGACTGATGCTGCGCCTTGTGCCCCCTGCGAGCGAGGTGCTCATTGTGACCGGAAACGTGGAATACACGACCCATCGCGGACGGGTCGACGGTTTTTGCCGCCGGCTGAGCGAGGCCGGTGCGGACGCGCCGCACACCAAGGTCATCGAGTGTCTGGAGCGGTATGATCTGACCTATGACGGTGTGCTGCGCGAAATCCGGGAAAATCCCAAGCTGCGCGGGGTATATATGGCGACCGAGAGTGTGGACGCGTGCGTCGCCGCCCTGTCCAAGGCAAAGCCGGCACACCGCATTCCTGTTGTTTGCAACGATCTCACCCCGTGGGCGCGTGAGTTTTTGCTCGACGGACGCGTGGATTTTGTCATTGATCAGGAATTTGCAAAGCTCGCGGAATCCGCGGTTTTCGTGCTTTATGAACTGCTCTGCCGCGGCAAATCACCCGCTTCCGAGGTGGAATATGTGCGCACCCGCATCGTTTCCCGCGAAGTCATCGACAGCCCCTCGCCAGGCCCCTCGCCGGGGCGGGCAATGTCGCGCGCGGCGCGGGACGGGGGATAGCACCACCGCACCCGGACGCACCCTTTTACAAACCGCCGCACCCTCCCACGCGCGCCGCACTCACCGGGGACGCTGCATCTGCACCCATGAACGCCCGACACGCCCAAAAAGAAAGAAACCACCATCTCACCCCACCACGCGACAATTGTACGGTCACGATTTTTTTCCGGCGCAGCCGGAATAAAAATCTGCCGGACAGTCGCGCACGCCGCACCCAGGCGGGGATGATTCACAAGAAGGGGCAAGACCCCTTCTTGTGTGCCCCCGCGCACAGCGGGTGCCCCTCGCCGGGGCGGGCACTGTCGCGCGCGGCGCGGGACGGGGGATAGCACCACCCCAAACCGCAAAAAAACAGCCGATATCCGCCCCAAAAAGGGGGAATACCGGCTGTTTGCCTTTAAACCTCGGGGATTTCCTTTTGGATATGCTTGAGCAGCTCGGGATCGCCGCAGCCGCCGCAGTTTGCGCAGTCGTGCATGCACTGCATGGGATCGTTTTCATCCATCTGGATTTCGACCGCCAGAATCGACGGATCGCCCTGCGCTTCTCCGCGCAGATGGGTTGCGACCGCCGTATCCGCATCACCCAGGCAGCCCGGGATGATTTCAAGCTCCATCATTTGGAACGCGGAGCGCGCCATCAGGCTCAGCTCGCCGCAGATGAGCGTTGTTGCACCCACACCTGCAAGCAGGTTGACCACCGAGACCGTACCCTCGCCGGGTGCGTCCACGGTTTCACGCGATAGCTCGCGTCCCTCTTCCGCCGTCACGAGCAGAAATGCATTTGCCCGACCGAGATCGGGATCAATTTGTCCGTTTTTGACTGGAACTGCAATCTTTTGCATATATCAGCACTCCTTTTTAGTTAAAGCGCTTCCAGTGCGTCCATTGCGCCGCTGAGCGCTTCGGGCAGGGTGGCATCCTCGATTGCACCGGCATCGACCGCGGCTGCAAGCGCAGGGTCAATCGGCAGCTTGGCGAGGATGGGCAGGCCGTATTGCGCCGCCGCTTCGTCCACATGGCTTTCGCCAAAGACCGAAATGTGCTTGCCGCAATCCGGACATGCAAGATAACTGTAATTTTCGATGACGCCCACAATGGGCACGTCCATCATGCGCGCCATGTTGACCGCCTTGCCGACAATCATACCGACAAGATCCTGCGGAGAGGTCATGACGATAATGCCGTCCAGCGGCAGCGACTGGAACACAGTCAGCGGAACGTCGCCCGTGCCGGGCGGCATATCGACGAACATATAGTCGACATCCTGCCACACAACGTCCTGCCAGAACTGCTGGACGGTCTGCGCAAGGATGGGACCGCGATAGATGACCGGATCGTCTTCTTTTTCGAGCACGAGGTTAATCGACACGACATCGATGCCGTATTTGCCGGTCTTTGCAGGAATGACGCCGCCCTCGCCCATCATCAGCCGCTCATGCAGGCCGAATGCCTTGGGGATGGACGGGCCGGTGATGTCTGCATCCAGAATGGCGGTATGCTTGCCGCGCGCGGCAAGACCGCTGGCGAGCATGGACGTGACAAGTGATTTGCCCACGCCGCCCTTGCCCGACACCACGCCGATGACCTTGTGAATGGTCGACAGCGGATTGGGTTCTTTGCGTAAGCTCTGCGGCTCGTTGCAGCCGGAAGAGCAGGAATCACAGTTGTGGGTGCAACCCATGATGTTTGACACTCCTTTGTTTTTTGACATATATCTGTTCCATATAGTATACGCCCAAATCCCCAAAATAGCAACCACTTCATAGCCCCTCGGCCACTCGCCGTGGCGGGCAATGTCGCGCGCGGCGCGGGACGGGGGATAGCACCACCGCACCCGGACGCACCCTTTCACAAACCGCCGCACCCTCCCACGCGCGCCGCAAGCACGCGCGCGATTGTTACAACAACTCGCGTAAGTACGTTGACAAACGCGGTAAATGCAGGGATAATAACGTTAAGCAGCGGCTGTGCAAGCGTTAGCAGTGCACCCTTGAGACGTGCAACCGCCTGCGCTGCGTCGTCGTTAGCAAGTATCATCTTGCCCATAGCGTCGCGCATGGAGCGGATAGCGGACGAGAGCAAGGAAAACACCACCACGCGCCGCACGAGCGTCGCAAAGTGCTTGCCCATGCGCTCAACGTATGCGGATGCGCGGTCAAGCGCCTTGCCCATGACGTTGGTTTCTGTGGACGCGTCGCGGATGTTCTCCGCAAGCCCACCGGCTTTGTCTTTCATGCCGTCGAGTTTTTCGTAGGCCGGCAGTAGTTTCGCGTCGATTTTGTCAATCTGTGCAACGACTTTTTCGTGCTCCGCTGCAAGCGCGGCCGCACGCTGCACCGCTTCTGCTTGCTGGCCGTCAGCACCTGCCACGCCGCTGACCCACGCTTCTTTTGCACGCTCCGCTTCTTCGCGTGCCGCGCGCATTTTGATTTCAAGTTCTTGCGCTTGCTCTACAAGCGGCGATTTCTTGGATTCTGCGGTTGATATGCTCTCTTCGAGCTTCTCAACCTCTCGTTTTGTTTTAATTAGTTCTTTTTCCAGTTGTTTGTTGTCCAGCTCAGTGGAAAATGTTATCGAACCGTCTGCCATAGTCTCACCACCTTGATTTTTGAAACGGAGGAATAAATGATGGATGCATACAAAATCAACGTAACGCGTGAAGCGCGCTTTTCGTGCGGCGCGAAAACGTATAGCGTCGAAATCGATGGAATGTTTGTCGGAAAGCTGAAAAACGGAGGGGCTATCAGCGTACACACGGCCAGTGGCGCGCACACCGTCGCTTTCCTGCACGGCGGCCGGGCTAAAAAAACCGTGTCCGTTGCCGTAGGGGATAGCGCCCCGGTTGTCAGCCTCGCGGTTACGCATGACTGGTGGGGCAAGCTGGTCGTATCCGATCGCGGCGCGCTCGCGGCGCTTACGTCCCCAGCGCAAAAAAGACGGCACCCCGTGCGCAACGCGCTTGCAATCGCTGCCTGTGTGCTCATCGTGGCCGCGGCGTGGTCTGGCGCGGCTTCTAGCAGTTCGCGGCAGAGCGGCACATCATCGCCTGAGCAGACAGTGCAGAGCTTGCTTGACGCAGCAGCCGACGACTTTTCCGGCGGCAGATACCTAACCGCAATCGCCAAGTGCGACAGCGTAAAGGCCGAGCACCCAGACGCAGCCGCATCGGTTGACGCTTTTTTGTCTGAGCTGTGCGGCACGGCAATCAACATTACAGCGGTTGACCTCTATAACGCCTATGATGCCAACGAGGTAAGCGCAGACAGCGCCTACAAAGACAAGGTGGTTGTCGTCACCGGGACCGTGTCTGATATCGGCAAAAACGTGATTAACCAGACGTATATTGCCCTGCAAGACGGGTCTGCCTATGGTTTGACGGGGGTTCAGTGTTTCTTCGGCGCTGAGCAGGAGAGCGCAGTCGGGAGTGTTTCCAAAGGCGACAGCGTTAAACTCATCGGCAAGTGTGTCGGAGAAAATCTCGTGAACGTGCAGCTCAACAACTGCTACTTGCTCGCATAGCCCTCTACTTGGCACCCCACTGGTTAAGCACCGCGTCCTCTTGCGCTGTGTACTTGGTCTTAATATCCACCATGTGGCGGTTGTTGCGATACCACTCGCGGTCGGCCTTGTCGAGCGGCTTGCCCTTGTTGAGCTGGTCGCGGTCTCCGCACATTTCAGCGATGCGCTGCGCGAACTCAAAGAGCGCGTTGCG
>CAZOJP010000064.1:0-6508 GCA_964580155.1 uncultured Intestinibacillus sp. | reverse complement strand
ATCCCTGTCGGATATGCTCAAGGGCAAGCAGGGCCGTTTCCGTCAGAACCTGCTCGGCAAGCGCGTAGACTACTCCGGCCGTTCGGTTATCGTCGTCGGTCCGGACCTTAAAATCTATCAGTGCGGCCTGCCCAAGGAAATGGCGCTCGAGCTGTTTAAGCCCTTCGTCATGAAAAAGCTGGTCGAGGACACGCTTGCGTCCAACATCAAATCCGCCAAGAAAATGGTTGAGCATGCTCAAACCGAGGTCTGGGATGTGCTTGAGGGCATCATCAAGGGACATCCGGTCATGCTCAACCGCGCGCCCACGCTGCACCGTCTGGGCATCCAGGCATTTGAGCCGATCCTCGTCGAAGGACGCGCGATTCGTCTGCATCCGCTGGTTTGCACCGCGTTCAACGCGGACTTTGACGGCGACCAGATGGCGGTTCACGTGCCGCTGTCCGCTGAGGCGCAGGCGGAGGCGCGGCTGCTCATGCTGTCCGCGAACAACCTGCTGAAGCCGCAGGACGGCAAGCCGGTCACCATCCCCTCGCAGGACATGGTGCTCGGCGCGTACTATCTGACGATCGACCGCGACACCGAGCCCGGTGTGGGCAAGGTCTTCGCATCGCCCGAGGAGGCGCTCATCGCATACGATCAGGGCTGCGTGGGCATCCATGCGCCGATTAAAGTGCGCATGGAGCGCGTCATCGACGGCCAGCGCGTGCGCACCGTTGTCAACGCGACCCCGGGCCGCCTGATTTTCAACGAGCGCATTCCGCAGGATCTGGGCTTTGTAGAGCGCGACGGCACCAACCCGCTCGAGCTGGAAATTCAGTTCACCTGCGGCAAAAAGGAGCTGGGCAAGATCATCGACCGCTGCATTCGCGTGCACGGCTTCAACAAGACCGCAGAGGTGCTCGACTCCATCAAGGCGATGGGCTACAAATATTCCACCAAGGGCGCGCTGACCGTTGCGGTCGCCGACATGCTCGTGCCGGACGAAAAGCAGACGCTGATTGCCGAGTCCGAGAAAAAGGTTGCCCTGATTGACAAGAAATACAAGCGCGGCTTCATCACCGATGAGGAGCGTTACCGCCTGACGGTTGCAGAGTGGGAGGCCACCACCAAAAAGGTGACCGCGAAGCTGCAGGACAACATGCACGCGCAGCGCTTCAACCCCATCCACATGATGGCGGACTCGGGCGCGCGTGGCTCGATCAACCAGATCCGTCAGCTCGCGGGTATGCGCGGACTGATGGCATCCACCTCGGGTAAAACCATCGAGATCCCGATTAAATCGAACTTCCGCGAGGGTCTGTCCGTGCTCGAGTACTTCATCTCGGCGCGCGGCGCGCGTAAGGGTCTGGCGGATACCGCACTGCGTACCGCGGACTCCGGTTACCTGACCCGCCGTCTGGTCGACGTTTCGCAGGACGTCATCATCCGCGAGGAGGACTGCTGCGCGACCAAGGGCATCTGGGTCGAGGACATCAAGGAAGGCAACCAGATCATCGAGCGGTTCGGCGAGCGTTTGCTCGGCCGCTATCCGGTTGACGACGTGATTGATCCGGCAACGGGCGAGGTTCTGATCTCCAAGGACACCATGATGACCGACACGCAGGCCGATCGCGTGGTCGCGTCGGGCATCACCCGTCTGCAGGTGCGCTCCGTGCTCGAATGCCGCGCACGCAAGGGCGTTTGCTCACGCTGCTACGGCATGAACCTTGCGGCAGGCACAACCTGCGGCATCGGCGAGGCGGTCGGCATCATCGCGGCGCAGTCCATCGGTGAGCCGGGCACCCAGCTCACCATGCGTACGTTCCACACCGGCGGCGTCGCGGGTTCGGATATTACGCAGGGTCTCCCCCGCGTTGAAGAGCTGTTCGAGGCGCGCAAGCCCAAAAAGGTCGCGACGCTGTCGGAAATTTCGGGCACCGTTTCGATCGAGGAATCCAAGCGCACCACGGTCAAGACGATCAACATCACAAACCGCGAGAGCGGCGAGATGAAGAGCTATCAGCTCGCGTCGTCCTCGGGCATCCGCGTGGCGGACGGCGACGAGGTCACGCAGGGACAGCAGCTCAACGAGGGCGCGCTCAGCCCGCACGACATCCTGCACATCCTGGATCCGCGTGCCGTGCACGATTACGAGATCAAGGAAGTCCAGAAGGTTTATCGCCAGCAAGGCGTTGACATCAACGACAAGCATATCGAGGTCATTGTGCGCCAGATGATGCGCAAGGTCAAGGTTGAAGACGCGGGCGACGCCGATGTGCTGCCCGGCGCGGTCATTGATGCGCTCGAATTTGAGGATCTCAACGCGCATGTGCAGCAGCGCATGGACGCAGGCGAAGAAGATCTGCGCTTTGCGGTGTGCTCACCCACCCTCATGGGCATCACCAAGGCCTCGCTCGCGACCGAATCCTTCCTGTCTGCGGCCTCCTTCCAGGAGACCACGCGCGTGCTGACCGATGCCGCCATCAAGGGCAAGGTCGATCCGCTGCTCGGACTCAAGGAAAACGTCATCATCGGCAAGCTCATCCCCGCCGGTTCGGGCATGGAGGAGTATCGCAGCGGCCACTACGAGACAACTGTTGATCTGGACGACAGCAGCAAGTCCGCAGAAACCGTATAAACAAACCTGTTCGGGACACACTAAGGGAATGACCGCGTCATTCCCTTAGTGTCGTTTTTCACAAAGCTGAAAATCTTACGCTTTTCACTTGACGAGTGCCGAAATGGAGCGTATAATGTACAGGTATGCGGTATAGGAGGTTCATCTATGCTATCACAGCTTAAAACGGCGCCCAAGGTCGTCGGCGTAAAGCAGTCGAAAAAGGCGATTCGCGACGGCAGCGCGGCGGCAGTTTTTGTCGCAGCCGATGCAGAAGTCCGCGTAACGCGCCCAATCTGCGCGCTTTGCAGCGAGCAGGATATCGAGGTGACCACGGTTGAGACCATGCAGGAGCTGGGACAGGCCGCCGGCATCGAAATCGGTGCGGCAGTCGTCGTTATGCTCCATACGCAGCCGTAACAACGCTAATTAAGGGCAAAAGGCTCTTAATATAGAATACTATATAAAGAAGGAGGAAACATAATGCCAACCTTTAACCAACTCGTACGCAAGGGCCGCGAGGTAGTCGTGTACAAGTCGAACGCGCCGGCACTTCAGGTGGGTTACAACTCCCAGAAGAAGCAGACGACCGAGCAGTGCGCGCCCCAGAAGAGAGGCGTGTGCACCACGGTTAAGACCATGACCCCGAAGAAGCCGAACTCTGCACTTCGTAAGGTCGCACGTGTCAAGCTGACAAACGGCATGGAGGTATCTGCCTACATCCCCGGCGTTGGACACAACCTGCAGGAGCACTCGGTTGTAATGGTGCGCGGCGGTCGTATCAAGGACCTTCCCGGCGTGCGTTACCACATCATCCGCGGCACACTGGACACCCAGGGTGTTGCAAACCGCAAGCAGGCTCGCTCCAAGTACGGCGCGAAGCGCCCGAAGGCAGGCAAGTAATCCGCGTTTATCCGCGTGGGCTGCTTGAGCCATCAAAAGACTTTGAATGGAACTTCGTTTCAGCAAAGCAACCGGACGGAGCATAGTCCGTCCATCCGCTTTGTCCTGAGCGTTTTAAAATAGATGCACCGCATCTTTGGAAAACCTCGGACAGGCGCGACACGAGGGCGCTGCAAAGCGTCGTTCGAGTACCTATGAAATCATACTTTATATGAAGGAGGGAAGTAAAGTGCCAAGAAGAGGTAATGTCCCGAAGAGAGACGTTCTGTCGGATCCCCTATACAATTCTACGCTCGTCACCAAGCTGGTCAACTCGATCATGCTCGACGGCAAGAAGGGTGTATCCCAGAAGGTCGTTTATGGTGCTTTTGATATCGTCCGTGAAAAGAGCGGCCGTGAACCGCTGGAGGTTTTCACGGAGGCGATGGAAAACATTATGCCGTCGCTGGAGGTCAAGGCTCGCCGTGTAGGCGGCGCGACCTACCAGGTTCCGCTGGAAGTGCGCCCGGAGCGTCGTCAGACACTGGGCCTGCGCTGGCTGACCAAGTATTCTCGTGCGAGAAGCGAAAAGACCATGCGTGAGAGACTTGCAGGCGAGATCCTGGATGCAAGCAACAATCTCGGCGGCTCTGTAAAGAAGCGCGAGGACACACACAAAATGGCCGAAGCGAACAAGGCGTTCGCGCACTATCGTTATTGATTTGTGCCGGTCTGCGCCGCGTGAGTTTCTTGCGCGGCGTTTAAGTCCATGTGTGTAAGACTCAAGCTTACGAAAGGAGAGCAATATGCCAAGAGAGTATTCTCTGGAAAATACCAGAAATATCGGTATCATGGCGCATATCGACGCCGGTAAAACGACGACGACCGAGCGTATCCTGTATTATACCGGTGTAAACCATAAGATCGGTGAGACCCATGAAGGCTCCGCGACGATGGACTGGATGGCGCAGGAGCAGGAGCGTGGCATCACGATCACCTCTGCTGCAACAACCTGTCACTGGGACGGTTCCCAGCATCAGTTCCCGGAAAACCGCATCAACATCATCGACACCCCGGGTCACGTTGACTTTACGGTCGAAGTAGAGCGCTCGCTGCGCGTACTGGACGGTTCTGTCACCGTATTTTGCGCAAAGGGCGGCGTTGAGCCGCAGTCTGAGACCGTTTGGCATCAGGCGGACAAGTATAAGGTTCCGCGTATGGCGTTCGTCAACAAGATGGACATCATGGGCGCGGATTTCTTCAACGTTGTCGGCATGATGAAGGACCGCCTCAAGTGCAATGCAGTCCCGATCCAAATTCCGATCGGTGCGGAAGAAACCTTCAAGGGCATCATCGACCTCATCGCGATGCGTGCGGAAGTCTACTACGACGACCTCGGCAAGGATGTTCGCGATGAAGATATTCCGGAAGAACTGCAGGCGCAGGCGCAGGAATACCACGATGCGCTGATCGAAGCGGTCGCAGAGCTCGACGAGGACCTCATGATGAAGTACCTCGAGGGCGAAGAGCTGACCATCGAAGAAATCAAGGGCGCACTGCGCAAGGGCGTGTGCAACGTTGAGATCATTCCGGTGCTGTGCGGCACCTCGTACCGCAACAAGGGCGTGCAGATGCTGCTTGACGCGGTCATCGAGTATATGCCCGCCCCGACCGATATCGCGGCAATCAAGGGCATCAACCCGCAGACCGAGGAAGAGGACGAGCGCCCGTCGGACGACAACGCGCCGTTCTCCGCACTTGCGTTTAAGATCATGACCGACCCCTATGTCGGCAAGCTGTGCTTCTTCCGTGTCTATTCGGGCACGATCAATGCAGGCACCGCGGTCCTCAACTCCACCAAGGGCAACCGCGAGCGTCTGGGCCGTATCCTCCAGATGCACGCAAACCACCGTGCGGATATCGACACCGTGTATTCGGGCGACATCGCGGCGGCGGTTGGCTTCAAGAACACCACCACCGGCGACACGCTGTGTGATGAAAAGGCTCCGATCATTCTGGAGTCCATGGAGTTCCCGGAGCCGGTTATCCGTGTTGCAATCGAGCCGAAGACCAAGGCGGGTCAGGAAAAGATGGGCATCGCGCTGGCGAAGCTCGCTGAAGAGGATCCGACCTTCCGCGCCTATACGGACGAAGAGACCGGTCAAACGATCATCGCCGGCATGGGTGAGTTGCACCTCGAAATCATCGTCGACCGTCTGCTCCGCGAGTTCAAGATCGAAGCAAACGTCGGCAATCCGCAGGTTGCATACAAGGAAACCATTCGCCGTTCGGCGGATGTCGACCAGAAGTATGCGCGTCAGTCCGGCGGTAAGGGTCAGTACGGCCATTGTAAGATCATTGTTGAGCCGAACGAGTCCGGCAAGGGCTATGAGTTCATCAATAAGGTTGTCGGCGGCGCGATTCCGAAGGAATATATCGAGCCGATCAACCAGGGTATCCAGGGCGCGATGCAGTCCGGTATCCTTGCGGGCTATCCGGTCGTGGACGTAAAGGTCACGCTGTATGATGGCTCCTATCACGAAGTTGACTCCTCTGAAATGGCATTTAAGATCGCCGGTTCCATGGCGTTCAAGGAAGCGATGAAGAAGGCGGATCCGGTTCTCATGGAGCCGATCATGCAGGTCGACGTGATGGTTCCGGAGGAGTATATGGGCGACGTAATCGGCGACCTCAACTCCCGCCGCGGCCAGATTCAGGGCATGGAGCCGCGCGGCAGCGTGCAGGCGATCGGTGCTGCTGTTCCGCTGAGTGAGATGTTCGGCTATGCGACCACGCTGCGCTCGCGCACACAGGGCCGCGGCCAGTACACCATGCAGCCCAGCCACTACACGGAAGTGCCCAAGTCTATTCAGGAAAAAATTATGGACACCCAAAGTAAAAAATAAAGAACTAGCAGTTGCATTTTTTATGGCTATCCTTTAAAATGGTAGTATTATAACTGTTGGATCAACACACGAGGAGGAATATCAAAATGGCAAAGGCAAAATTTGAAAGAAATAAGCCGCA
>CAZOJP010000063.1:0-7285 GCA_964580155.1 uncultured Intestinibacillus sp. | reverse complement strand
CGAAGCAGCTTGTTTAGTATACCAACTCGTCTGACGTTTGTCAACAAGTTTTTTCTCGTATTTTCGACAAAAGCCGGAGCGCGTGCGGCGCATGCACCGAACGCGCTCCGATTTCCGCTTTATTCGAGACAATAGCTGTTTTTAACTGCGAAAAAGTACAGATACTTTTGTTTGACCGGCTTGCCGAAAATCTGCTCGACCGCGTAAGCGTACGCATCGAGCTGCGCACGGTAGCTTTCCGCGCGTTCGGCAGCGTTTGCCGCGCGCACCCGATCGTTTTTGAAATCCACGATGCACAGCCCATCCTCATACTCAACCAGACAGTCGACGACGCCTTGCAGCAGCACCTGCTCCTCCGGCGTGTCCTGCGCGACCGGATAAAACCGCGCGGCGGGCGCAAGCACGGAAAATTTAAACTCGCGCCGCAGCGTTCCCCGCTTCATATGCTCCTGATAGAGTGCGCTGTGAAAAAATGCGGCGATGCGCGACGCGTCAATCGCATCTGTTTGTTCACGCGCCAAAATATGCTTATCTGCAAGCCGCGCGCACTCCGCCTGCACCCCCTCCACCGTTTCGCAAGCGGCAAAATCCGCAAACTGCATGAAGAGATGGTGCGCCGTGCCGATTTCGGAGGGTGTCAGCCCGCGCGCCGCGCGATCAAAGAACGGACGGCGCAGCACCCGTTCGGGCTGCATCGCCGGCGGTGCGTCCTCGGAGGCTTCCGCCGCCTTGAATCCTTTTTTGATGCCGGTCGCGGTTAGCTTTGCGGGGATGTCCTGCAAATACGCGGCCTTATAAGGTTGCGCGGACGGCACGCACAGCTCGCTTTCGCGCTGCTCCTGCACGGGCGCCGCCGCGGCTTCGGTCTGCTGCGTCTGCTCCTCGGTTTGTGCGCGCACGCAGGCAAAAGAAAAGCAGGCCGGCAGCTCGGGGTCGGGTGTCAGTCTCACCTCCGCAAGGTCGCGCAGCGGCTGTGCCTGCGGATGACGCAGCAGCGGTGCAAGCAGCCACAATGCCGTCGTGCGCGCCGCGCCCAGCGCATAGGGCGGAATGCGTTCCTCCTGCGCGAGCGGCGCCCACTTGCGCAGCGACGATGCCGCCGAGCCGGATGCGCAGGTGATGACCATTTTGTCGCGGGCGCGCGTCATGCCCACATATAGGATGCGCAGCTCCTCACTGACCTGCTCACGCCGTGCCTGTGCCGCAATGGCGAGCCGCCACAGCGAGGGATATTGGATGCCGCGCGCAAGATCGCGGCATTTCGGGCCGAAGCCCAGCTCGGAATGCACGAGCACCGGCGCATACAAATCGGTTTCATTAAAGGACTTGGCGCAGTCCGCTAGAAAAACAATCGGAAACTCCAGTCCCTTGGACTTATGGATAGACAGAATGCGCACCGCACCGCCGCCGGCAGAGGGCGCAGGCGCGGGAAAATCCTCCCCATTTGCAAGCATGCCGCGCAGCAGGCACAGAAAGCGGAACAGACCGCGATGCCCCTGTGCTTCATACGCGCGCGCTCTCTCGAAAAATGCGAGCAGATTCGCCTGCCGTCTTGCGCCGTTGGGCAGCGCGCCGCAAATCCCCAGCGCGCCGGTCTCGTCATAGAGCAGCTCGAGCATCTGCCACACCGGCAAATCCGCCGCGAGCAGCCGCCAGCGCGCAAGCTGCTGCAAAAACAGCGCCGCGTGTTCCTCTTCCGCGGCAGCGCACACGAGCGCATCATAAAAGCAGGCGTTCGGCGCGCGCAAGTGGATCTCCGCAAGCTGCTGCTCGGTGAAGCCGAGAAAAGGTGAGCGCAGCGCACCGATGAGCTCGATATCCTGCCGCGGATTGTCGATGACCGACAGCAGCGACACCACCGCGCGCACCTCGGTCGCCGCGAGCAGCCCGGTCGAGTCGTCGGTCTGCGCGGTCAGCCCGACCGCCTCGAGTGCTGCGGCATAAACCGCCGCCTTGCGTTTGACCGAGCGCAGCAAAATTGTGCAGTCGGACGCGACCGCGGGGCGCTGCCGCCCGAGCGCCTTGTCATAAACAGGGAAGCCCTCGCGCAGTAGCTGTGCGATACGCTGCGCGACCACGCGCGCCTCTGCCTCGGTCTTGTCGGGCGCGTTGCCGTCCTCATCTTTGGAAATGTCGATCACGCACACCTCGGTATCAAAGCACGGATTTTCCGAATCGGGGTAAGCCGCGCCCGGATAGAGCGCTTCGCGCGCGCCGTATTCGACATCGCCGACCGACGCGCTCATGACCGCGCGAAATACGGTGTTCGCCGCCTCGAGCACCTGCGCGCGCGAACGGAAATTGCGCGACAGCACGACGCGGCGCGCCTGCCCCTCGCCCGCTTCCGCAGCATCGGCAAAGGTCAGATATTTTTGCAGAAAGATATACGGGTTTGCCAGACGGAAGGAATAGATGCTCTGCTTGACATCGCCCACCATGAACAGCCGCGTGCCCTCGTCCGAAACCGCGCGGAAAATCGCGTCCTGCACCGCGTTCGTGTCCTGATACTCGTCGACGAGCACCTCGGCAAAGCCGCGCGACAGGGTGCGCGCCAGCGCGCTGGGCTGCCCCCCTTCATATAGTAGGCGAATGGCGAAGTGCTCCAGATCGCCGAAGTCGACCAGTCCGCGCCGCCTTTTTTCCGCGCTGTATGCCGCGGCAAAGTCCTCTACCGCGTCGATGAGCGCACCCATCGCGGGGGCGGTGCGCACGCGGTCGTCCTCCGCCTGCGCTTCGGTCACGCACAAAATGCGCTCGCGCAGCTTTTTGACGACGCTCTTCCACTCCTCGCGCAGCGCCTTGATTGCTTCCAGATGCTCCTTGTCCTCATAGCCGCGCGCGCTGCCCAGCCGGTCAAACCGCATCTGCTGCACCGCCGCGACCGCGCCGTCCCAGTCGCCGGCTGCAATGGCATCGAGCACGGCATCCGCACGCGCGCGGTCTGCAAGGAAGGCGGGCAGGTATGCGTCCTGCAGCGCGTCGTCGCCCTCCATGTCCGCAATCGCGCGGTCCAGCCGCCCCGCGCCGTACGCGGCCGCAACGCGCGCTTCCTCGAGCAGCACCTTGCCGTGCGGCGTGTCCGCGAGCGCGCCGACTGGCTGCTCGTACCCCTGCCGCACATGCTCCAGGAACGCGTGCGGATCAGGGTGCGACTGAATCTTATGATAGGTCTCCAAGATGACTTCATGCAGCCGTTTATCGTCCCGTCCCGCGCTCAGCAGGTCGCTCAGCGCGAGAAAATCCGCATCGCCCGCTTCATAGCGCGCTTCGAGCAGCGCTTCCATGGTCTCATCGAGGATGGGACCGGTCTCGCTCTCGTCCGCGACGCGAAAATCCGGTGTCAGATCGAGCGCCACGAATTGATCGCGCGCAAGCGACAGGCAAAAGGCGTGCACGGTCGTGATCTGCGCGCGGTGCACGAGAAAAAGCTGGCGGCGCAGCCGTTTGTCATCCGGCGCGGCGGCAGCGCGCGCGGTCAGCGCATCGGACAGCTTGCCGCGCAGCTCGGCGGCCGCCGCGTTCGTATAGGTGACCATCAGGAAGCGGTCGATGTCGATCGGATCGTGTTCGTCCGTCAGGCGGCGCAGCACCCGTTCGACGAGCACGGCGGTCTTGCCGCTGCCCGCCGCCGCCGACACCAGCAGCGTGCCGCCTCGATTTTCAATTGCCTCGCGCTGCTCGTCAGTCCACTGTGTCGCCATGCGGTTGTCCCCCCTCCACGCTCGTCCAAAATTCCTGTTCGCTCACCGTGCGCAGCACGCGCGCGCGGTCGCCCGCCGATTCATCAAACTGGCACGCAGCGCGAAACTCGCACCACTGGCAGTAGTCCTGCTGTCCGCTGCGATACGGATCCGCGCGCACATCGCCCGCCGCGAGCGCGTGCCCCATTTCGAGCAGCTTGCCCTGCGCATAGCGCGCAAGCCGGCCGAAGCGCGCGAGATCGGCCACACCCGCGACCGCGCTGACCTCCTCGCCTTTCCCCGGACGGGACAGCCTGACCGGAAGAAAGCGCCCGTCGCCTGACAGGCCATGCTCCATCGCTTCAAGGATGTCCAGATCGTCCGTCACCAGACCAGAGCGGCGCAGCAGCTTTTCGCGCAGGGTGCGCAGGGTTTCCTCGTCCTCCTCGCGGTCTGCGTCAATCAGCTTGTCGCGCGCCGGCACATAGAGCACGCCTGCCGGCACGATTTCGCACAGCGTGCGCGACAGCTTTTCGCGGTAGTGCTCCAAGCCCTCGTCCTGCAGCGCATAAAGGTAGAGAACGAGCTGCATATTGAGTCCGTACCAAATATCCGACAGGGAAAATGCCCTTTTGCCGCTTTTGTAGTCCATGACGCGCACATACAGCCGCCCGTCCTTGATATAGCCGTCCACGCGGTCGACCTTGCCGGACAGCCGCGCTTCGGTCTCGCCGTCCGTCACCGCGATCGGCGGCAGGTCGCCCGACAGGGAAAAATCAAGCTCATAGTCGATGGGGGCAAAGTCCGACACGCGCAGCTCGTCCAGCACGTTTTCCAAAATGCTCTCCATCGTTTGAATCAGCCGGCGGAACAGATACCGAAAGCGCGCGGGCTTGTTTTCCAGTCCGCCGAGCTGCTCCTCGATATACCGTGCGACATAGCGCTTCATGACCGCGCGCGCATCGTCCATCGTCGCGTGCGCCGCGCCGCCCTCGCGCTTGCCCAGCTCCTCCAGCGTGCTTTCCAGCACATAATGGATGAACGTACCCGCTTCGGGCGCGGCGAACTGCGCCACGCGGCGCGCCTTTGCCCGCAGACCGTATTGCATAAAGAACGCAAACCGGCAGGAATAAAAGGTGTCGACTCGCGACGCGGTCAGGTTGAGCGTGCGTCCGTACAACTCCGCGACCGTGCCGCGGCAGGTCAGCGGTCCGCGCTCGACCCGCGCGACGGCGGCACGGCGCACGCGCTCATCCTGCCGATAGCAGTCATATGCCGCGCGCGCCGCAGGGGTATCCGCGCCGCTTAAATACGCGCACGCGAGATCGACGCATGGCCGCTCGGCTTGCAGACGGTCATATTCGCCCTGCGCGGCATGGCTCGTAAACGGCACGTCCTCCAGCAGCGCGCGCACGCCGCCGATTAAATAAGAGGGGCGGCTCTGCGCGCCGGAGGCATCGTTTTCGTGCCAGCACAGCAGCAGCGACTCGTCCGGACACGCGAGCATATGATAGAGCAGCTCCTGCTCCATGAGCATGCGCTCCGCGCCCGAAGCGGACAGCTTAATCCCCCAGTTGTCGAGAATCAGCCGATCGGTCTCGGTCAGCACACCGCCCGCCGCCGGTGTTTGCGGCAAAATGCCGTCATTGACACCGAGTACGATGAGGTGCTTGGCATGCGAGCCGGTCACGCGCTCCAGACTGCCGCAGGTCACGCGGTCGAGCGACACCGGAATCGTGCCCACATCGTACTCGCTCAGCACCAGAGTGAACAGCCGCGCAAAGCGCTTGGCATCCATCGGCGCATCGCCGCAGGTCCACGCGAACTGCTCGAGCGCGCCCACGAGAATTTCCCACAGCTGGCGGTATTCCTCCGCAAGCTGCAGCCGTCCCGCGTCCTCATGCGCCTGTGCACGCGCCGCCATCCGGTCGGGCGCGCCGACCGCTTCCAGAAAATCATACAGCGCCGCCGCGTACTGCGTCGCGGTCTGCGCCCCCTCGAGCGCGGCGGCAAATGCCGCAAACGGTGCGCTCGCCCGCGCGCGCAAATCGTTGAGTGCGGCAAGCGTCGCGCGGTCGGCATCGTCAAACGGCAGGCCGTACCCGTTCGGATGTCCGGTGAACGGTCTGCGCCACGCTCCGCCCTGCACGCGCCAGGTCAGCGCGTAGTTTTCCAAGCGGTCGATTTCTTCGGGTGTCAGGTCGCACAGTCCGGTTTTGAGGCAGCCGAAAAAGTCCTCGTACCGCCAGCCGCCCGTCACGGTCTCCAGCGCAAGGGTCACGAGCGCGAGCGGCGGCTTTTGCATGAGATCGCTCTTTTCACTGATGAAAACCGGCACCTCGTAGCGCGCCATCGCCATTTGCAGCGGCGCGCGGTATGTGCTCAGATCACGCGCCGCAATGACAAAGTCCCGATAGCGCGCGCCCTCCTCGCGCACGCGGCGGCAAATGACAGCGGCGGCGTGCTCGCACTCGTCAAAGGGGCCGGCGGCGGCATATAGGTGTACGCTGTGTCCGTCCGAGGGGCGGGACGGACGGGCGGGCAGCAGCCCTTCGCGCTCGAGCGCGGCGAGATCGGCGGGCCGGTCGCGTCGACTGTCCCCCAGCGCCAGCTGCTCCACGCGCAGTCCCATGCGCGCGCCCATGCGGCGCAGCGTTGCGACAAGCTTGCAGCCCGACACAAAAATTTCCGGCTCGCTTTCGTCGCAGGTGATGGCGGCGGTCAGCGGCAGGCCGAGCCGCAGCAGCTGCTCGACGATGTCAAGCTCCTGCGGCGTCAATCCGCTGAACGCGTCCAGATAAATCGCCGTGCCGTCCAGCACATGGCTTTCGGGCAAACGCGCCGCAAGCAGCGCAAGCGCGTCGCGCGGATCGGGCAAGTTCTGCGCGCAAAGGCGCTCGTACATCGCGGCAATCTGCCCCAAATCGCGCAGCTTGTCCGCCAACGCGGCATCCTCCTGCGGATCGAGCGCGTCGAGCACCTCAAAGAGCCGTTCGGGCGCGATCTCGTAGCACTTAAACTCATCGATTGCGCGCAGCAGCTCGCGCACGGTCTCCGCGCGGTCCGCGGCGCCTGCATACACCCGCAAGCCGGACGACACGCGACGCACAGCCTCCTGCAAGGTGAGCAGCCGCCCCGCAGGTGTGAGTACAGTATCCGCCAAGCCGCCGACCTCGGCAAATACACGGCCTGTCAGCCGCGAAAAGGTCACAACCTCGGCGGTTGCAGCGCCGCGATTGCCGCTCGCCGCCGCAAGCCGCCGCTCGTAGTCGTGCGAATACAGCTCGGGCACGAGCAAAAGCTGCCTGCCCTGCCCCGCACGCGCCGCACGTGTGATTTCCCCAAGGATGAGCGCGGTCTTGCCGCTGCCCGCCCGCCCTGTTATGATGCGCATGCCGTTACCCTCCTTCATGCCGATGCTTTTAGGATAGCATTCCCGCTGCGCACCGTCAAGGAAGCGGCTGCGCGTAAAATGAATTTTTTCGAAAAAGCTGTTGACATCGGGCGAAACTTGTTGTATATTAAATAGGCACTTGCGAAACAAGATGGCTCGGTAGCTCAGCTGGTTAGAGCGCCGGCCTGTCACGCCGGAGGTCGAGGGTTCA
>CAZOJP010000062.1:0-7487 GCA_964580155.1 uncultured Intestinibacillus sp. | reverse complement strand
TGGTCTGCAAAAGAGTTGATATTCTGTGCGACCGTGTTTATGCTGTTATTTTGATCTTCCCACAGCGAGATCATTTCGTTATAGACATAGTTGAAGTTATTGGTCATGCTGATCGCCTGCTGCTGCACGTTCGTGCGATACTCCTTGCTGGAGGTATCTTCACCAAACTTGCCCAGCGCGGCAAAGAAGTCCTTGATGGAGCCGGTCAAGCTGCTGCTGTCGTTCAGCTCCTCAAACAAACCGGTCAAGTAGGACATCGCCTGTGTGCGGCTTTCGCCCTGCGAATAGTCGGAATTGAGCTTGCGGAACTGCTGATCGAGGTAATCACTGCGAATTTGCTGCACGTTTCCGCTGTCAACGCCCTGTCCGGTCTGTTTGTTGTAAATTTGCGCAATGAGGTATGAGGACCCGGCAGGCGGCTTTGCCGCACTGTTGACGCGCTGCCGCGTATAGCCGGGCGTATTTACGTTGGATATATTATGGCCTGCAATCTGCATGTTTTTCATGGAAATTGCAAGTCCGGATTTTCCGATTTCCAGTGCGCCGAATGTAGAGCCCATGGTATTTCCTCCGGTGGTTCGTGCAGGTCAGATGTACACCTCGTAAATGCCTCTGTCCCCGCTGGATTGTTCCTGTTTTTCGCCGTTTCCGTCATAATAAGGGGTGGGATCTTGATCAGAAAGCAGCATTTGCAGCACAAATTCGTTGCAGTCGCGCTGCTGCTCGAGCAAAATCGCGACCTTCTCGTTCTGCTCCGTTAACGCGTGCACCACGTCCAGAAGCTCTTGACGCACCTGACGCAGGCAGCGCGTGCACACCGGATCGCTCAGCTTTTCGATGACCTCGCGCATGGGAAGCTCCGTTTCCGTAATTCCCGCGGCGCGCGCCAGCTCATCGGAGCGTGCAAGCCGCTCTTTCTCCAACTCGTGGAAGGTGTGCGCAAGCTCTTCCTCCTGTGGAACCGTTTCCATCAGCTTTGCGGTGTCATTTTCATGCAATGCTGCTTCCTTCATTTGCGCAAAGTGCAGGAGCTGTTTCATAAGCTCCTGCTCTTTGCGTAATATATCGGTTAGGCTTGCAGTTGCCTGTGCAACAGGGTTCATGCCTGTGCTCCTTCGTCTGTATGCAGCACCGCATCCGACAGGATGCTATCCAGTACCGCGCTTGCGGCAACATGATATTCTCCGGCGTCAATGCGCGCGGCGATTTCCTGCATGCGGTTCTCCTCAGCGGCGCTCGCCTGATCAAGCTGCGCGCTCGCCTGCTTCATCAGGGTGGCGTACTGCTGTGCGCCATCCGACAGCTCAACGCTGTCGCGAATCGCGGTCGCACATTCGGTTTTGGGTGTCGCAACATTGATTGTATTTTGATAACGGGCGATCATATCCGTTTGATTGATTCCGCCGATTCTCATATGCTCTCCTCTTTTCCGGGTTACTTTTCACGGAAACGTGCCAAGGGAGAAATACCCTCCGGTCGTTTTTTGTCCGCGCTTTTGGGTGCCTCTTGTGTGCCATAGGCATCTTGGAATTTTCGCAGGCAATCTGCGCATAGTGCGCCGTTTTCCACAGGTTTTCCGCATACGCGGCAGCGTACACCGCCGACCGTATCCGAAACCTCCACTCTTCCCTGACGAATCAGGTAGCGCACAATTTTTTCATCTACGCCTGTATTTTCCACAACCGATGCGAAATTCGCACTGTTGCCTTGCTTGTAAATATATTTTCGAACTTGCAAAAAGCCCTCGTCGATCCGCTGCGCACATACGCCGCAAAGATTTGAACCAACGCTGTGAAACGGCAATCCGCAGAATTCACATTCTTGTAGACCCATTTCCGTTCACCCCTTTCTAAAGAGCGATATCTTAACGCAAATGATTGGATAAACCGTCCATATCGTCTGCGGTTTGCAATGCTTTACTTGCCAGTGAATAGGCGCGCTGTGTGCGGATGAGCAAGGTCAGCTCCTGTGACAGCTCCACATTCGAGCCCTCCACACTTCCCTGCACCATCGTCGATGTCGCCGCGCGCGGTGCGCCCGACGCAACCGACTGCACAAAGAGTCCGTTGCCCTGCGCCAGCAGCCCCTCCTCGTTTTGGAACTGTACCAGTCCAATCACGGCAACTTCTCCGCCGTCTGCCGTAATCACGCCGTCGGGGGAAATTGAGGGTGTGGTGTCCGGGGGCAAACTGATGCGCTGCCCTGCTGCATCCAGTACATAATTGCCGGATGCCGTGACGAGATAGCGTGCATCACCCTCCACGGATACATCAAAGTTGCCGCCGCGCGTGTAATAGGTCGCGCCGTCCGAACCCTGTACTGTGAAGAATCCCTTGCCCGTAATTGCAACGTCCAAGGGTTTTCCGGTGGTAATGCGTGCGCCTGCGTCAAAATTTGTAGCTGTTGCACCGACCACTACACCCGAACCCTTGAGCAGGTTTCCGCCGTTGTCCGCCTCGACCGGGCTGTGCATGGCGGTGTAGAGCGCGTCCTTAAAATCGATACGCTTGGACTTGTAGCCATTTTGGTTGACATTCGCGAGATTCATCGCGATGGTATCAAGACGTGTCTGCTGCGCTTTAATCGCAGAAGCAGCACTGTAAACAGATTGCATCATATTGTTTAGCCTCCCAGTCGGCCAAGCTTATTAACCGCCATACCGAGGGTTTCATCGGTCATTGTCAAAATCTTCTGACCTGCTTCGTACTTGCGGTAAATGGTCATCATATTGACCATTTCATCCGCTGCATTGACGTTGGACGCTTCCTGAAAGCCCTGACGCACGACAAACGCGTTGGTTTGTGCCGTGGGAGTTCCGGTGTAGATATTGTCCCCTTGCTTGCGCAAAGTGGCGTTGTCCTCAAAGGATACGATGCGCAAACGGCCAATCGGGGTGCCTTCTGCCGTCAAAGTGCCGTCCGCCGCAACGCCAAACTCATCCGTACCGACAAAAACACGGCCGGTCTCGCTGCGCACATAGTTGCCATCGATCGTAACGAGGTATCCCTCTGCATTGATGCTGAAGTTACCCGCACGCGTGTAGCGTTCGCCCGCCGGTGTTTCGATTGCGAAAAAAACATCGCCTTCGAGCGCCAGATCGGTGGGCACACCGGTCGGCTCCGGACTTCCCGCGCCAAAATCGGTGACCACCTGCTGCACATGTGTGCCGAAGCTGTACGGCCCGACAACCATCAGGTTGGGATCGTCATTGACACGCTGGAGCATGACCTTATCAAAGGCAGAGGACACCAAGGTGTCCTTTTTGAAGCCGCTCGTTTCAACGTTTGCGATGTTGTTCGTCACAACATCCATTTTGTTGCGCTGCACCGTCATGCCGGTTGCCGCTGTATACAGACCGCGTATCATATTGAATCCCTCCGCACCGTGCAACGAGCTGTCGCGCACTGCGCGTCATACTCTCTATATTATTCTATCGTAACTTTTCTCAAGCTCTTAAATGATTTTTAAACTTTTCTTTCTTTTTGTGCACTTTTGTCTATTATGCTTAAAGTTGTGAGTCAATTTTGAGTTTATCTGGAGCGTCGCGCACCGGAAGTGTGTCCGTCATACTCACATGGGCCGAACACAACCTCCTTCTCGCTCAAGCGAAAGGTTGCGGCGCGAATATTTCCGTTTTGAATTTTATATGTTTGATTGGCAATGGAGATATGAACCTCCGGATAAGCGACCTCGAGCACATGAATACGCCCCAGCGTCTCACGATCGGTTTCCTGCTTGAGCTGTGTGTATTCTTTACGGCTGGTTTGCTGCTGCTGGATGAGCTGCATCTTGCCCTGTATTGCAGTGCGCAGCTTCGCGGGATCGCTGCCCGCACCGGTGCGCTGCTGTAAATAATTGCAGATTTTTTCATATTCCGCGATTTTCTTATCGAGCACGGCGATTTGCGTTGCGAGATCCGACATGCGCACCACCGCCTCCGGATCTATGCCAACCTCGATGCGCGTGCGGGTGTGGTTGACTGAGCCGAGCACGCTCGCGACGACCTGATCATATGCCCGAATGACACCGCCGACCACCGTTCCATGCTTACCCTTGACAATCACCTCTCCGTGACACTCGACCGTGCTGTGTGTGATTTGATCGACTGTTACGCCGGTCCGCGCGCGTACAATGCCGCGCTCAATGTACTTTGCAGTCAGTCGGCCTCCGGCCTCGACCAGTCCGCTGTCCATCCCCTGCAGGCCGTTTGCAATCAGCACATCACCTCCTGCATAAATGGAAGAGCGCTGCACCGCACCATAGATTGCAACGTTGCCGGTTGCGCGGATCTCCAGATCGGAGATCACGTTGCCGTACACCACCACGTCTCCCTCGAAGGAAATGTTGCCGATCGACAAATCCACATCGCCTTTGACCTCATAGACGTTGGACACGTGCACGCTTTCGCCCTGCAAATCGACCCGTCCGCTGCAGGCCGCGTACATTTCGGTACGGTCCTCGTTGTATCGGATCTTCGAGCCGGAAGGCATGCGCGCCTCGCGGCCGCTGCGCGGAGTCAGGGTGTGCCCTTTGACCGTGCATCCCTTTTCACCCTGGGTTGCCGGTGTACGCGTAACCAGAAGCTGCCCTTCCGTGACGCTTTCAAACAGATCGAGCTGTTTGAAATTCACGCGGTCGCTATCGGAATCATGGGTGGGCGCGCCGCCGTGCTTTGTACTGAAATGCAGTTTGATGCTGCCATTTTCCCCATTAACCGGCGGTGTTCCATGCGCAAATGCCACAACATGGTTATAATCACGCGCCGTCAAAACTTGCTCTAGCACAGCCTCGTCAATGCCGTGTATAATCTTTTGCGCCGCTATGCGCGCGTGTAATGCTGCCATCGTCAGCAGCGCACCCTCCCCTTCGGGCGGCAACAGCGTGAGGCGCGCCGTCATTTCATCGGGTGTAACGGAGATCGCGACATCCTCGTCGCGGGTGTTGTCCTGCGGTACTAGATTCATGTCATTCCCTCACTCACGGTTTATGTATCACCAACAAGCACCTTGCGCATTTGCAGCAGCACCTTGGAATGGATCTGCGATACGCGCGGCTCTGAAATTTTGAGGATGCGTGCGATATTTTTCATCGTCATCCCTTCGTAGTAGTGCAGCGTAATGACCATGCGCTCCTTCTCCGGCAAGTTTTCAATCAGCTGCTGCAAATGCTCCCGCGTCTCGCGTCTCTCGACCACGCAGTGCGGCTCATTTGCGTGCGTCGCAACCGGTTCGGGGGCACTGGATTGCTCAAGCAGCGATTCAAAATGCACCAAATTGAACATATGGGACTGGTATAGCACCTTTTGCACCTCAGTCAGCGACACTTTCAGATAGTCCGCAACCTCCTGCTCCAACGGCTGTCTCCCAAGTCGCAGCTCCAGTGTTTCAAAGCCCTTTTGGACGGTACTGATTTTTTTACGCAGGCTGGTCGGAGCCCAGTCCTGCCGGCGGATATAGTCAATAACTTCTCCACGAATGCGCACAGTGGCGTAGGTCTGAAATTTGGCATCAAAGGATCTGTCAAACTTGTTGACTGCATCGATTAGTCCGACCATGCCGCTGCTGAGCAGATCATCTTTGTCTGCATAGCCCATGTATTGCGGCATTAAACGCTTGACCACCGACACGACCAGATAAATATAATGCGCAATGATCTGATTTTTAATCACAGGGTCGTGCTGATCAAAATACACATCCCACAACTCGTCAATATTCGGCTGCACTTCACCCGTCACGGGGCCGTACTGCTTTGTCATAGTCACTGCTCTCTTTGCCGCATATGCCGCTGACCGAGCATGACAAGTTTCCAAATCACGCCAGCTGCATATTCCGGCATTTTTTCAAAGCGCAGCCCGATGATGCGTCGGCCGCCCTTGTGTCCGGTCTCATAGATGCGCACTACCCGCGCATCCAGCGGAGGCAGTGTTTCCAGAATGCCGAATTTGTTCAGCTCGATCGAAACCTGTAAAAGGTCGCCTTCCTTACAGTCGGCATCGTACAGAATCTGGATTCCGGTTTCGCTGATGTCGATGCTTTGTGTTTCAAACCACATTTCCTCCGGCTGCTCCGGATTCGGCATACGGCGCACGCGCACACGCAGTGCAGCCTTCAGCCGAAATGCCTCCCGCCGCTGAACCTTGCGCCAATCGCTATCGCGTGTCAGTTCAATGCGTGCGACCGTTTGAGAATAATCTGCCAGAGTGATATGGGCATCGAAAACATACAGCCCGCGCTCCGTGACGCAAGTCACATTGTAGCTTTCGCCTACATGCACAATATGGCGCGTGCCGTTCCCCCACAACTCCAGAACGCTCATACGGTCCTCTGCAAGAACCTCATCGACCGTGGTCGTAGCGTAGCTTGTCGCGCCCTTCAGGCGAACGACGTCGCCGCTTTTTATTTTGGTTTGAAAGTTCATAATTTGATGCACCTCGCCCAACAATCTTTACAATGTGACCATGCCCACAATGCGAACTTCTTCGCTTTGTTCCACCTCGTTATAGGACAGCACCGTCAATGCCGGTGCAATTTGCATGATCAGCTTTTTAAAACGCGGCCGCACCATCGGCGAGGTCAGAACAACGGTTTTCTTGCCCTGCATCGACATTTGGTCGACCAGCTCCTTCGTATGTTTGAAAATTGCCTGCAGCTGGGTCGGATCCATCGCGGTCACCGTACCGGCCTCGGTGCGCTTTGTCTTCTCCGCAATAAGCTGCTCAACCTGCGCATCCAGTGCGATAACCGCCGTATCCTCTCCGGTCAGGAAGCGCGCAGTGATGACGCGGCCCAGACTCTGGCGAACATATTCGGTCAAATCGTCTGCGTTGCGTGTGGAGGCTCCGTGATCGGCAAGTGTTTCCAGAATGGTCGCCAGATCGCGAATCGGGATGTTTTCCTTGAGCAGATTGACCAAGATCTTTTGCAGCTCGCCAAACGAGAACATTTTCGGCACGACCTCTTCGACAAGAGCCGGCTGCTGCTGCGCAAGGTTCTCCACCAGCATTTGCACCTGCTGCCGGTTCATAAGCTCGCTGCTATGCGCCTTGATCACCTCGACCAGATGCGTTGTGATGACAGACGGCGGGTCGATTGTCGTATATCCGAGCAGCTCCGCCTTTTCGCGCTGCTTTTTCGTGATCCAAAGCGCGGGAAGCCCAAACGTCGGCTCGACGGTCTCGATGCCGGTTATGGTCTCCTCCACGCCGTCCGAGTTGATCGCAAGGAAGTGGTCAATCATAACCTCGCCGCGCGCGACCTCGTTCCCCTTGATTTTGACGACGTACTCGCTTGTCCCCAGCCGCACGTTATCGCGCAAGCGGATAGACGGCAGCACAATGCCCAGATCCAGCGCACACTGCCGGCGAATCATGATGACGCGCTCGAGCAGGTCGCCGCCCAAGCTGCGGTCAACCATCGGCACAATGCCGTATCCGAATTCCAGCTCCAACTGCTCGACCTGCAGCAGTCCGAGCACATTCTCGGCCTTGC
>CAZOJP010000061.1:0-7578 GCA_964580155.1 uncultured Intestinibacillus sp. | reverse complement strand
CGTCTCAACGTGCGCCGTTCGCGGAAACAGATCGAATGCTTTGCAGCGCGTAGCGCGATAGCCGCGTGCCTCTAGGAGTTTCATATCGCGCGCAAGTGTGGCAGGATCGCACGAAACATATACGATACGCGTGGGCGCCAACGCCGCTGCCGCAGCGATTGCGGTCTCGTCGAGTCCTTTGCGCGGCGGATCGACAACGAGCACCTCCGGGCGCTCGCCGCGCTGCGCCAGCATCGCTGCCGCCTGTCCGGCATCGGCGCATAAAAACTCAACGTTTGACAGTCCGTTGCGCTGTGCATTTTCCTTTGCGTTCTCGACGGCCTCGGGCACTGCTTCCACACCGATTACACGCCCCGCGCGGCGTGCAAGTGCAAGCGTAATGGTTCCCGCGCCGCAGTACAGATCGACAACGGTCTCCTTGCCGGATAAATCGGCAAAATCGAGTGCACAATTATATAGCCGCTCTGCCTGCGCATGGTTCACCTGATAAAACGCGTGTGGTGACAGCGAAAAAATATTGCCGCACAAGGTGTCTTCCAGTGTTGACTCTCCCCATAGCGTGATCGTTTTCGCGCCCAGAATCACATTTCCGGGCTTGCGGTTGATGTTGAGTGTCAGGCTGACGAGCGATGGCATTCCTTCGGTCAGCAGCTTGACAAGCCGCTCTTGTGCAGGCAACCGCCGCGCAGCCGACACGATGCACACCTGCGTCTGTCCGCTGGCCGTACCGATGCGCACATAAACATGGCGCACAATCCCCTGCCCTGTCGTTTCTTCATAAGGTGCGACCTTATTTTCCTCCATCCAGCGCCGCACAAGTGCCGCGGCGGTATCGGCTTTGGAAGACTGGATCAAGCAGCGGTCAATCGCGACCAGATCGTGGCTGCGTGGGCGATAAAACCCCGTAATCACACGCCCGTCCGCATCGCGCCCGACCGGATACTGCGCCTTATTGCGATAGTCCTCGGTGTGCGGCGCGCCGACAATCTCCTCGACCTCGAGTGCCAGACCGCCGATGCGAGTCAGTGCATCCTGCACCTTTTTGCGCTTGGCGCGCAGCTCCTCCGCGTAAGAAATATGTTGCCAGCAGCAGCCGCCGCACCGGCCTGCATACGGGCAGGCCGGCTCCATGCGCGTCTTGGAGCGCACGATAAACTTTTCAATGCGGCCATATGCCAATTTACGGTTTACCTTGACGATCTTGATGTCACACTGGTCGCCCACTGCGCCCTCCGGCACAAAAACCGCGATGCCGCCGATACGCGCGACCGCCGCCCCCTCCGCCGTATAATCGACGAGTTCTGCGCGATAAATTTTATTTTTAACAAGTTCCATAACTCTTTCGTTCCTTTTCTTTTCCGTGCGGTATGCCGCCGAATCATCGTGAATGTTGGTTTTATTGTATCATACCACGGTATCGAATACCACCTTTTCACGCATACTAAGCGCGAATGAAAGGAGGGAACGCGATGGATTCTACACGATCGCAGGAGGAGCTTCCTGTGGGTCTCATGATGCGCATGGCACATGATACCCGCGCGATGGATGGATTTTTCTCCATGCCGCACGAGCGTCAGCAGCAGATGCTTGATTATATCCGCTATGCCCCGACCGGTGATGCCGCCAAAAGCCGCATCGAGGAGGCGATTGGTGCGCTGCAGGATGGCAGCGAATTCTCACAGTTTTCCCATGTTGACCGCACGTGAAAAAACGCGGGCTGCACACAAGGTGCAGTCCGCGTTTTTCTGTTACATGCTGGGTAAAAGCTCCTGCTCAATCGCCATATCCACGCTCATGACGCCGTTTGAGACCGTCGCGAACGCATCGATAAAGCGCGTGATGCTCGCGAGCACCAGCGACAGGTTGTCCGCCATAAAGGTGATCACCTTTTCCAGCTCATCGCCGGTATGAACCAGCGTATTATGCTTGAGATAAAGCTGATGCGCGGGCGCGAAATATCCAAATGAGCCGAGCGCGCAATAATCGTTACAGTGCTCGCAGCAGCGCTTCACTTCACGCGCATTTTCCTCCGGCAGGCCGGTGAACAGCGTTGCATAATATTGCAGCAGGCCCATATCCTCGCCCGGCATGGCCATCGGGATAAAGCACATCTCAATCAGGATGTCCTGCATAATCTTCCCGGTGCGCGGATGCTCAATACGCAGCAGCGTGGGGTGCGCGGAGTCGTCCGACTGGATCGCCTCGGCGCGGAAACCGTTTTCCTTGAGCACTGCCGCCATGCAGTCAAAAATCTGCATTGCTTTTTCGTTATTCATGATAAGACCTCGCAATTTTGCTTATTTGATACCAATGTCGGTGCGATAATGCGCCTTTTCGAACGAGATTCGATGCACATCGGCATAGACCTTTGCAATCGCCTCGTCGAGGGTCGGCGCAGCAGCGGTCACACCGAGCACACGTCCGCCGCTCGTCACAAGCCGGTCGCCGCGCAGCGCGGTGCCCGCATGGAATACATAGCTGTCCTGTACAGCGTCCAGCCCATCAATGGCCTTGCCCTTTTCGTACGCCTTCGGGTAGCCACCCGATGCCATGCACACGCAGCAGGCCGCATTGTCCGCCCAGCGAATGTCGATCTCGTCGAGCTTTTCATCGATGACTGCGCCGAAAATATCGAACAGGTCGCTTTCCAGACGGCTGAGCACCGCCTGCGTTTCCGGATCACCGAAGCGCGCGTTATATTCGATGACCTTGGGCCCCTTGGGTGTGAGCATCAGGCCAAAATAAAGCACGCCCTTGAAGGGACGTCCCTCCGCCGCCATCGCCGCAACCGTGGGTTTGAAGATTGTCTCCATGCACTGGGCGGCGATGTCCTCGGTGTAAAAGCGCGAGGGCGAAAACGCGCCCATGCCGCCGGTGTTCGGTCCCTCATCGTGGTCGTATGCGCGCTTATGATCCTGCGCGGACGGCATGGTTTTCAGGGTCTTGCCGTCTACGAATGCGAGCACGGAAACCTCGGGTCCGGTCAGGAACTCCTCGATGACCACACGCGCACCCGCACCGCCGAACGCGCCGCCGTCGATCGCGTCGCGCACCGCTTCGATCGCTTCGTCCTCGGTCATCGCGACCGTCACACCCTTGCCCAGCGCAAGCCCGTCCGCCTTAATGACGATGGGCGCGCCCTGCTCCTTGATATAAGCGATTGCGTCCGCCGAGTTTTCAAACACGGCATAGCCCGCGGTCGGGATGTGATATTTATGCATCAGCTCCTTGGCGAAGGACTTGGAGCCTTCGATAATCGCCGCATTTTTGCGCGGACCGAAGGCGCGAATGCCCGCCGCCTCCAACGCATCGACCATGCCGAGCGCAAGCGGATCATCGGGCGCGACCATGACAAGATCCGCATGGTGCGCCTGCGCGAACGCAACAACGCCGTCAATATCGGTCGCCTGGAGATCCACGCACTCCGCGTCCTGTGCGATGCCGCCGTTGCCGGGCGCGCACCAAATATGATCGACCTTGGGACTTTTTTTCAACGTATGGCAAATGGCGTGCTCTCGCCCGCCGCCGCCGATCACTAAAACTTTCATCGTTTCCCTCCGCTGATATGAATGAAATACCGCCGTGCGGCAAGCAAAAACCGAACCCCGATCACAAGCGCGCTGACCATGAGCGCAAACCCCGCAAACAGCAGACAAAGCTGCACAAGGGTCTGCGCATGCGCCGGGAGTGGCAGCCGGTTTATCCCATAGCTGCCTGCCGCGCTGAGCGCGATTGCAAGGGCAGTAAACCCCGCCCAATGCTTTCCGCGCGAAGCAAGCTCCGCAGATGCGCCGACCGCGCGCAGATGCTCACGCAGCGCACGGCCCAATCCTGCAAAGAACCAGACCGTTACGCTGCCCGTGAGGAGCAGGGATGTCACTTGCAAAAAACCTTCCGACAAGCCGCCGGGTGACGGATATGTTGCCTGCGTAATCTGCTGCGCAAGCGCCACACATATGCCCGCAAGCAGTGCGCTCAGTGCACTTTTGTAGTGCGTTTCATAGGGCAGCAGCAGCGCAACACCCGCCGCGCCGGGCGCATAGCCCGCAATCGACACAAGCCCGTGCAGCGCGATGCCGTTCCTCACCGGCGCGCGCATGGCAAAGCTGCTCGCAACCATAAGCAGCAGGCTCGCGAGCACGAGCGTCAGGCCGTGCGCCGCGCGCTTTGCGTCATTTTTCATACTTCCCTCTTTTTCCATCGGTACCTGCCGCACACGCAGCAGCTCACACGGCAGCCGCGCCACCGCTTGATCTGCGCGTTCGTTTTTTTAATGATGGAACAGGCGAACACCGGTGAACGACATGACGATGCCGTATTTATTGCAGGTCGAAATGACATGGTCGTCGCGGATCGAGCCGCCCGGCTGCACGATATACTGCACACCGGACTTGCGCGCGCGCTCGACATTGTCTCCAAACGGGAAGAACGCGTCCGAGCCGCAGGTCACACCGGTCTGCGCCGCAATCCAGTCGCGCTTTTCCTGCGCGGTGAGCGGCTCCGGGCACACCTTGAAGGTATTCTGCCACACGCCGTCCGCGAGCAGATCCTCCCACTCGTCCGACAGATAAATGTCGATTGCATTGTCGCGGTCGGGACGGCGGATATTGTCCACAAACTGCAGTGCCAGTGTCTTGGGATGCTGCCGCAGACACCAGTTGTCCGCCTTGCTGCCCGCCAAACGCGTGCAGTGGATGCGCGACTGCTGCCCCGCGCCCACACCGATCGTCTGGCCGTTTTTGACGTAGCATACCGAGTTTGACTGCGTATACTTGAGCGTGATGAGCGATACGAGCATATCGCGCTTGGCATCCTCGGTCAAAGCCTGATTTTCCGTCACGAGGTTTGTCAGCATGGCCTCGTCAATCTCGAGGAAGTTGTGCCCCTGCTCAAAGGTCACACCGAAGATGTCGCGGCGCTCCGAAGCCTTGGGCACATAATCGGCATCGACCTTGACGATGTTATAGCTGCCCTTGCGCTTTGTTTTGAGGATTTCGAGCGCCTCCTCGGTGAAGCCGGGTGCGATTATGCCGTCAGATACCTCGAGCGCGAGATAGCGCGCGGTGTCCGCGTCACACACATCGGACAGCGCCGCCCAGTCACCGTAGGAGCACAGGCGATCCGCGCCGCGCGCACGCACATAGGCGCTTGCAATCGGGGACAGGCCTTCGGGCGCGAAATAAATTGCGCGCTCAATGTCGGTCAGCGGCATGCCAAGCGCCGCGCCCGCCGGCGAAACGTGCTTGAACGATGCCGCGGCAGGCAGTCCGGTCGCCTTTTTCAGCTCGCGCACGAGCTGCCACGAATTGAATGCGTCCATAAAGTTGATATATCCCGGGCGACCGCCCAGCACCTCAATCGGCAGCTCGCCCTGCTCCATGAAGATGCGGGACGGTTTCTGGTTGGGATTACAGCCATATTTAAGTTCCAATTCCTGCATGAAAATACCCCTTTCGGACGGTTACTGGTTCTTGTTTCGAATAATCTGCGTGCATGCGCCGGTCGCGAGATCGGTGTAGCGCACGTAGAGCGACACCTTGTTGTCGGGATTGAGATTTTCCCACAGCGTATCCGCAAGCGTCTGCGCGTCACCCTCGATGCGCACGGTCTTGGGCTCGCCCTCAAAGGAGGGCAGCGGATCGCCGTCACACTGATAGGTGTGGATAAAATGCCCCAGCCCCGCAACCGGCTTATCATACTCGAAGAAAAACCGCTTGCAGCATGCCGGGTCACCCTCAAAGCTCTTGAGGATGGAGAGCTGATACGCGCCGTCGCGCTCAATCACACCCGAAATGCGCGGCGTGTAGTTCGGTGCGTCCGGCTCAAATTCGCGGGTGCGCAGCGCGGCCTCGGGCGCTTCGCCGCGCTTCATACCCTGCCAAACGGTGTCGGTCTGGTCGCCGTTTGTCACGATCAGGCGACCGTCATACAGGCGCACCGGATGATAAATAATGAGCGACGGATCGACCATTTTCGTCGGATCGAACGCCTCGGTGCGGATGCCATCCTCGGTCTGCGCGAAAATACGGTTGCGGCTGTTGCCGCTGCGTCCCATGATGAAATACGCTGCGACCGCGCTTTTTCCGTCCGCGCTGCGGCCGAGCAGGATACCGCGTCCCGGATAGGCATTGCCGCGCAGCTCTTCCCCAATATTTAAAATCTTCATGCTTTTCTCCTTACGATACCGTTTTCCACCGTCAATCGGCCCGCGCAGAACTCCGCGACCGCGTGCGGCAGCAGCTTCCACTCCGCCTGTGTCATCACGCGCTTTTGCAGCGTTTCGGGTGTGTCGTTTTCCGCGATTTCAACTGCGCGCTGCGCGATAATCGGTCCGCCATCGACCACACCGGACACAAAATGCACGGTCGCGCCCGTCACCTTGACGCCCTTTGCCAGCGCCGCCTCATGCACATGCAGCCCGTAAAAGCCCTCGCCGCAGAACGACGGAATGAGCGACGGATGCACGTTCATGATGCGGTTTTCATAGTGCGCACAAAACGCACCGGGCAGCACGGTCATAAATCCCGCGAGCACAATCAGCCCAATGCCGCGCGCGTCGAGCAGCTCGGTCATTTTTGCGGTGTATGCCGCGTCGTCGGTATAGTCGCGGCGGCACACAACCTCGGTCGGTACGCCGGCGCGCGCCGCACGCTCAAGCGCGTATGCCTTCGGGTTCGAGGACACGACGAGTGCGACCTCGCCGTCCGGCAGCGCACCCGCCGCCTGCGCATCGAGCAGCGCCTGCAGGTTTGTGCCGCCGCCCGAAACCAGTACAGCAATTTTAACCATGTTCTTTTCCCCTATTCCTGCCGAAAACAGCGCGGGCGGGCACAAAGACCCGCCCTGCGGCTAGTTGGTTGCAGATTATTTGAGTATGACGTCCTTATCGCCTGCTACGCACCGGCCGATGACATACGCCTTTTCGCCCGCTCCCTCGATTGCGGCGATCGCCTTGTCGGCATCTTCCTTCGCAACCGCCATGATGAGGCCCGCGCCCATGTTAAAGGTGTTGTACATATCATGTTCCGGGATTTTTCCGGTCTTTGCGATGAGATCGAAAATCGCAGGCACAGGCATCGCCGCTTTTTCGATTTCGGCGCGCATACCGTTGCCCAGCATACGCGGCACATTCTCATAGAAGCCGCCGCCCGTGATATGGCTGATCGCCTTGACATCCGCTGCCGCGATGGCGGCATTGATCGCATTTACGTAAATCTTAGTCGGGGTGAGCAGCTCCTCGCCGAGCGTTTTCCCGAACGCGTCGATGTAGCGGCGCAGCACCTTTTCCGTGATGCCGAGCGTTTTGCGCACGAGCGAGTAGCCGTTGGAGTGCACGCCGGACGACGCAACACCGATCAGCACATCGCCGGCGGCAAGACGCGCGCCGTCGATCATCTTGGGCTTGTCCACGATGCCGACCGAGAAGCCTGCCATGTCGTACTCATCCTCCGGATAGAAGCCCGGCATCTCCGCCGTTTCTCCACCGATGAGCGCACAGCCTGCCTGGCGGCAGCCTTCCGCAATGCCGGAAACCATTGCCGCAATTTTCGCCGGATGGTTCTTGCCGACCGCGATATA
>CAZOJP010000060.1:0-7860 GCA_964580155.1 uncultured Intestinibacillus sp. | reverse complement strand
GGGCGCACCGGCGCATTGTCACCGGCGCGCACAGGCCAAACCGGATGCGGCACCCGATGCGGCACGCCCCTTTGGCACAGCAAAAAAGTATCGTTATGCGAACGCGACCAGCACGGCACGCACTGCCGGCGCTACAGGAGCGGGGACGGCTCCTATACTGCGTTCGTCCAAACGTCCCAGTGAAATACTCGGAGGTATTTTGAACTATGGCACGTATTGCCGGTGTTGACCTTCCCCGTGAAAAGCGCGTAGAGATCGGTCTGACCTACATCTACGGCATCGGACGGAAGCTGTCTAGCGAAATTCTGGAAAAGACGGGTATCAATCCTGATATCCGCGTCAAGGATCTGACCGAGGACGATGCTGCAAAGCTTCGTGAGGCGATCGAGAAGGAGTACACCGTTGAGGGTGACCTTCGTCGTGAAATCGGTCTGAATATCAAGCGTCTGGTCGAAATCGGCTGCTATCGCGGCCTGCGTCACCGTCGCGGCCTGCCGGTCCGCGGTCAGCGCACCAAGACCAATGCGCGTACGCGTAAGGGTCCGAAGAAGACCATCGCGAACAAGAAGAAGTAAGGAGGGAGCATAAGAATGGCTAAGGTACAGAAGAAAACCGCTGTAAGAACCAAGCGTCGCGAGCGCAAGAATATTGAAAAGGGCGCGGCACACATCCGCTCCTCCTTCAACAATACCATCGTTACCATCACGGACACCAACGGCAATGCACTGTCCTGGGCGTCCTCCGGTGAGATGGGCTTCCGCGGCTCGCGTAAGTCCACGCCGTTTGCGGCGCAGACTGCTGCCGAGGTTGCCGCGAAGGCTGCTATGGAGCATGGCCTGAAGACCGTTGAGGTCTATGTAAAGGGCCCGGGTTCCGGCCGTGAGGCTGCGATCCGCGCGCTGCAGGCTACCGGACTCGAGGTCACGATGATCAAGGACGTTACCCCGATCCCGCATAACGGTTGCCGTCCGCCCAAGAGAAGAAGAGTCTAACAGAGGAGGATACTGAAATATGGCAAAGAATATGCAGCCGATCATGAAGCGTTGCAAGACCCTGGGTCTGTCCCCGGCAGTCATGGGCTATTCCAAAACCTCAAACCGCGCCCCGAAGCAGTCTCGCCGCAAGCAGTCCGAGTACGGCCTGCAGCTGGCTGAGAAGCAGAAGGTTAAGTTTATCTACGGCATGCTGGAGAAGCCCTTCCACAAGTACTACCTGAAGGCGGAAAAAAAGCAGGGCATCACGGGCGAAAACCTCCTGCAGGAGCTTGAGCGCCGCATGGACAACGTGGTTTTCCGCATGGGTCTGGCAAACACCCGCCGCGAGGCGCGTCAGCTTGTGAACCACGGCCACTTCACGATCAACGGCAAGCGCATGGACATCCCCTCCTACCAGGTCGATCTGGGCGACGTCATTGCAGTTTGCGAAAAGTCCCGTTCTTCGACCAAGTTCAAGACCCTGCTTGAGGAAAATGGCAAGAAGGCCATGCCCAAGTGGATTGACAAGGCAAAGGACAGCTTTGAAGGCAAGATCGTTGCGATGCCCGCACGCGATGACATCGACTATGATGTCGCCGAGCACCTGATCGTCGAGCTCTACTCCAAATAAGCCAAACCCTCGTTTTCTGGATGTATTATTCAGATTCGTATGCAGTTTTGGCCGAACGTAAAGGAGGGTACCAGTAATGATCGAAATCGAAAAGCCGCGCATTGACTGCGAAGAACTGGCTGAGGACGGTTCCTACGGCAAGTTTGTCGTAGAGCCGCTCGAAAGAGGATATGGCACCACGCTCGGCAACTCGCTGCGCCGTATCCTGCTGTCCTCTCTGCCCGGTACTGCCGCAAGCAGTATCAAGATTTCCGGCGTACAGCATGAATTTTCCACGATTCCGGGCGTGAAGGAAGACGTCACCGAGATCGTCCTCAATGTAAAGGGCATCATTGCCACGCTGCATTGCGACGGTCCCAAGACGGTCTACATCGAGGCTACGGGCGAGGGCGAAGTGAAGGCGGGCGACATCCATGCCGACGCTGAGGTTGAAATCCTCAACCCCGAGCTCCACCTCGCGACGCTGATGGGCGACGCGCGCCTGTCCATGGAAATCACGCTGACCGCGGGACGCGGCTATGTGCCGGCGGAGCGCAACAAGCAGTATCAAAACGCGATCGGCGTTATCCCCGTCGACTCGATCTATACGCCGGTCTACAAATGCAACTACGCGGTGGAAAACACCCGCGTCGGCAACATGACCGACTATGACAAGCTGACGCTCGAAGTCTGGACCAACCGCACCATCGCCGCGAAGGACGCGGTCAGCTTGGGCGCGAAGGTTCTGCGCGACCATCTTGATCTGTTCGTGGATCTTTCCGAAGAGATCGGCTCGAAGTCCACGGTCGTTGAGAAGGCCGAAGCACAGCATGACAAGGTGCTGGAAATGACCATTGAGGAGCTCGAGTTCACGGTACGTTCCTTCAACTGCCTTAAACGCGTCGGCATCAACACGGTGGAAGACCTCATCAACACCTCGGAAGAGGACATGATGAAGGTGCGCAACCTGGGCCGCAAGTCTCTCGAAGAGGTCATGAACAAGCTGGAGGCAATGGGCCTCAGCTTAAAAAAGAGCGAGGAATAAGCTTCTCGCTTCCACAGCACATTTTGGCGGACGGAATCCCGTTACGCTGCACATACTTTCAAACCTTATCACAGGAGGTATCATTTCATGGCAGGAAACCGTAAACTCGGCAGACCGACAGACCATAGAATGGCAATGCTCCGCGCGATGGTAACCTTTCTGCTGGAAAACGGCAGAATCGAAACCACTGTAGCGCGCGCAAAAGAAGTCGGACCGCTCGCTGAGAAGATGATCACGCTCGGCAAAAAGAACACGCTTGCTTCCCGCCGTCAGGCGATGAGCTTCATCACCAAGGAAGAAGTCGTAGCAAAGCTGTTCTCTGAGATCGCGCCTGGCTACGAGCAGAGAAACGGCGGCTATACCCGCGTCATCAAGACCGGCCCGCGTCGTGGTGACGCAGCCGAGATGGCAATCCTCGAGCTTGTCTAATCTTTAAAAGCAAAAAACACCCGTCTCCATGAGATGGGTGTTTTTTTGCGTGCCAAAGCGGCGGCATGGGAGCTTGTCCCATGCCGCCGCTTTGGTGTTTGTCACCGCTGCTGGGCGAAGAAGGCGCGCGTTTCGCGCACATTGTCTGCGATGGCTTCTTTGAGCGCGTCGACCGAGGCGAAAGCCTGCTCGGGTCGCAAAAACTTGTGCAGCTCAACATGGATGAGCTTGCCGTACAGATCGCCCGAAAAATCAAGCAGATGCGGCTCAATCGTCGGTGCGCCGCCATCGACAAAGGTGGGCTTGACGCCGATGTTGGTCGCGGCGAGATGGGGGACACCGTCAATCAGCACGCGCGTGGCATATACACCGAAGGGCGGCAGCGCCATCTCGGTCGGCAGGCGCAGGTTGACGGTGGGCACACCGAGCACGCGGCTGCCCACGCGGCGCCCATGCTCAACCACGCCGGTCACGGTGTAGGGATGCCCGAGGAAACGGGCCGCGCCCTCCATATCGCCCTGCGAGATGAGCTGGCGGATATAGGTGGAGGACACCGTGATGCCGTCCAGCTTGACATCGTCGATGCAGTCATAGCCGATGCCGTGCTTTGCGCACTCCTCCGCCATGCCCTCGGGCGTGCCCAGCCCCTTATAGCCGAAGCGGTTGTTGCGTCCGGAAATGAGCCAGACCGCACCGAACTGCTTGATGAGCAGCTCGGAAATAAAGTCGCGCCAGTCCATGGTGCGCATGGTATCGTCAAAGTGGCCGAAGATGACCTCGTCCACACCGCCGAGCTGCTTAATCTCCTCGCGGCGGTAGGTGTTCGCGGTGATGAGCGGCTGCTGCTGCCCGAGCAGCACGGAATTGGGGTGCACGTCGAAGGTAAAGACCGCGCTGCGCGCACCGGTTTCGCGTGCGCGCTGCACCGCGCGATCCATGAGCGCCTGATGCCCGCGGTGCACACCGTCAAAGTATCCCAGCGCGATGGCGCGCCGAACAGGTTGTTGAGACATAGGGAAAACCTCCCGATGTTGAGCGCGTGAGCACGCTCAACGGAAATTTTTATGGACAAAAAGCGCGGGACCGCCGCGATCGAGCGTGCCCGTGCGTCCGAGCATGAGGAAGGTGTCCTCATAGTAAACGCGGGACAGCGCGCCTTCGGTCAGCGGCAGGTCGGGCGCGTGCTCAGGGGCGATGAAAGCGCCTGAGCATGCTCGTGCATAGCCGTACGCGTCAAGATCGACGCGCGGATATGCAAGGAACAGGCTGTCGGTCGGGCGCAGCAGGGAAGTGATCGTGCCCTCGGCCATCGCGTGCTCAACCGCGGCGAAATCGACCGATTCGGACAGTGCATAGGCACCTGCGCGCGTGCGCACCAGGCTGTGCATGGCGGCACACGAGCCGAGCGCATGGCCCAAATCGTGGATGAGCGTGCGGATATAGGTGCCCTTGGACACGACCGCGCGCAGCGTACCCTGCTGAGCATGCTCAGAAAAATCGAGCAGCTCGAGCGTGTGCACGGTGATGTCGCGCGCGGGGCGCTCGATCTCCTTGCCCTGTCGCGCAAGGTTATAAAGCCGCTTGCCGTCGATCTTGACCGCGGAATACATGGGCGGCACCTGCTTGCCGTCCCCGCGGAAGGCGGAAAGCGCGTGCGCAACCTCATCCGAGGTCACAATGCGCGACGAGGTCTCAAGGACGGTGCCGGTCGTGTCCTGCGTATCGGTTGCAAGACCGAGCGTAAAGCCTGCGACATATTCCTTGTCCTGCGCGGCGGCATAGTCGACCGCGCGCGTCGCGCCGCCGACAAACACCGGCAGCACACCGGTCGCCATGGGGTCGAGCGTGCCGCCGTGGCCGAGCTTGCGCGTGTGCAGGATGCCGCGCAGCTTTGCCACGACATCGAACGAGGTGAACCCTGCGGGCTTATGCATGAGCAGCACGCCGGACAGCGCGGGGTCAGCCATGGTACACCGCCTGCGCAATGCGCAGCAGTGTTTCGCGTGCGCCGTCAAACGCATCCAGGCTCGCGCCTGCCGCGCGCAGGTGGCCGCCGCCGCCGATCTGGCGGCACAGCGCGGAGGCATCGACCTCCTTCGTGGTGCGCACGGAAATCTTGGCGCTGCCATCGCTGTTTTCCGTGATGGTCAGACCGATTTCCACGCCCTCAATCTGGCGCGGCAGCGCGGCGATCGAGTCGAGATCGTCCATGGACGCGCCCGTGCGGTTGATGTCCGCGCGGCGCAGGATGGCGAGCGCAATCCTGCCGTCCTCCAGGAACTCCATGGAATCGAAGATGATGCGCTCCATTTCAAACCGCGGACGCGACTTGGTTTCAAAGAGCATGCGGTTGAGGTCGCCGCCGTCCAGCCCGGTGGACAGGCACGCGGCCGCCACGGCATGGGTGTGCGGCGTGGTGTTCGAATAGCGGAAGCAGCCCGTGTCGGTCGATACCGCGACATAGAGCGGCTCGGCGAGCGCGCGGGTCAGCGGCACGCCCAGCGCCATGAGGAGATCATAGATGATTTCGGCGCACGCGCCTGCCTCGGGGTTTACGATGTTGTGCGCGGCAAAAAGGGGGTTGGAGCGGTGGTGGTCAATCGCAAGATCGACGCGCTCCAGATAGCGCTCCGCGTTGTCGGGAAACAGTCCGGGTGCGGCAAGATCGACCGAAACGACGAATTTCGGCTCATATGCCGCGCTTTCCGGATAGAACGGCGCAATCAGCGGCTCGTATCGCGCGGTGCTCTCGGGGTTTGGCAGCACAAAGGCCGCCTTGCCGAGTGTGCGCAGACCGCGGCACAGTGCGCCGGCGCAGCCCGAGGTGTCGCCGTCGGGGCGGCGGTGGGTTAAAATCAGGATGTCGTTTGCAGCAAACAGCAGGCGTGCTGCATCTGCAATGGAGACTGCGTTGCCCATGGGCGTTATTCCTCCCCTAGTTTGTGCAGAAGTTCGGTGATGTGCGCGCCGTGCGAGATGGATTCATCGAGGGTAAACACCAGCTCGGGCGCATAGCGCAGCTGCACCTTGCGCGCGACTTCGCGGCGCAGAAAGCCGGAAGCCGAGTGCAGCCCGCGCATGACCTCCTTGGCGCTCTCCGGCGAACCGAGCACGGAGATGAACGCCTTGGCGTAGCGCAGGTCGCCGGTTACCTCACAGTGGGTGACCGAAACAAGTCCGCTCGATACGCGCGGGTCCTTGAGCGTGCGGATGGCCTCCGCGAGCGCCTTCAGGACCTCCTCGCTGATGCGGTCGATACGGGTAGACATAATAGGCCTCCTTTCGTGGAGAAAAGACGGTGTGAAAACGCCGCCGCATCGGGTGCCGCCGTCGCAAGATGCCGGCGCCCGGGGAGACGGTGCTGCCTTATAAAAAAAGCATGCGCGGGACGGGCGAAAACATGCACGTTCCGTCCCGCGCGTCAAAATTACTGTTTAATTTCTTCCATCAGGAAGCATTCGATGATGTCGCCTTCCTTGATGTCGTTGTAGTTTTCGATGCTCATGCCGCACTCGAAGTTGGACGCGACCTCCTTCGTGTCCTCCTTAAAGCGCTTGAGCGAGTTGAGCACGCCCTCGTGGAACACGATGCCGTCGCGCACAACGCGCACCTGTGCATTGCGCTGAATCTTGCCGTCCTGCACATAGCAGCCCGCAATTGCGCCCGCGCCGGTGATTTTGAAGACCTGACGCACCTCGGCATGGCCGAGAATGACTTCCTTGAACTTGGGATCGAGCATGCCCTTCATCGCCTGCTCCATCTCGTCGAGGCAGTCATAGATGATGCGGTACATGCGCATATCCACACCGTGAATCTCTGCGGATTCCGCCGCCGCGCGGTCGGGACGCACGTTAAAGCCGACAATGATCGCGTGCGAAGCGTCGGCCAGCATGACGTCGGTCTCGTTGATCGCGCCGACGCCGCCGTGAATGACGCGCACGCGCACCTCGTCGCAGCTCAGCTTTTCGAGCGAAGCGCGCACCGCCTCGACCGAGCCCTGTACGTCGCCCTTGACGATGATCGGCAGCTCCTTGACCTGACCCTCCTGAATGGATTCGAAGAGGTTGTCGAGCGTGACCTTGTGCAGCGACTGGTTGCGCTCGGCCTTTTCCTGGTCGCGGCGCTGCTCTGCAAGCTCGCGCGCCATCTTTTCGTCGTCGACTGCGTAGAACACATCGCCCGCGCCCGGTACCTCGGCAAGGCCGATGATTTCAACCGGTACGGACGGGCCTGCGGTTTCGATCTTGATGCCGTCGTCGTTCGTCATCGCGCGCACGCGGCCGACCGCAGTGCCTGCAATGATGACGTCGCCCGTGTGCAGCGTGCCGTTTTGGATGAGCACGGTCGCGACCGGGCCGCGGCCCTTGTCGAGCTTGGCCTCAATGACCGTGCCGCGCGCCTTGCGGTCGGGATTTGCCTTGAGATCCTGCATTTCCGCGGTCAGCAGCACCATTTCGAGCAGATTGTCGATGCCCTTGCCAAACTTGGCGGAAATCGGGCATACGATGGTCTGGCCGCCCCATTCCTCGGGGACGAGCTCATACTCGGTGAGCTGCTGCATGATGCGGTCCGGGTTTGCGCTTTCCTTATCGATCTTGTTGACCGCGACGATGATGGGCACACCCGCGGCCTTGGCGTGGTTAATCGCCTCGATGGTCTGCGGCATGATGCCGTCATCCGCCGCGACCACAAGGATCGCGATGTCCGTAATCTGCGCGCCGCGCGCACGCATGGAGGTGAATGCGGCGTGTCCCGGGGTATCCAGGAAGGTGAGCGGCTTGCCGTTTACTTGCACGCGGTAT
>CAZOJP010000059.1:530-8039 GCA_964580155.1 uncultured Intestinibacillus sp. | reverse complement strand
CGACCTTTGGAGTCGGAGTCCAACGCTCTATCCAGCTGAGCTACGAGCGCATTTGCAAGTGCTATTATAGCATGGCGGCACCGGTTTGTAAACCCCTATCGCGAACGCACCGACCCTGCTGCGTCTGCATACACTGGCATATGCAGATTTAGGAGAAGGAGGCGATGAAGGATGACAGACCGGCGCCGCTCGCTTTGCGCACACACCGCAACGGTTGAGCTGGAACACGGCCGGCTTGCGCTGCATGCCCACCCGGCCGAAGGCGCACCTGTGACGGCACAGGTGTCGGACGGCGACTCGCTGACCGTGCTGTCCAACCGCGGCAACTGGTACCGAGTGCGGCACGGGCAGAAGGAAGGGTATGTGCACGCCGACTACATTACGCTAAACTACGAAAACATGGGCGTATAAAACTGCATCAAAGGCGGGGTATCGTGAATATTTGGCCGTCATGCCTTGCAATGTAGATGCAGGAAAGTTATAATATAAATAATTGCACCGCAAATACAAGGAGGCAACAGAAGAGTATGTATAAAATTCTGAAAAAGAAGCGGCTGAATGCCAACACCCAGCTTATGGTTATCGATGCGCCGCACGTCGCACGCAAGGCGGAGCCGGGCCAGTTCATCATCCTGCGCGTGAGCGAGGATGGCGAGCGCATCCCGCTGACCATCGCGGAGTATGACCGCGCGCAGGGCACCATCACAATCATCTTCCAGGAGGTCGGCGCAACGACGATCGCACTGGGTCAGCTGAACGAAGGCGACCAGCTGAACGATTTTGTCGGGCCGCTCGGTAAGGCAAGCGAGCTGGAGGGCCTGAAGAAGGTCGCGGTCGTCGGCGGCGGTCTGGGCTGCGCAATCGCATATCCGCAGGCGAAGAAGCTGCACGAAATGGGCGCGGAAGTCGACCTGATTGCGGGCTTCCGCTCCCAGGATGTTATCATTCTGGAGGACGAGATGAGAGCGGCCAGCACCAACCTGCACCTCGTGACAGACGACGGCTCGAACGGACGCAAGGCGCTCGTGACGCAGGTGCTCAAGGAGCTGATCGACGCGGGCAACCAGTATGACGCGGTCATCGCGATCGGCCCGATGATTATGATGAAGTTCGTAGCCGAGACCACCCGTCCCTACGGCATCAAGACCATCGTTTCCATGAACACCATCATGGTGGACGGCACCGGCATGTGCGGCGGCTGCCGTCTGACGGTCGGCGGAGAAACCAAGTTTGCCTGCGTCGACGGCCCGGATTTTGACGGACATCTGGTCGATTTCGACAGCTCGATGCGCCGCGGCGCGATGTACAAGGCACAGGAAAAGGCCTCCACCGAGCAGCACGAATGCAACCTGATGAAGCAGGAGGTCAAGTAAAAAAATGGCGAACATGAATCCCAAGAAAATGCCGATGCCGGAGCAGGCGCCCGACGTTCGCAACAAGAACTTTGAAGAGGTCACGCTCGGTTATACGCCCGAAATGGCGATGGAAGAGGCGACCCGCTGCCTAAACTGCAAGCACAAGCCCTGCGTCGCAGGCTGCCCCGTGCAGGTGCAGATTCCCGAGTTCATCGCGCTGACCGCGGAGGGCAAGTTCCTCGAAGCGGCGGCAAAAATCAAAGAAACCTCCGCGCTGCCCGCGGTCTGCGGCCGCGTATGTCCGCAGGAGAGCCAGTGCGAGCGCGTATGCGTGCGCGGCATCAAGGGCGAAGCGGTCGCAATCGGCCGTTTGGAGCGTTTTGTCGCGGACTATGCGCGTGAAAACGGCGAAGCACTGCCCGAAAAGCCCGCGTCGAACGGCCACAAGGTCGCGGTTGTCGGTGCAGGCCCTGCGGGTCTGACCTGCGCGGGCGATCTCGCGGGCATGGGCTATCAGGTCACGGTGTTCGAAGCGCTGCACACTGCGGGCGGCGTGCTCATGTACGGTATTCCGGAGTTCCGTCTGCCCAAGGAGATCGTCCAAAAGGAAATTGACAACCTCAAGGCGCTCGGTGTCGAGTTTGTGCTCAACTTTGTCGTCGGCCGCTCCGAAACCATCGATGAGCTGATGGCGGACGGCTATGAGGCGGTCTTTGTCGGTTCGGGCGCAGGCCTGCCGACCTTTATCGGTGTGCCGGGCGAAAACGCAAACGGCGTGTATTCCGCAAACGAATACCTCACCCGCATCAACCTCATGAAAGCGTACATGCCCGATTCGCCGACCCCGATTCAGCGCGCGCACAAGGTCGCGGTCGTCGGCGGCGGCAACGTTGCAATGGACGCGTGCCGCTGCGCAAAGCGCATGGGTGCGGAGGATGTTTACATCATCTACCGCCGCGGCGAGGCCGAGCTGCCCGCCCGTTTGGAGGAGATCCATCACGCAAAGGAAGAGGGCATCGTGTTCAAGTTCCTGACCGCGCCGCTCGAAATCCTGACCGATGAAAACTACAACGTCACGGGCATGCGTTGCCAGCGCATGGAGCTGGGCGAGCCTGACGCGTCGGGCCGCTGCCGCCCCGTGCCGGTTGAGGGCAGTGAGTTCACGCTGGATCTGGACTGCGTCATCGCGGCAATCGGCACCAGCCCGAATCCGCTGATCCGCCATACCACCCCGGGTCTGGAGACGAACAAGCGCGGCTGCATCATCGCAGACGAGGAGCACGGCATCACCTCCAAGGACGGCGTGTTCGCGGGCGGCGATGCGGTCACCGGCGCGGCGACCGTCATCCTCGCAATGGGTGCCGGCAAAAAGGCAGCCCTCGCGATGGACGAGTATATCCGCAGCAAGCACCAGTAAGCAAAAGACTGCGCAGTAAATCGCATAAAAAGCCCCGATGCCTAGGCATCGGGGCTTTTCTTTACAGCTAAAGCGCCGCTTTACCGCACCGGCACGCGGCTATGCCTGCTCGCTTGCGGGGAAGTCGAGCGGCAGGGGCGCCGGGCGCTCAAAGGTGGTTTCCAGCTCATAAAAGCGGTGCTCATGCGCGGAAAGGATCATACCGTCCATGATTTCGAGCGAATGCAGTGCCATTTCACCCGAAGCGCGCGCCGGACGACCTGCGCGCAGCGCATAAACCAGATCGACAAGGCCGATGCCGCGCGGATTTTCCGCATGGCTGATCGAGCCGAAGGGATGGTGGTTTTCCGCAACCTCCCACGGCACATCGACAAAGCGCGGCGAGCGCGCGGCATCCTGCCAGCGGTAGCGGTCGCGCGTGCGCAGCAGCGTGTCGCCGCCGAAGAAGTTCGGCCCTGCAAGCGGATCGATGTCGCGCAGCAGCAGCGTGCCCTCCGTGCCGTACAGCTCGATGCGCGGCAGCTCGGAATCCCACACATCAAAGCTCGCGGTCAGCGTGACGAGCGCGCCGGACACAAATTCGAGCGTGCCTGTCACATGAGTGTCCACGTTGACCGCGATCGATTCGCCCTTTTTGTCGCCGACCGGGATGGTGCGCGTGCGCTCTGCGCAGTTTGCCATTGCGCACACACGGCGCACCGGGCCGAGCAGCGACAGCAGCGCGGTCATATAGTAGGGCGCGATGTCGTAGAGCGGGCCCGCGCCCGGCTGGTAGAAGAAATCCGGACTCGGGTGGTGCCATTCATGTCCGTGGCTGACGACGTACGCGCCGCCTGCCGTGATGTGTCCGAGCTTGCCAGCGTCCAGCAGCTCGCGGCAGTTTTGCAGCCGTGCGCCGAGGAAGGTATCGGGCGCACAGCCGAGATACAGCCCCTTTTCGCGCGCCAGCTCGACAAGCTGCTTGCCCTCGGCATAGTTCATCGCGAGCGGTTTTTCGGTGTACACATGCTTTCCTGCCTGCAGCGCCGCAAGGTTATACTCAAAATGCGCCGCAGGCGTGGTCAGGTTGAGCAGCAGGTCGATGTCCGGATCCGCAATCAGCTCCGCCGCCGAAGCATATGCCTTGGGGATGTCGTACTGCGCGGCCTTGCGCTGCGCCTTTTCCAGTCCGCGCGAGGCACAGGCGACCAGCTCGACTGCGTCATATTTTTTCAGATTGCTCAGATATACGTCGCTGATGTCGCCGATTCCGAGCACGCCTACACGAATTTTTTCCATTTTACGTCCCTCCCACAAATGTCTTATGCACAGTATAGCATAGCGGCGCGGGTCTTGTCTTGCGAAGTGGTGCAAATTCACACAAAAAAGCCGCCGAAAAATTCACGGCGGCTTGTGTGTGGGGTTATTTTTGCACCACGGACAGGCGGGGATACGCAAAGCTCACCCCGGCTTTTTCGTATGCCGTTTTGACACCTTGCAGCACCTCGCTCTTCATGACGGAGGCGGTGCCGTTGTCCTGCGCCCACATCCATGCGCGCACCACAACCGCGCTGTCCGTCAGATTGACGACACGCACCACGACCGGCGGCGCGCCGTTCATGCGATCGTCGACCGTGCGATAATCAAAGTAGCTCGGGTGCTTTTGAATCTGCGCGGCGAGCAGATCCTTGGCCTTTTCGATGTCGGAATCGTAGGTGATGTTGAAATCGAGAAATACGCACACCTTGCTGTCCGTATAATCCGCGTTTTCGAGAATCGCGTTGTTCATTTGGCTGTTTGGTACGATGACGCGCTTGTTTTCCCAGGTGCGGATCGTTGTGTGGTGCAGGGTGATTTCCTCCACCACACCGGAAATATCGTTGTCCACATAGCGCACGATGTCGCCCAGCTTGAAGGGGTGGAAAATCAGAATCATAACGCCGCTGACCATGCTGCCGAGCGCCTGCTGCGAGGCAAGACCGGCGACCACGGTGAGCACACCGCCGGCGGCGAGCAGCTTGCCCATAATGTCCGCCACAAGCGGAATCGCCGAGGACAGCACGCCGATGATGCTGATGCCGCTGCCCAGATAAATCAGCCCGACGAGGATGTGCCCGACAAAGCCGACGAGCGCGGCGCTCGAGTTGTCCTGTGCGCGCATTCGCGCTTCGAGCTTGTGCATCGTGTGCGCTACGATGCGTTTGAGCAGCGCGGTGATGAGCAGCACGACGAGGATGGACAGCGCGATGCTTGCAATATGTCCCAGCTCGCTGTCAAAAAAAGCGGTGATTTGCGCGCGGACGCCCTTGGGCACCACCTCGGTCACCGCGTCGATGACCTTGTCGGACACCTGATTTTCCGGCATAAAAAGACTCCTTTCCCATGGAAAAAGAGCAGGTCTTTGGGCACAAACCCGAAAGACCTGCTTTTATTCCGCCCGCAGGCGACGGTAATTTTTCTTGCCCTTGCGGATGCTTCCACAAAGCGCAGGGCATGCCTTTCGTCCCGCCCGCAGGCGACAGTGGTTTTTCTTGCCCTAAGATTCTTTTTTTAAAAAGAATCTTAGTAGGCGACACCCCATACGATCATATGCTGTGCAGGCTTGCCGCAGACCGGGCATACATCGCCGAGGTTCTCCTGCTCCAGCGGCATGCAGCGCGAGGACATGCCGGCCTCTTCCTTGACCTTTTCCTCGCATGCCAGTTCGCCGCACCACATGGTCTTGACAAAACCGGTGTGCTCGCTTGCGATGCGCTTCATTTCGTCGAGCGAATGCGCGGTATAGGTGTGCTCCTCGCGGTTTTTGCGCGCCTTTTCGAAGAGCGCGTGCTGCAGCTCGTCGAGCAGCTGCGGAATCATGGTCTCAAGCTCGTCGAATTTTACCACGGTCTTTTCGCGGTTGTCGCGGCGGACAAGCACGCACTGACCCTGCTCGATGTCGCGCGGGCCGACCTCCAGCCGCAGCGGAACGCCCTTCATCTCGTATTCGGCAAACTTCCAGCCCGGGCTGTTGTCCGATACGTCGATTTTCGCGCGCACACCCATGCGCTTGATGCGCGCGTGCAGCTCGGTCGCCGTTTCGATGACGCCTGCCTTGTGCGCGGCAACCGGAATGACCACAAGCTGAATCGGTGCGATTTTGGGCGGCAGCACCAGACCCTCGTTGTCGCCGTGCGTCATAATGATCGCGCCGATGAGACGGGTGGACGCGCCCCACGAGGTTTGGTGCATATATTGCAGCTGGTTATTCTTGTCTGCGAACTGCATATCGAACGCGCGCGCAAAGCCGTCGCCGAAATAGTGGCTCGTGCCCGATTGCAGCGCCTTGCCGTCGTGCATCATCGCCTCAATCGTGTAGGTTTCGACCGCGCCGGCGAAGCGCTCCTTGTCGGTTTTGCGGCCCTTGATGACCGGCATCGCCAGATGCTCCTCGCAAAACTGTGCGTAAACGCCCAGCATGCGCATGGTTTCCTCGCGCGCCTCCTGCTCGGTCGCGTGCACGGTGTGACCCTCCTGCCACCAGAATTCGCGCGAGCGCAGGAACGGACGCGTGGTCTTTTCCCAGCGCACGACCGAGCACCACTGGTTGTACAGCTTGGGCAGGTCGCGCCACGAGCGCACGATTTTGGCGTAATGCTCGCAGAACAGGGTCTCCGAGGTCGGACGCACGCACAGACGCTCCTCGAGCTTTTCCGCGCCGCCGTGGGTGACCCACGCGACCTCGGGCGCAAAGCCCTCTACATGATCCTTTTCCTTCTGGAGCAGCGATTCCGGAATGAAGATGGGCATTGCGACGTTCTCGTGTCCGGTTTCCTTGAACATGCCGTCAAGCGTGCTCTGGATGTTCTCCCACAGCGCCTGCGCGTAGGGACGCATGATGACGCAGCCCTTGACCGAGGAATAATCGATCATTTCCGCTTTTTTGACAATATCGGTGTACCATTTTGCGAAATCAACGTCCATAGAGGTGATTTCGGATACCATTTTCTTCTGTTCAGCCATGTTTTTTTACACGCACCTTTTTTCAAGTTATTCGTAGAATGGATTGACCCGCTTTTTGCGGGCTGATTGCTTTCGGATTGGGGAAGGAGCGACTGCCGCTATGAATCATAAACAGTCCTTTTACGTAAAGCCCGCCGCCCACGAGGTCGTGGAAACGACGGTTTTACTTGCCGCGGACCAGCGCCCCGCGCTCATCGGCACTGTGATCGACGCGGACGGCAAGCCGGTCGATGCCGCGCTCGTCACGGTCTATCGCGCGGACGCGCCCGCGTCGCCCATCGGCGCGCTGTACACCGATGAGCACGGGCAGTTTGCGTTCGGCCCGCTCGCGCCCGGGCAGCTTTATCAGGTCAAGGTGTTCAAACTCGGGAACACCGTCCGCGCGCTGGAGCAGCCGGATTAGGATGGGATGCGGCAGGCCGCTGCCGCACCCGCGCGCAGGCACAGCAGCGGCGCAAAAATCCGTGTTGAAACAGGGAGTGCGCTCCCCGTATTTCTGTGGGGTCAGCGAATCTTGTTGTCGACCTCGTACGTCAGCTTTTCGATGAAGGCGGGCAGAGACATGACGGTCGTTTTGCCGTCGCGGCGATCGCGCACGGCAACCTCGCCCGCCTCCTGCTCCTTGTCACCGAGCACGAGCATATAGGGCACCTTTTCCAGCTGCGCCTGACGGATTTTGTAGCCGATTTTTTCGTTTCTGTTGTCAAATTCCACTCTGACTTTGGCGGCTTTGAGCGCTTCGTAAACCTCTTGTCC
>CAZOJP010000059.1:0-520 GCA_964580155.1 uncultured Intestinibacillus sp. | reverse complement strand
TAGCCGATTTTTTCGCTGCGGTCGTCCAGCTCGACGCGGAAGCCGTTTCGCGTCAGCTCTGCGCGGATGGCCGCGGCATAGTCCGCATTGCGGTCGGTCATCGGCATCACGCGCACCTGCTCGGGTGCGATCCACGTCGGCAGTGCGCCGGCGTATTTCTCGATGAGGTAGGCGAGCGTGCGCTCGTAGCAGCCGAGCGAGGTGCGGTGGATGATATACGGCGTGGCGCGCTGGCCGTCCTTGTCGATATACTCCATACCGTACTTTTTCGCGAGCAGCATGTCGATTTGGATGGTGACAAGCGTATCTTCCTTGCCGAACACGTTTTTGTACTGAATATCCAGCTTGGGTCCGTAGAATGCCGCCTCGTCAATGCCGATTTCGTACTGCACGCCGAGATTGTCGAGGATGTTCGCCATCGCGCCCTGCGCCTCGTCCCACTGCTCCTTCGTGCCCTCGTACTTGTTGTTCGGGTTTTCCGGATCCCACTGGGAGAAGCGGAAGGTGCAGTCCTCAAGCA
>CAZOJP010000058.1:0-8708 GCA_964580155.1 uncultured Intestinibacillus sp. | reverse complement strand
ACCTGCTTTGCGTTCATACCGCCGGTGTTTCCGGTCGGCGCAGTCGCGGAGCTGACGGTCTGGCTGATGATGTCCTGAAAGACAACATTTTTGGACTTGAATGCCACCGTATTGACGTTTGCTACGTTGTTACCAATGACATCCATCGCGGTCTGGTGGTTCTTCATACCGGAAACCGCGGAAAACAGGGAACGCATCATAATTATTTTCTCCTTAACCCTACTCTTTAACTATTTCGGCAATTCTTTATAAATCCTTAATAGCTCCTGCTATCTTTTGCTATTTTCTTGCTGATTGCTGTGTCGATGCTCACTCGCCCGTTGTCGGCGGTGTTTCCTCCGTGGTCGGCGGCGTTTCCTCCGTGGTCGGCGGTGTTTCCTCCGTGGTCGGCGGTGTCTCCTCCGTGGTCGGCGGCGTTTCCTCCGTGGTCGGCGGCGTTTCCTCCGTGGTCGGCGGTGTTTCCTCCGTGGTCGGCGGTGTCTCCTCCGTGGTCGGCGGCGTTTCCTCCGTGGTCGGCGGCGTCACTTCGGTATTGGGTTTTTCAAAGAGAACGGGGTCGAGCACCTCGCTCACATTTTCAAGTGCAATAACCGTGTCTTTATCCAGCACCAGATAGGGTTTCCCGCCTTGCAGCACCACACTCAGCACCTGTCCCAGATGCTCGGATACCGTGCCCGTCTGCGTATCGGTAATCTGCGCATAAACGTATTTTCCAACCATGCTATATGCCTGCATATTGGTCAGGCTGCTGTTCGTTGACTGCATTTGCTCCAGTGAGCTCATCTGTGCGAGCTGTGCGACAAACTGCGTATCGGTCTGCGGTTCCAGCGGATCCTGATACTGCATCTGGGTAACCAGCAGCTTGAGAAAGGTTTCGGAGTCAATCGTGATACCGCCTACCTTACGATCGGTCTGCGCTGCCGCCGCCGCTGCTTTTGCACTTGCAGCTGAAACTGCGGATGTGTCCATCAATATTTCCCCCGTTCTTATACTCTATATTCCACTGCGCCCTGCTGGCTCCATCCTGCTGCGGCATCCGCAAAAACGGGCCGCTCCGGATTCACCGAAAAACGCTCCTGATGCTGCAGCCGGTCGAAGGTGCTCTGCTCCTGCTGTTGTCTTCCGCCTTGAAAGCTCTGCCCCTTGCCGGACTGTCCGTTCTGCTGTGCAAGGCTTTCATAGGAAACCTCGACATGGTCGAGTGTCACGCCCTTATCGCGCAAGCCATCGGTCAGCGTGCCCAGCTGCGCGCCGATCAGCTCGCTGATCTCGCGGTCGGCGGTCTTGATGTGGGCGGACAGGCCGCGCTCGGTCATGGTCAGCGAAATCGTCAGCGTGCCCAGCCGCTGCGGCTCCAGTGTGAGCTGCAATTCGGTGGGCGTCGCGCGAAGCTGCTGCAAATCCTCGGTCAGCCGGTCGAGCGCGGTGTGCACTGCCTGCGTTTTTTCCATGGTTTCCAGTTCTGCGACCGACGGCTCGCCGGGTATATGTACAAAGGGAGTCAGCGGCTGATGCATCGCATCGGCTTCGGATATCCGCTCCTTTGGCAGCGGAGTTGACTGTCCGCCTTCGCCCTGCTCGCTTTTGCCCTGCCCTGCGGCAGACTGTGCCGCTTGCGCGACCGTCTGCGTGATTTTTTCAAACACTGCCGCACCGGCGATGCTCTCCGCCGAATCGAGAACCTCGGCCTGCCGGGATTCCGCTTTGGGCTGCAGCGCATTGCCCTCTTGCTGCGAGATGGATTGCGTCTGTGCTGGCATCTGCGCAGTCTGTGCGTTTTCCCCAAGCGTAGGGAGCGCTGTAACCGCTGAATCGGCTTGCAGCGCTGCGTCTGTCTGCTGCGGCACATTCGCCGCATCCTGCACCATCAGCCCTGCAAGCACAAGGGCAAGTCCGGCATCCGGTGTCTGCTCGGTGTCCTCCTGCGGTGCAGTGTCAGGCGCGTCCTGTTCGGCGCGCTCCGGTGCACCGGTGAAAGTGCCAAGAAGCGTCTTCACAAGCATCGGTGCGGCGTTCACCGCCCCCTGCTCCATCAGCTGCCCGAAAAGAGCACCGTCCGCACGGGCATCTTTTTCCGCGCCCGCTACCGAAACCTGCGGCGCGGCGGGCGCGCCAACGAGTTCGACTGTCGGCATGCTGCTTCCCCCTTTATGTCATCAAAATCTGTGTGACGCGCGCCGCTTGCGCGCTGTCCATTTCCGCCAGTAGCGAGGCTGCCGCAGCGGGCTGCATGTAATAAATGATTGTGGCGAGCTCCATCGGCTGGTAGATTTCCAGCATGATGTCCGCCGCCGCGGCAGGATCCATTTTGGAGTAAATGATGCCTACTTTTTTGAGCTCGGTCAATTTGTCCTCAGACAGCGCCGCACGCATCTCTTGAAAGGTGCCGGCAGGATCGGTTATCTGGCTGCCGCTCCCTTGCGTGTTCGTCGTCTGGTTGATCGTCGGCGCTTCAGGCTGCACGGTTGTGCCCGATGGCATGATATCGCCCTGCGTGCCAATCGTCTGTGACGGATCGGTTTGAATCGGATCGGTTTGCGCCGGATCGGCCTGTAACATATCGGTCACTGCGCGCAGGGCGGGCGGCACTTCGATGCCGAACTTCTCCAGAACACCGAAGCGCACCGCCACCAAGAATGCGACCGCAAGCACGATAAACGCGATCAAAACCAGCAACAGCTTGCTTTTTTTGCGCGCTTTTTTCTTCTTCTTGTTCTTTTCTGGCAGGAGGGGATCATCCTTCCGCGGGCTCATATTCTCTTCAAATTCCTTATGCGGGTCGGTGTCCTTTTTTTCCCGCTTGCGCCCCAGTGCCGCGCCGATTGCCATTGTATCTCCCCCCATTTTCCTGCGTACTTACGTTGCCTTTTTAAGCAGATCGAATGTCAGCACATCTTCGATCGCGCTCGTCTCTTTTTTGTTGACCTCAACGAGATATGCGCGATACTGCTCTTCGCGCAGCTTGTCGAGCATTTTGATCTCCTTGTGCAGTGCGACCAGCTCGCCGCGCCGCTGCTCAGTCACCTGCTGCGCACGAAGCAGATCGGCGCGTGCGCGCTCCAGCTGGGTTTGCTGCTCCTCGAGGAACGCGCCGTATACCTGCAGCTCTCGTGTCGTGATTCCCTGCTGCATGCGGTCCGCACATTTCTTCCGTCCTGCCTCAAGGCTGCGCTTCAGTTCCTCTTTCCGCGCAGAAACCTGGTCTTGAATTGCCTGTGCATTCAGGTATTCACCTTGCTTTTCCTCTTTCTGCGTCGTTTTCACATCATAAAGTGCGCGCAGCGGAAATTCAAACTTTTTCATGGTTATGCACCGCCAATCTTCATCAGGGCCGCGATGGTGTCATCAAATGCAGGTGCTTCTGCAACACCCTGCTGCAAAAATGCTTCGATTGCGGGATTCAGCAGAATCGCCTGGTCAATCTGCGCATTCGAGCCGGTTTTGTACGCACCGATGTTGATGAGGTCGCGCGCTTTTTTGTATGTAGACATATTATTTTTCAGGATGCCCGCCTGCTTGTAGTGCTCTTTCGGAACGATATCGTGCATGGTACGGCTGATGCTTTGCAGCACATCGATTGCCGGATAGTGGTTGGCATGCGCAAGCTCACGCGACAACACGATATGTCCGTCCAAAATACCGCGCACGGTGTCTGAAATCGGCTCGTTCATATCGTCGCCCTCCACGAGCACGGTATACAGTCCGGTGATCGAGCCTTTTTCCGAGGTACCCGTGCGCTCCAGCAAACGCGGCAGCAGAGAGTAGACCGACGGCGGAAAACCGCGCGCGATGGGCGGCTCGCCGACCGCCATTCCGATCTCACGCTGTGCCATTGCAAATCGTGTCAGCGAGTCCATGAGCAGCAGCACATTATACCCCTGATCGCGGAAATATTCGGCGATGCTTGTGCCGATCATGGCAGCCTTCAAACGCAGCAGCGCGGGCTGATCAGAGGTGGCAACCAGCAGCACCGATTTCTTCAGACCCTCCGGTCCCAGATCCTTCTCGATGAAGTCCTTCACTTCGCGTCCGCGCTCGCCGACCAGTACGATGACGTTGATATCCGCAACCGCATTGCGCGCAATCATGCCGAGCAGGGTGCTCTTACCCACGCCGCTTCCTGCAAAAATACCCAGACGCTGACCTTGTCCGACTGTAATTAAACCGTCAATTGCGCGCACACCCAGCGGAAATACGTCCCGGATACGGGTGCGGGACAGCGGGCTTGGCGGCGCATTGTCAACCGGATAGGCCGTGCCCTCGGGAAGCGGCTCACCGTCATCCATGGGGCGGCCCAGCGCGTCGAGCACACGGCCAACCAGTGCACTGGACACCGAGACGTGCATCGGCTCGCCTGTTGAGATGACGCGGCTGCCAAACCCAATGCCTGTCATTTCGGCAAACGGCATCAGCAGCACGCGGCGGTCTCGAAACCCCACGACCTCCGCTTCGACCGAATACTGACCGTCTGAGGAAAACACGCGGCAAATATCACCCATATTGACGCTCGGTCCGTTGGACTCCACCGTCAGACCGACGACTTTCATGACCTTGCCGCTGTGCTCGACCGTATTAAGCGCCTGCAGCCGCTGATGATATCGTTCAAACCTCATCATGTGGCATCGCCATCCCGTTCCGCCTTGAAGCACCGTTCGATTGCATCAAGCTGGCGCGTCACGCCGCAGTCGATTACGGTGTCCGCAGTTTCAATGACGCAATCTCCGTGCTCAAATCCGCTTTCTTCTACAAATTCGACCGTTGTTTTATCTGTTTGAAGCATTTCACGGCTGCGCGGGTCCCCAAAGTACCACTTGCTGTCCTGCGCGCTCAGATGCACTTCAATCGTATCCGCATCCTTAATCTGTGCAATTGTTTCGCGCACCAGTGTTTGCAGAATCGTATCCTCTCGGTCAAGCTGCAGGAAAAGCACTTTGCGCGCAATCTCGACGACCATGCCAATCATGTCGTCCTCCATCGAGTCCGCCAAGTCGCGATATTCCCGGCGCAGCCGCTCCACAAGCTCGGAAAACTGCTGTGATTCGGTGCTTCGGCGCTTCGCCGCCTCTTGCTGCGCCTGTGCGGCTCCGTCGGCATAGCCCTGTTCGCGGGCGGCGCAGCGCTCGACCTCCGCCTGATTGCGCGCATTCTCCGCGATCTCCGCTGCTTGTATGCGCGCATTCTCCAAAATTTCAGCCGCTTGCATGTACGCATCTTCCGTAATGCGGCACGATTGTTCACGCGCCTCTTCCAGTGTCTGCTGTGCCTGCCCGCGGATGGCCTCAATCTGGGCCTCCTGCAAAGCATCCGTAACGGTGGAGTCAACAGCGGTTCGCGGCACTTCTCCGGACGCAAACGTTACATACTGCCGCTCAATTCTAAAAGACGATGTCATTATCTTCACCTCTGGATACGATGATTTCGCCGCTTTCCTCAAGCGCACGCACAGCATTGACCATTTTCTGCTGTGCCGCTTCGACGTCGCGCATGCGCAGCGGTCCCATGACCTCCATATCGTCCTGAAGCATCTCCTGTTGGCGCTTACTCAGGTTGCTCATAATGAACGCCTTCATTTCGTCATTTGCACCCTTAAGCGCAACGGTGAGGTCGGTCTGCTCGACATCCTTGATCACGCGCTGCATTGCCTGGTTGGACAAATTGATGATATCCTCGAAGACGAACATATTCTTGCGGATTTCCTCGGCCAGCTCGCCGTCGAGCAGATCCAAGCTTTCGAGTATGTGCTTTTCCGTGCCGCGGTCGACGCAGTTGATGAGCTGCACCACCGAATCGATGCCGCCAACAGCTGCCTGATCGGTTGTTCCCATCTTTGCCAGACGCTGCTCGAAAATCATCTCTGTTTCCTTGATGTATTCCGGGTACACGCTCTCCATGTTTGCCATACGCGTGACAACCTCTACCTGCATCTCGCTGCCCAACTCGCCCAGCACATGCGCCGCCTTCTTAGGCTCCAGATAAGAGAGCACAAGCGCGATGGTCTGCGGGTTTTCGTTTGCCAGCAGGTGTACAATCTGCCCCGAATCCGCCTTGCGCACGAACTCGAACGGCCTTACCTGCAGCGTCTCGGTCAGGCGGCCGATGAGTGCGTCCGCCTTGTCCTCGCCCAACGCCTTGTTGAGCACGCTGCGTGCATACTCCAGCCCTCCTTCCGAAATGAATTTCTGTGCGACACAGGTCTCGTAGAATTCCGACATGACCGCGTCTTTTTCTTCTTGCGACACACGCTTGGTCGTGGTGATCGCCAGTGTCAGCGTTGCGATCTCGTCTTCACTCAAATGTTTGTATATCTTCGCCGCATGATTTTTGCCGACGCCGATCATTAAAATCGCCGCCTTTTCCCGCTGTGAAAGTTTGCTCCCCATGTGCTTTGTCTCCCCGGTAATCCGTTACATTCGCTCTTACTCGATCAGCCAGCTCCGAATGATCTGCACTGCGACCTCCGGATAGCTTTCCATCAGTTCCTCTACGCGTGCCGAGTCACCGCTCGACTGCGCCAGCATATCTTGCAGCAGCTGTCCTTCTCCGGTTTCGGATAAGTCGCCTTCCATGCCGTCTTCCGCCGTCAGATCAAGCAAGCCGCCGGTCTCCGCCCCCGCCTCGACCATATCGACCTCTTCCTCCGGTTCGCGTTTTTTGCGGAAGAAATTCAAAATCATAAACAATCCCAATAGCAGTGCCAGCACGATGCTGATCGTTTTGATCAAGCTGTTTCGTGTGAGCGTTTCGAGGTTTGCCTGGTTCTGTGCAATCAGCTCTGCGAAGCTTCCGCCTGCGGCATCCTGCACGAACGGCATAATCTCCACCGTAATGTACTTCGGTGCGACACCAATCGCGTTGGCGACCAGATTTTTGATTGCGCCCTGATAATCGCTGATTCCCTTGACCGTGCTGTTGACGACAACCGACACCGAAAGGTCCTTCACCGATCCCTGCGCCTTGTCAATCTTCGTGCGCACCTCGTTGAGCTCGTAGTTGTAGGTCTCGTTATACTCCTCGCTGTATTGATCGGGTGCAAGGCCGTTATACACATAGTCTGTCGTGCCCGAGCCGTTGCTCTGCGTGCCTGCGACGCCGCCCGTTCCCTCGCCGTCGCGCACCGCTTTATAGATCTTTTCCGAGCTGCGGCGCATGCCGTTGTCCTCGCCCTCGATCGGTGCTGCAAACGCGACTGATTCTACCGTGTTCTTGTCAAAATCCAGATTGAGGTTGACTGAGACCGCAACGTTGCCGTCCCCGACCGCAGGCTTGAGCACGCGCATGACCTGCTCGGACAGCACGGTTTTCATCTGCTCTGTCATGTCCTGCTGCTCTTGCGAAGCCGTGCTACTGTCTCCGTCCTCCTTTGTGAGCGAATACGACTTCATCGTGGAGTCGGTAATCGACACATTTTCGAGTGCCAGCTTGGGAACGCTCTTTGTCAGCAGCTCTCCGATGGAGCGTGCTTCATCGCCGCTCAGCTTGGCGTTTGGCTCAAGCTCCAGCATGATCGCCGCACTTGCCGGCATAGTTTCCTTCGACACAACGAAGGATGAGGTCGACGGCAGGTTGACGATCACGACGCAATCCTTGATTTTTTCCATGCGCGAAATCGTCTTGCGCAGGTTTTCCTGCAGCTGATACTGTAAATAGGTCTGCCGTTCCAAATCGGTCGAGCCGAAGCTCGAGGAGTTTCCGAACAGATCGTAGTTCAGCCCCGTGTCCGGGAAGCCCTTCGCCGCAAGCTCCATGCGCGCCTGATCCACCTGCTTTTCCGGCACGAGGATGGTATCCGATCCCTTTGTCTTTGTCGGGATCCCCAGTTCCTCTAAGGTTTCGAGCATCGTGCCTGCCTGTCCTGCATCCATGCCCGAGTAGAGCGTGGCATATGTAACCCGATTGAGTAAGACCGCACCGATCACACCGATCAGCACCACGAGGACAGACACCGCAGCCAAAATGATTTTTTGGCGCTTTTCGAGCTTTTTCAGCCACTCGGTAACATTTGTCCCGAGACTTTTAATTTGTTCCCCCACGTATTCTCCCCGCTTTTGCCGTCATATTTTTATATTCCAGTTTTCCATCATCGAACACCGCCGTGTATTCGCCGTCCGACTTTTAAATGTGCTTGGCTTCACCGTGGTCTTCCCTGCCTCGCACCGGAAATCTCAACCTTACCCGCGTACTTCCGCAACTTATATGTACCTTCATTTTACACTATCTCTTTGACTTTATCCAGTCATATTCTGCCTATTTTCGACCTTTCTTGATAAAAAATGTAGAGCGTTTTTAAATTCTTTCTCAAAGCTTTACGTGCGCAGTGCAGTCCTTATTTTTCTGAAATTGCAGTTGTTTCGGAATTTTCGTTGCTTTTTGGGCGTTATTCTCCATTTTTTTACTTTTCGTCTGCGTTTTAAACGTTTCTGTGCCTGTTTTTCTCGATTTTGCGCTTATTCTCGCCGCATGAGTTGTTGAAAGGTGTCGTATCAAGCTGTCTCACGATGAGAAAATCGCGTAATAAATTGGCAAATAAAAAAAGATTGCAAATATTATGAGATTTTGCTTAAGTTTTCTCGACAACGTCCGATATTTGAGATTGTGAGGGTCACATGGCCGGAACGGTACCACCGTACATGTCACCCACCTATATTACAACATTTCACCACAAAAACCGGATAGCACGGATGCCGTCCGGCGAACATCAAGGAGGAAAA
>CAZOJP010000057.1:0-8961 GCA_964580155.1 uncultured Intestinibacillus sp. | reverse complement strand
TCACCACAAAAACCGGATAGCACGGATGCCGTCCGGCGAACATCAAGGAGGAAAAATTTATATGCGTATCAACACGAACCTGACTGCGTTGAACACCTACACGCAGTACGCCAAGAACAACAAGAACATCGCAAGCTCGGTTGCTAAGCTGTCCTCGGGCTATTCCATCAACTCCGCTGCCGACAACGCTGCCGGTCTGGCGATCTCTGAGAAGATGAGAGCACAGATCCGCGGTCTGCAGAAGGCGTCCACCAACTCTCAGGATGCAATCTCCCTCGTACAGACCGCTGAAGGCTCTCTGGCGGAGTCCACCGAGATCCTGCAGAGAATGCGCGAGCTGGCTGTTCAGTCCGCAAGTGACACGAACGAGAACAAGATCGACCGTACCGCGCTGCAGGACGAGTTCTCTCAGCTGCAGAACGAGCTGAATGACATCTCCAAGAACACCTCGTTCAACAAGAAGAATCTGCTCGATGGCTCGCTGGCAAAGAACACTGCAAGCCTGTCGAACGTTGACCTTGCAAAGTCCGGTCTGTCGATTGATCTCGGCAAGGTTTCTGCAGGCAGCTATGCCTTCTCCGTTGGCGTAAAGCAGGAGAGCGCGGCAGTTGCTGGTGTCAAGTCCGCTTTCACCGCAACGAGCAGCAACGACGGTTTCAACGTTGGTAATGTCACCAACAACCTCGGTGCGTCTGCAATGGCGAACGGCAACTACACCATCACCGCCAAGTATGACACCGACAACAAGAACATGACCTTCACCGCCAAGGGCGACAACGGCCAGACCTTCACCGCTACGCTGAGCCAGAGCGACCTGGAGACCGGTGTCAAGGGTACCCCCGTAGCAATGACGCTCAACTTCAAGAACACCGATGCGACCGATCCGGCGTTCAGCTTCACGCTGGAGACGGGCAGCTCTTATGACACCACCAGTGATGCAACTATGACCTCGCTTGCTACCCAGATTACCAGCGCACTGAGCCTGTCTGCAAGCAAGGGCGTTGACGCACAGGACGCAACCTATGGCCTGTATGCCAAGATGACCGGCGCAGAAGATGTCAAGCTGTCTGCTGGCATGGATTCTGTTACGTTCTCCAATGGTGTAAAGGTCAGCTTTGACAAGCTTACCACAACTGATGTGAGCACGCAGAACACCTCCACGGCAACCGACAATGCAGAAGGTACTGCTACAGCTGCTGCTGCAAATGTAACCGGCACTACCATCAAGTATTCCAACTATAAAGCATCTGATGATGCATCCATTACTGCCGGTGATCTCTCTATTGCTGCTGCTGCAGACGGAACTACCGGCGTAAAGCTGACTGCTACGAATGGTACAAAGACTTATTCGGTTGTCCTGTCTAATGAGCAGCTTACAGCTCTGAATACGACGGCTGCAGAGGGTCATGCCGAAACTGATAAGACCTTGAGCGGTGTCAAGTTTACTGCAAGCGACGGTACCAGCTTTACCATGGACATTACTAACGACGTAACAAAGGCAACGAGTGGTGACGACACAGCAGTTACTTTCGACCATGCCGCATTCGCCGCTTTCTCCGCGAATGACACAAAGGGTACTGTTGGTACACTGACCTCCTCTGGCCACAAGTCTGATGTTATTTTTGGTGATGACGGCGCTAAGTCCTCCTTCACCATTGGGAACAAGGCCGGTGCGGGTCTGACTTTCCAGGTCGGCGCGAACGAGGGCGACGAGATGGTCATCAACATCGACAAGATGGATGCCAACTACCTTGGCGTAGCTTCCGCTTCCATCTCTTCGCGCACGGGCGCTTCCGCGGCAATCGGCTCGGTTGACAGCGCAATCAACCAGGTTTCCGCGCAGCGTGCATACCTGGGTGCAATCCAGAACCGTCTGGACCACAAGATTGCAAACCTGAACACCTCTGCTGAGAACCTGACCTCCGCTGAGAGCGTCATCCGTGACGTCGACATGGCGAAGGAAATGACCAAGTTCACCAACGCGAACATTCTGTCCCAGGCTTCTACCGCAATGCTGGCTCAGGCGAACAGCCTGCCGCAGGGCGTGCTCAAGCTCATCGGCTAAGTTTCGTTTCCCCGGTGAAGAAGCGCCGCTCCCCCCGGCCGACGCTTCTTTCTCCCTACAAAAAACACCCGCTGTCCTTGGACAGCGGGTGTTTTGTTTTATTGTCCTGCATACTCAAGAATCAGCTTGGGGATTGCGGATAACCCTGCCTGTCTGGAGACTGCACCCGTTAAAAATGCCACACGCGGCATGCCGTACACGGTGGAGGTCTGCTCATCCTGGCCGATGGTCTGCGCGCCTGCCTGCCGCATTTTCAGCAGTCCGCGCGCGCCGTCCTCGCCCATTCCGGTGAGTATCACCCCGAGTGCGTATTTTCCCGCACTGCGCGCGACCGATTCAAACAGCACATCGACTGATGGCCGGTGGCCGGTCACCTTTTCGCCGTCTGCAATTTGCAGGTAATAGCCGTCGTCGCGCCAAACGATGCGCATTTGCATGCCGCCGGGCGCAATGTACGCCGCGCCCGGTTCGACGCGCTGGTTGTGCGCGCCCTCCATCACATGCACCGCGCAGATTTTGTCCAGCCGCTGCGCATACTGCGAGACAAAGCCCGGCGGCATATGCTGCGTGATGACAATGCCCGGCAGCGTGTTCGGCAGCGCGCGTAAAATCTCTTCAATCGCCTGCACACCGCCTGCGGAGGCGCCGATTGCAATCAGCCGCTTGTCCGATCGGCCACTGGGCACAAAAGAGCGGGCGATCGATTCATCGCCCGCTTTTTCTCCCGTCGTGGACGCTGTGCGCGCGAGCGCCGCATTGGTCAGCACGATGCGAATCTTTAGTTTGAGCTGTGCCGCGAGCAGCTGCAGGCTTTCGTTCGGCCCGCACGGCATATAGTAGATGCCGTTGCTCTCCACGCGCACATCGCCCTCGGCAAACGGCAGCAGCAGCACAATCGGCAGCGCGGTCAGTGCGCGCATCTGCTTAACCTGTGCGCGTGCCTGCGCCGAGGTGTCCTGCGTCAGCACAACCACCGCGTGCACATCGGTCAAACGCGGCAGCGTTTCCGCATAGGTTTCCGGCGGCGCGCTGCGCACCCGCGCACCGCTCTTATCCAGTTGTGTGAGCAGCTCCCTTGCGCGCGCATCATCCTGCGCACAAAGCAGCAGAATAGAAATCTGCTCTTTCATGGTCAGTGCTCCTTCTGATAAATCGCGGGGGACAGATAGCGAAACGGCGGCTTTTCCGCCGGCATGGTTTCGCTTGTCCCGATGAACAGGTATCCCCCCGGCAGCAACGCATCATAAAACCGCCGAAGCAGTTCGATCTTGCGCTCCATTTTGAAGTAAATCATCACGTTACGGCAAAAAATAATGTGAAAATTCTGGAACCCAACCGGAAACGGCTGCATCAGATTCAGTTCCTGAAAGCGCACCTTCTGCGACAGTTCGGGCGAAACAATGCGTTTTCCCGGCTCTTCCGGCTTGAAGTAGCGGTTTCGCCAGGCCTCCGGCAGCCCCTTGAGGGTGTCCTCTGTGTACACGCCGCGCCGCGCAAAGGTGAGCATATCGTGTGAAATATCACTGCCGATCACGTTGAAATCACAGCTTTTCCAATGCTGTCCAAGCCATTCGCGCATGACAACCGCACCTGTGTACGCCTCGTCCCCCGACGAGCAGCCCGCGCTCCAGACCTTGAGATTCTGGCAGCGCGGATAGGTTTTGGAAAGCTCGGGCAGGGCCGTTTCGGCGAGGAAATTATAATGCTTTTCCTCGCGCATAAAATAGGTGTAGTTGGTGGTCAGCTTGGTCACCATTTGCTGCATGAGCGCATTGTTTGCGAACACCGCATCCACATAATCGCTGAAGGTCTGGAATCCGGCATTCACCGCAAGCTGCGACAGACGGCTGATGATAAGCGCTTCTTTTTTCTCGAGATTGATTCCGTAAAGGCGGAGCATATGCGTTTTGATCCGCTCAAAATCCTTTGGTTGTAACTGCAATTCTCCGCACTTCCTCTTTTATTTGTCGTGCTGCGCAGCTTCCCCCAAATCGAACAGGCGGTCCAGATCAAGGATCTGCCAGATCATACCGTCCTGCACCGATACCTTGGTCGTATAACTGCGCGCATGCGTTAAAGCCGCGTCATTCGTGGGTGAATTTTGCAGCTGCTCTTGTGAAATACGTACAACATCGCGCACGCCATCCACAACAATGCCGACCTGCTCGCCGTCCAGCATCAGCACCATGATACAGGTGCGCTCGTTGTATTCGAGTGCGTCAAATCCCAGCTTGAGCCGAAGATCGATGATCGGTGCGATTGTACCGCGTATATTGATAACGCCCTTGCAAAAGGGCAGGGTATTCGGCATCGGCGAGATCGGCTGCATGGTCAGGATTTCTTGCACCTTGTCAATCGGGATTCCATAAGTGCGATCCTCGATACCGAACAGGATGTATTCCTCTTCCATGCCGCTCGCTTGCTTTTCTGTATCCTCCATCAGATATCACTCCTTTTGTTGAGGGGTCTTATGCCTGTCCGTCCGGACACAGCGTATTGACGTCCAGAATCAGATTGATCGAGCCGTCACCCATGATCGCGCAGCCGCTGATACCGTTCTGCGAGGTCGTGCATTTTTCCATATAGGCGGGCAGCGTCTTGACAACAACCTGGTATTCGCCGTCGAGTGCGTCAAAGAAAATGCAGAAGCTGTTCTCGTCCACAGAAACATGGAGCACCATGCCCTCTTCGATGGACTGCGCCTGCGGCTCGACATTGAAAATATTGGAAAGCCGCACAAGCGAATAGCACTTGCCCTGCAGCAGCATCATTTCGTTGCCCGAAGAATCGGTAAAAACATCCTTTTCGGTCGGCCGCACTGCGGAGCGCACCGCCACTGTGGGGATGATGCAGCTGATGTTGCCGACGTTGAATTTCAGTCCATCGACGATGGTCAGCGTCAGCGGGATGCGAATGATGTGCTTTGTGCCATGTCCGGGTTCGCTTTCGACCGACAGCGAGCCGCCGATCTGGTTGATATTGCGCCGCACCACGTCCATGCCGACGCCGCGTCCGGAAAACTCCGTCACGACCTCCTTGGTGGAGAATCCCGGAAGGAAGATCATCGAATAGGCTTCCTTGTCGGAAATTTCGCTCTGCGGCTTGGTCACGAGACCCTTTTCGTACGCTTTTTTCAGAATGACATCGCGCTGCAAACCCTTGCCGTCATCGGAAACCGTAACGACGACATCGCTGCCCGTCGTATGCGCTTCAAGCGTGATACGTCCCTTGACCGACTTGCCGTTTTTCGCACGGGTCGCCGCGTCCTCGATGCCGTGATCGATCGAGTTGCGGATGATGTGCATGAGCGGATCGGACAGGCAGTCGATTACGTTTTTATCGACCTCGGTCTCTTCGCCGATCAGTCGCAGCTCGATCTCCTTGTCGATTCGCTTGCTCATATCGCGCACCAGACGCCGCATTTTCTGGAATACGGTGGATACCGGCAGCATACGGGCAGACATAACCACGTCCTGCAGCTCATTGATCAGCGAGCGAAGCTGTTTGGTCGACGCGTCGAAATGATCGTTTTCGCCCATCTGGTAGTTCGCACTGTTGACGACCATGGACTGCGCGGTCACAATTTCACCGACAATGTTGAGCAGGTGGTCGAGCTTGTTGACGTTCACGCTGATAAAGTTCTGCTTTGCCAGACCCTCTACCACATTTTCCGCTGCGGCACGCGGCGCTTCGTTCGTGCTTTTATGTACATCTGCGGCGGCATCGCTATGATCTGCCTGACGAATGCTTTCAGGGATTTCTTCGTCTGTGCCGTCAATGGCGAGCACCGCGTAGTTTTGCAGGAACATCGTCTGATCGAGCACCTTTTTCAGGTCATCCGGATTGCCCGCAACCTGTGCGTACATGCAGAAGCCCTGGCTGATAATCTGCTGCGAAGCATCCGAAGCGTTGAGGTCGGCCGGAATATACGCCATGCTGGCGCATTGGCTCTTTAACGCCTGCACCACGCCCAAGGCACGAATGGCCTCCATTTGGCAGCCCGCTTCAAAAAAGATCTTGATTTTATAGTACGGTATGCCCGCGGCAGGCTGATCCTGCGCGGCAGACTGCGCGGCAGGCTGGGACTGCTGTGCCGGTGCAGCCGCGGCTGCGCTGGACTGCTGCTCGCCCTTGAGCTGCGCCAGCTCATGGTGCAGCTTTTCGATCAGCTCCACCGCTTCACCGTCCGTCGTCCCGCTCTCCTGCAGGCGCGCCAGTTCCTGATTAAAAAACGACACTGCCTGAAACACCAGATCGAACACCGACGGCCACTGCGATGCCGGTGCGCCCGCTTCACGAATGCGCGCGAACACGTCCTCTACCGCATGTGCAAGGTGCGCGAGTCCTTCGAACTCCATCATAGAAGATGCGCCCTTGACGGTATGCATCACACGGAACACCTCGTTGATCTGCTCCGCGGTCAGTATTTTTTCCTCTTCGCCTTCGAGAAGGATGGTTTCAAGCGTTTCAAGAAGTTGCTGGTTCTCATAGATGTATACGTCCAGCATGGATTCATCTGCGCTCATCTCCATCCCCACCCCCTTTCAATCATGTCCGGCATATCGCCGGTCCGGTTACTTGAGCTTTTCGATCGCGGCCAGAATGCCGTCTTCCTTAAACGGTTTTACAATAAAGCCCTTTGCACCGCTCATAACTGCATCGCGCACCATTGCTTCCTGCCCCATTGCGGAAACCATGATGACCTTCGCGCCTGCATCATATGCAACAATTTGCTTCAGCGCTTCCAGGCCGTCCATTTCCGGCATTGTAATGTCCATCGTCACGATGTCGGGATTGAGTGCCTTGTAACGTTCAACAGCAACTTTGCCGTTTTCCGCTTCCCCCACAACCTCATGCTCGCTCTTTGTGAGCATGTTCTTGATCGTAATACGCATGAATGCCGCGTCGTCTACAATCATAATCTTTGCCATCTCTGTGTTCCTCCGTTTATATCTGTTTTCTTTTTACTGACACATTATATTACAGTTTCACCATGCGCAATGGTTTTCACCCTCATCATGCCGGTGTCTGTATAAAAAATGACCGATCTGCCGGCGTTTCCGCCGGTGTCCTCCGCCAAAATGGAAATGCCAAGCTCGGACAGTGCCTTTTTGCACTGCGTTACATTGCGTTGTCCCATTGTGACCTCTCCGGGTGTGGGGGCGAACATCGCCGCACCGCCTGCAATCTTTGCACGGATGCGATTGCGTCGTGCGCCCGCTGCCAGCATTGCTTCATACATGGTGCGGATCCCGGAATCCGCGAATTTTGTGCTTGTGTGATCCTGCAGGTTATATCCCCCACTGGAGGGCAGAAGTACGTGCAACATGCCACCGACGCGCTGGACAGAATCATACATCGCAACACTGACGCACGATCCAAGCCCCAGCGCATACAGTACGCCCGGCGCACGCACTACATGCATCTTCGCAATATCGACCGAAACTCCTTCCACGGCTCTCCTTCTTTCCTTTATAAAGTCCATGCTGCAGGCGCCTTACAGGGTGCCCAGCAAAGTTTTGAGCAATATGTCACACGATCCCTGATAAGGAACGAGGAATAGATTGCCGAAAATCTGTTTTTGGTCGCTAAATAGGGCGGACTCAAACAGAACCACGCGATCGCCTGCCATTCCGGCTTCCGATAACAGCGGTCCGAGCACCGCGCCCACCATATCCGCGCACAACGCCGGAATGGACGGACGGATTTTAAGTCCCGTCATCTCACTGATGGCGGCCAGATATGAGCTGCCGATGATGTTTGTCACCTCGGCCAGTGCGGAAAACTCAATCTCCGAGAAATCCGGAAGCGTGTGTGCATCCAGCTCTCGCATGGGGTTTCCTGTCATGATTGAAATGACCTGTTCTGCATTCTCTATATCCAACAGCATGAAAAGCTGTCCTGAAAATTCCCCTTCTAATTCGACGATGCTGCCGACCGCCAGCTGCTCCGGTCCGCCCAGCTCATAGGGCACGTCGCTCAGCGGCACGTATTTCACATCCGCCACGTCCTGCTCGATCGGCCTTTCCAGCAGCTTCGACAGCGCCGTTGCCGCGTGTCCCGCGCCGATATTTGCAATTTCACTCAGCACGTCTCGCTCTAACGCGATGCGCTCCTCCTGTGTGTTTTCCATGGCCCTCGCCTCCTAACTGCGTATGCTTCCTCAGTCATTTTATCGACATTTTTTGACGAAAACTTAAGCACACGAATATGAATGCACAATTATTGTCATTATGCATAATTTTATATTTTCTGCAGAGCGTAATATATCGTTTTTGTCAATATTCCCTTGGTTTCGTAACAGATTATGTGCCTGTACCACAGTTTTTTCACTAATATAACTGATGCGATCATCAATTACTGCCTTTTTTGCACAGTTTCTTGCAATGCACACTTAAGTTGCGCGAAAAACTAACGATATAATGTGTAAAGCACTTTGTTTGTGCAACACGCACTTTCCAGAAAGGAGCAAGCATTATGTCATCAACCATCAATGGCTCAGCGTACAGCAGCAATTCCCGTATCACCGGCATGTTTTCCGACCTTGATACGGATTCCCTTGTCAAAAAGATGAACGCAGGCCAACAATCTAAAATAGACAAGCAGCAGCAGCTTAAAACCACTTACAATTGGCGCAACGAGGCAACCACCGATATCAGCAGCATCGTCAAGACCTTCGCCAACGATTATACCAGCGTGCTCGGCTCGTCCAGCATGCTGCAGTCTTCCACCTACTATTCCTACAATATCACCTCTTCCAGTACAAAAAACGCAGTTACGCTCTCTGCGGGCTCGGGTGCGGATCTCGGAGAGATGACTGTTCAGGTCACGCAACTCGCCAAGAATGCAACCACAGAAAGCAGCGGCAAAATCTCCGCAAACGGCACCGAGATTTC
>CAZOJP010000056.1:0-9349 GCA_964580155.1 uncultured Intestinibacillus sp. | reverse complement strand
GCCCGCAAGACGCTGCGTCTGGAAAACCTGAAAATGATCGTGCTGGACGAGGCGGACGAAATGCTCAACATGGGCTTCCGCGAGGATATCGAGACCATTCTCGGCCACGTCCCTGCCGAGCGTCAGACCGTGCTGTTCTCCGCGACCATGCCCCTTGCAATCATGGAGATCACCGGACAGTATCAGCGCGATCCCGTGATTATTCAGGCAGGCGACAACGTCGAGCGCACGATTGACACCGTGGAGCAGTACTACTACGAGGTGCCGATGGGTGCAAAGATGGACGCGCTCACACTGCTGCTCCATACCCACCGCCCCAAGCTTTCCATTATCTTCTGTAACACGAAGAAAATGGTCGACGAGCTCACGCGCTATCTCGGCGAGCACGGCTTTAATGCCGCGGCGCTGCACGGAGATATGAAGCAGGAGGCGCGCACCGCCGTCATGAACAGCTTCAAATCCGGCCGCACGCCCATCCTCATCGCAACCGACGTCGCGGCGCGCGGCATCGATGTCGACGATGTGGACGCCGTCTATAACTACGACATTCCGCAGGACTACGAATACTACATCCACCGCATCGGGCGCACCGGCCGCGCAGGCCGCACCGGCGCCTCCTATACGCTTGCGGGCGGTCGCCGTCAGGTGTTCCAGATTCGCGACATCGCGCGCTACACCAAGGCGAAGATTGATCAAAAGGCGCTGCCGCGCACGCAGGACATCCGCGAGCGCCGCGTCAACGAGCTGCTCATGAACATCCGCACCCAGATGTGCGACCAGACCGCAAAGGCGCAGGAGACCGAAACACCGGTCGCACTATCCGCCACGGTTGAAAAGCTGCTCGCCGAGGGCTTCGATGCGGCACAGCTTTCCGGTGTGCTGCTCGATCTGCTCATGGAATACGAAATGAAGGACGTTCCCGTGCTCGCCGCGCCCAAGCCCGTGCAGAAAACACCGCTCGGCGATGTGCCGGAGGGCATGGCGCGCCTGCGCTTCTCGGTCGGCCGCAACCACCGTGTTGCGCCCAACCAGCTTGTCGGTGCCATCACCGAGCTGACCAGCCTTTCGGGCAAGCAGATCGGCAAAATTTATTGCTACGGCGATTACAGCTTGGTTGAAGTGCCCATGCAGTCCAAGCAGGAAATCATCCAGAACGTCGGCGGGCAGAAGATCAACGGCACGCGCGCCGATGTCCGTGTGTATGACAACCGCGCACCGGGCGCGCGTCCGGCAGGCGCACCGCGCCGCGACCACCGCGATAACTTTGACCGCCGCACGCGCCGCGTGCCCGTCACCCGCAAAAACGAACACAACTAAGTAAAAAACTCCCGATCAAGCGCACATCGCGTCTGATCGGGAGTTTTTTTATCTGCTTTTAAATACCGCGCAGGAGGTTTGTCATTTCAATCGCGGTGCAGGCTGCGTCGTAGCCCTTGTTTCCTGCCTTGGTGCCCGCGCGCTCAATCGCCTGCTCGATGGTATCGGTTGTGACCACGCCGAAAATCGTGGGTACGCCGGTCTCCAGTCCGACCGCGGCAACGCCCTTGGAGACCTCGCTGCACACATAGTCATAGTGCGAGGTCGAACCGCGGATGACCGCGCCCAGACACAGCACCGCGTCATACTGCCCGCCCGCGGCGAGCTTTTTCGCGACGAGCGGAATTTCAAACGCGCCCGGCACCCATGCCAATGTGATGTCCTCATCCGCCACACCGTGGCGCACAAGCGCATCCTGCGCGCCGCCGATGAGCTTGGACACGATGAACTCGTTAAATCGCGCCGCAACAATCGCGTATTTTCCCTTGCCTGCTACCAGCTTGCCCTCTAAAATATTCATTGTCATTTCCTCCTGATATGGTTTTAATATTCGGTCATGTGCGCCATTTTGTTTTGCTTCGTTTTGAGGTAAAATGCGTCGTAGGGATTTGCCGCAATCTGAATCGGCACGCGCTCTACAATTTCGATGCCGTAGCCGCCCAGCCCGACGACCTTGGTCGGGTTGTTCGTCAGCAGCCGCAGCTGGTGCACGCCGAGGTCGCTCAATATCTGTGCGCCGATGCCGTAATCGCGCAGATCGGGCGCAAAGCCGAGCGCGACATTCGCTTCCACCGTATCCATGCCCCGGTCCTGCAGCTCATAGGCGCGCAGCTTGTTGATCAGCCCGATGCCGCGCCCCTCCTGCCGCATATAAACCATCACACCGCGCCCCTCCTGCGCGATGCGGCGCATTGCCGCGTCGTACTGCTCGCCGCAGTCGCACCGCGCGGAGCCGAGGGCATCGCCGGTTAGACATTCCGAGTGCACGCGCCCGAGCGCCGGCTCGCCGTCTGCCACCTCGCCCATCGTCATCGCAACATGGTGCTCGCCGTTCAGGCGGTTAATATAACCGTAAATCTTGAATTTCCCGTAGCGCGTCGGAAAATCTGCGCAGGTGACGCGCTCAATCAGCGTTTCCGTACGGCGGCGGTATTCAATCAGCTCGGCGAGCGAAATCATCACGAGATCGTGTGCGCGCGCAAACTCCCGAAGCTCGGTTGTGCGCATCATCGTGCCGTCCTCGCGCATGATTTCGCAGCACAGACCGCACGCTTCCAGTCCGGCAAGCCGGCACAGGTCGACGGTCGCCTCGGTGTGACCCGCGCGCTTGAGCACGCCGCCCTCCACCGCGCGCAGCGGAAACATATGCCCCGGACGGCGAAAATCCGATGGCTGCGCCTGCGCTTCGATTGCTTTGCGCGCGGTGTACCCGCGTTCCTCCGCAGAAATACCGGTCGTCGTGTCCATGTGATCGATCGAAACGGTAAACGCGGTCTCGTGGTTATCAGTGTTGACCTCCACCATGGGCGCCAGCCCCAGACGGTCGGCAATCTCCTCCGACATCGGCATACAGATCAGCCCCTTGGCATGTGTCGCCATAAAATTGACGTTCTCTGTTGTCGCAAAGCGTGCGGCGCAGATGAGATCGCCCTCGTTTTCACGGTCGGGGTCATCAATGACCAGAATGTTTTTCCCCTCTTGCAGCGCGCGCAGCGCCTGCTCAATCGTGTGCAGTCCTGTTTCCATACTCATTTCCTCCTAAAACCCGTGTTCGCTCAAAAAAGCGCGCGTCAGCCCTTGCTTCGGTGCGTGCTGCGCGGCAGAAAGCAGCTTTTCCACATATTTTCCGATGATGTCGCACTCCAGATTCACGGTATCGCCCGCGCGCCGAGTGAGCAAAACGGTTTTCGCGCCCGTGTGCGGAATGATGGATACCGTGAAGCTGTGCGTATCCACCTGCGCGACTGTCAGGCTGACCCCGTCAATCGCAATCGAGCCTTTTTCCACGATGTAGCGCAGCAGCGCGGGCGGTGTTTCAATCGTCAGCCACACCGCGTTGTCCTCGCGCTGCGTGCGCGTCAACGTGCCCGTGCCGTCGATATGGCCGGACACGATATGTCCGCCAAAGCGGCCGTTCGCCGCCATCGCACGCTCCAAATTGACCGGCGCACCGGTGTGCAGTGCGCCGAGCGAGGAGCGGCGCAGGGTTTCCGCCATCACATCCGCGGTGAAGCCGTGCGCGGTCAACTCGGTCACGGTCAGGCACACGCCGTTGACCGCAATGCTGTCACCCAGCACGGTTCCTTCGAGCACGCAGGCCGCTTCCAGCGTCAGCCGCGCGCCTTTCGCGCCGCGCTCAAGCCGCGTCACACGGCCGATTTCCTCTATGATTCCGGTGAACATGCCATTTCTCCTTCCAGCAGAAAATCCTGCCCCAGCCGCGTCAGGCGCACGTCGTGCAGCGCCGCCGCATCCGCCATGCGCGCGATTCCCACGCCGCCCACCGGCGATTTTGCGTGTGCCCCGCCGATGAGCTTGGGCGCGATGTATGCCTGCACCGATTGCACGATGCCCGCTTCGAGCGCGGCATAATGCAGCGCCGCACCGCCCTCGAGCAGCACGCTGTCCACACCGCGCGCACCGAGCTTTGCCATCAGGTCGCGCAGATCGACGCGCCCGTCGCGCTGCGCGCACACGAGCACCTGCACCCCTGCCGCTTCGAGTGCCGCCGCACGCGCGCCGCGCTCAACCGCGGCCACCAGTGTCGGCACGTCGCGTGCGGTGCGCACAATGCGGCTGTCCGGCGAGAGGCGCAGATGGCTGTCGCACACAATGCGCAGCGGATTGCGTCCGCCCTCTGCGCGGCAGGTAAGCAGCGGATCATCCGCCTGCACCGTCCCGATGCCGACCATGATCGCCGCGAGACGGTTGCGCGTTTCATGCACATGCTGCCGCGCCTGCGCGCCGGTCACCCACCTGCTGTCGCCCGATGCCGCCGCGAGCTTGCCGTCGAGCGTCATCGCGTATTTGAGCACCACGAACGGGGTTTTCGTCTGTATGTAGTGAAAGAACACGCGGTTCAGCGCGCGGCACTCGCCCTCCAGCACGCCGGTCTCGACCGATAGGCCGTGCGCGCGCAGCAGCGCCGCCCCCTGTCCTGCCACGAGCGGATTCGGGTCCGTGCAGCCGATGACAACACGGGCAATTTTGTGCGCCACGATCGCGTCCGTGCACGGCGGCGTCTTGCCCCAATGGCAGCACGGCTCGAGCGTCACATAGAGCGTTGCGCCCGCCGCGTCCTCTGTGCACCGCGCAAGCGCCTGCCGCTCAGCATGCAATCCGCCGCAAGCCTCGTGCCATCCCTCACCGAGGACGCGCCCATCCTGCACAATTACGCAGCCGACCATGGGATTGGGACTGACCCTCCCCGCTCCGCGCGCCGCAAGCACAAGCGCACGGCGCATATACCCTTCGTCCATTGAGATCACTCCTTGCAATAAAAAAACGCCCTGAAGGCATTTCTTCAGGGCGTTTTTGCAGCATTTTTATAAAAAAGCGCGTAAAAACAGAAAATCTGAAACACCATACGGCATTTCAGAGCACAAAAGATAGAGGATACGCGACAAAATCGCCGCATCCTGCAACCTGTTTCTTCTTTCATCCAGACTATACTGTCGGCTTCGGAGTCTCACCGAATCTGCTGCAATGCTGACGCATCCGCTCGCGGGCTATACCGCCGGTAGGGAATTGCACCCTGCCCTGAAGAACTGCTATTCACTTGACTCCTTTAGCTTACCACCGCTGTGCGTTAATTGCAAGTCTTTTTGTGCTTTACTTGCAAAAAATCGCGCGCCCGAAAGCGGACGCGCGACAATGCTCACTTCTTTTCGTTTTCGCGAATCAGTGTATTGAGTTCATCCACAAAGGTGTTAATATCCTTAAACTGGCGATAAACCGACGCAAATCGCACATAGGAGACCTCATCGATGGTCTTGAGCTGCTCCATGACCAGCTCCCCGATTGCCTGAGAGGACACCTCGTATTCCAGCGTGCCGAACAGCTTCTGCTCGACCTCGTCCACAAGCTGCTCGAGCCGCGCCTGCGGAACCGGACGCTTTTCGCACGCCTTCATCACGCCCGAAAGCAGCTTCTGCCGGTCGTACGGCTCGCGCGTGCCGTCGCGCTTGACGAGCATGAGCGGCAGTCTTTCCACGGTTTCGTAGGTTGTGAAGCGCTTGCCGCAGCCTAAGCATTCGCGGCGGCGGCGGATGCTGCTCCCCTCGTCCGTGGGACGGGAGTCCACGACCTTGCTATCTATAAAATTACAAAACGGACATTTCATGCGATCATCTCACTATCTATCGGGTGGATTCTTGTGCTCTTATTGTAGCATCTTCTCGCGCAAAAGAAAAGCCGGAGCGGCAATTTTCTCTGCACGCGGCGCAGCCATCCAAAAAGCGGAGCGAACGGCGGATTTGCTCCAGCGACTCATAATCGCTGCCGTAGACCTCAATCAGCACCTGATCGTCGTAGCCGAGCGCCACCAGATGATCAAACAGTGCATCATATTGCATCACGCCCTCCCCGGGGAGCATGCAGCTGTGGGTCTCGTCAAAGTCGTTGATATGCACGTTGATGATGCGCTCGCCCATCACATCGAGGTACTCGCTCCAGTGGTGCCCTGCGCGGTGGGCCTGCTTAATGTCGAGCGTATAGCGCAGCGCGGGCACCTCGTTATAAAGGCGCCTGATGTACTCCGGACTTTCCGATTTGCACCACGCGACATTTTCCTGCGCCAGCGCAAGGTCGTACTCCGCCGCAACATCGCACAGCGCGGCATAAACCGCAATCTTGCGCGCGGCATCTGCGGCATCGCGGTCGCGGATGATGCTGCGCTCTCCGTGGAAGGTCAAGCTGTGCGCGCCCAGCATGTGCGCCGCTTCAAAATAGTGCCGATACTGCGCAATGCCGTCCTGCGTGCGGCGGTCATAGTCGGACAACAGCAGTTGCCCCTCCATCGGCGAGGTGAAGGGATGCACCGATGCGACGCGCAGCCCGTGCGCGTCAAGCCGCTCCTTCATGTCGCGCACAAAGGCCGGATGGAATTCCGATTCGGTGTTGATGAACACCTCAACCACGCCGATGCCCAGTGTGGCGATGCGGTCAACCGTATTTTCAAGCGGTTCCGGATAAAAACAGGCGGTGGAAATTCCGCAATCCATGCGTTCTCCTCCCTTCTTGTGCGTCAAAAAATCAAACAAGTGTAGTATGCCGCGATTTGCAAAAGAGGATACCCGACCGGGTACCCTCTTTTGCTGCAATATGCGACAAAATTATGCGTGCTTTTTGCGGAAAATCTTGCGGAACTTGCCCCACAATGTGCTCGAAAGCAGAATCGAGGAGTATGCGCCCGAGAGAATGCCGATGATGAGCGGCACGGCAAAATTACGCAGGGACGGCACCAGAATGCACAGCATGCCGATCGTAAACAGCGTGGTCAGCGTGGTGTTGATGGTACGGCCCATGGTCTGCCAGACGCTGCGCTCGGCGACGTCCTCAAACGGCTCCTTGCGCGAGGTGCGCAGGTTTTCGCGCACGCGGTCGAATACGATGATCGACGCGTTGATCGAGTAGCCGAGGATGGTCAGCGCCGCCGCGATGAACTTGCTGTCCATGGAGATCTGGAAGATCACATAGCAGCTGAGCATGACAAGCAGGTCGTGCACAAGGCATACGACCGCTGCCAGGCCGGAGGTAAACTCAAAGCGGAAGCTGATATAGAGCATCATCAGCACGACCGCGGCGACCGAGGACAAAACCGCAGTGCGCTGCATATCCTGACCGACCGACGCACTGACGTCTTCGTTTTGGTAGAGATCGTCCTCTGTCAGGTTGAACTCCTTCTCCATCGCGGCGATGGCCGCCTGACGCTTGGCAGAGTCAATGCTGCTCATGCGCACGATGACGTGGGTTTCGCTCGCATCGACAACGCTGGACGGGGTGACCTCGGTTGCATCGGTGAATACGGTTTTCACCTGCTCCTTGAGCTCGGCCGTAACCGGTGTTCTCATATTGAATTCCATCTGCGTACCGCCTGCAAAGTCGATGGACAGATTGAATAGATTGAGACCGAACGGCAGCGCGATAATGCTGAACAGACCGACTGCACACAGCAAAATCGAAATAATGCCGAAAATCTTAAAATTCTTTACAATGGGAAATGTCTTCTTCTTCATGTGAACCGCCTCCTTTCTTTATGCACCGTAGACCTTGGGGTTTTTGATTCTGAAGTCCACCATGCGGTTGAGCAGGAAGTGGGTCACGGTCAGCGCCGTGAGCATCGAAACAACAACACCCATGCCAAGCGTCAGCGCGAAGCCCTTGACCGTGCCCGTGCCCAGGCCGTACAGGACGACTGCCGCGATGAGGGTTGTGATGTTGGAGTCCAGGATTGCGGTGAAGGCGCGCTTAAAGCCCGAATCAATCGAAGCCTTAACCGACTTGCCCGCGCGCAGCTCTTCCTTGATGCGCTCGAAGATGATGACGTTCGCATCGACCGCCATACCGACCGACAGGACGATGCCCGCGATGCCCGGCAGGGACAGGTTAATGTGGAACACCGCGAGAATGATCGCCTCGATGACCATGAAGAAACCCAGCGCGATGACCGAGACAAAGCCCGGCAGGCGATACAGTGAGATCATGAGTATCGCGATCAGGATGACGCCGATCACAAGCGCATAGAAGCTGTTATGCAGCGCGTTGGAGCCGAGCTCCGGTCCGACCGAGCGCAGCTCGTCCTGCGACAGGGTGAACGGTAGCTGGCCGATGTTGATGAGGTTTGCAAGCTCGCCCGCGGTCTCCGCCGTGAAATGGCCGGAGATGATGCAGGTTTCGCTGTTGATGCCGGTTGCGGCATATTCGCTGCTCACGCTCGCGGTCTCCACGACCTCGTCGTCCATCAGGATGGCGATGAAGTTCATGCCGGTTGCGGCCTGCTGCGCCGCGTTCTTGGTGGCTTCCGCCCACTTGGAAACGGCCGCGGTGTTAAACTCAAGCTCGACATAGTTTTGCTCCATGCCGCCCTGCGAGGTTGCGCCGAAGCGCGCGCTTGCCCGCTTGACATCCGAACCGCTCAGGATTTCGTTGCCGCTGGCATCGACAAACTTGAGCTGTGCGGTCTTGCCCAGGGTTTGGACTGCTTCCTCCGGATTCTTGATGGAAGGAATCTCGACCGTGATACGGCGGTCGCCCTGCAGTGCCACATTGGCTTCGGTAAAGCCCTGCGCGTCAAGGCGCGCACGCAGCATGGCCTGCGCGGTCTTCATATCGCTCGAAAGCTTTGTTATATCATAATTTTCCGGGAGATTCGCCTCATAGGTAATGGACGAACCGCCGACCAGATCCAGACCGCGGCGGATACCCTCCGCGCTGAACACGCTGGGAATCACCGTCGTATCCCCCACGCTGAATCCCATAACCGCCGCCAAGCCCAGCAGTACGATGACCAGCATGACAGCGACGAAGGATGCGATGCTCTTCTTCACTTTTGTTACCTCCTAATTACTTTCAGACACGAAAGTTATTATAGACTTTTCGTGCAGAGAAGTCAATAAAGTCTTGTTGACTTACAGATTGATCTCGACATGAATTTCCTCGCCGCCCAGATAGGGCTTGATGCGCGGATAGACGCAGTCGTTTAGGAAGTCGTCAACCTGAGCCGGGCTGCGGCCGATATAGTTCGCGGGATCTAGCTCCGCTTCGATTTCCGCGCGGCTCATGCCGAACATCGGGTCGTTTGCGATGCGGTCGATCAGGTCGTTGTCCAGACCCTCTTCCTTGATGCGCTTGCCCGCCTCCATAGAGTGCTCGCGGATGCGCTCGTGCAGGTCTTGCCGGTTGCCGCCGCGCTTGACCGCGCGCATCAGGATGTTCTCCGTGGCCATGAACGGCAGCTCACCCATGACGCGCTTCTCAATAACCTTCGGATAAACAACGATTCCTTCGGAAATGTTGATCATGATGTTCAGGA
>CAZOJP010000055.1:4905-10162 GCA_964580155.1 uncultured Intestinibacillus sp. | reverse complement strand
TTACGGCGGATGATCTTGCACTTTTCGCAGATCGGCTTTACAGACGGTCTTACCTTCATGTTGTTTTACCTCCATCACTTATTTATGGTGGGATGGGACGCACGGCACAGGGCCGGCGACCGCTGGCACCCGGGTCACTGGATGCCTCCGCTCGCTTACAAAAGCCTGCCGCTTACTTGGAGCGCCAGGTGATACGGCCGCGAGTCAGGTCGTAGGGCGACATCTGTACGGTGACCTTGTCGCCGGGAAGAATGCGGATAAAGTTCATGCGGAGCTTGCCCGAAATATGGGCCAAGATCTTATGGCCGTTGGGCAGTTCCACCTGAAACATTGCGTTGGGCAGCGCCTCTATGACGGTACCTTCGAGTTCGATGACGTCATCTTTCGCCATATCGTTCTTTTACCTCCTCGGTCAATCAGAGCCGTTTCTCTCCGACCAGAGCGCAAGCGCCCGGCGGATTTCGTTGTTGGTCAAACGGCCGGTTGTCAGCAGCTTTGTGCGGGTGCGTTCGTCGCAGCTGCCCTGATGGACAGCATGCTTGCGCTTTTTGCGCTTGGGACGCTCCGCGCGCCGCGCGCGGCCGTTGGCGAGATACAGATGCTCCTTGTCCTCGTCCATGACGAGCAGAAGCTGCCCTGCATCCCGGCCTTTGCAGGATAACACAATGTCGGATTTATGGGAATCCATTTGCTACAGTACCTCTCCGTCGATGCTGGTCAGAATCTCGGGATCGCCCTCGGTGATGGCGATACTGTTCTCATAATGCGCCGACAGTCTGCCGTCGCGTGTTTTGACGGTCCAGCCATCCGGCAGAACCTTGATGTCATACACGCCCGCGTTGACCATAGGCTCGATCGCGAGGGTCATGCCGCGCTGCAAGCGCACGCCGTGTCCGGGCGCGCCGAAATTCGGCACCTCGGGCGATTCGTGCAGCTGCGCGCCAACACCGTGACCGACGTATGCGCGGACGACCGAAAAGCCGTGCGACTCCACGTAGGTCTGGATTGCATGGGAGATGTCCGAAAGACGGCACCCCTCCCGTGCAAACTTGATACCCTCATAGAAACTCTGCCGAGTCACCTCGATCAAACGCTGCGCTTCCTCGGAGACCTGTCCGCAGGGGACGGTCGCCGCGCAGTCACCGTGGAAGCCGTTTAAATAGGCGCCCACGTCCACCTTCACGATATCGCCCTCGCGGATGATCCGCGTCTTGGAGGGGATGCCGTGGATGATTTCGTCGTTGATCGATACACAGGCGCTCGCCGGAAAGCCGCCGTAACCGAGGAAGGAGGGCTTGGCGCCCGCCTCCTCAATCGTGCGGCGGACGACCCGGTCGATGTCGTCCGTAGTGACCCCCGGCCTGACCGCCTCCGCCGCCGCCTTGCGGGCGAGGGCGGTCAGACGGCCGGCCTTGCGCATAAGCTCGAGCTCATGCGGGATTTTCATGTTGATCATCGTTACAGCCCCAGTGCTTCCGCGGCGAGCGCACGCGTCATTTCGATGCCGCGCGTGCCGTCGATGCTCTTGAGCTTGCCCTGCGCACCGTAATAGTCCTTGAGGGGCTCGGTCTGCGCATGGTAGGTATCCAGTCGGTCGCGCACGACGTCAAGCCGATCGTCCTTGCGGATGACCAGTTCGTCGCCGCACACATCGCACACACCCTCCGCCTTGGGCGGATTGTTTGTCGCGTGGAACGTCGCGCCGCACTTGAGGCAGACGCGGCGGCCCGCCATACGCTGTTCGATCTCCTCGTCGGGAACCTCGAGCGACAGCGCGCAGTCGATGCGCGCCACCTTGTCGAGTGCTTCCGCCTGCGGAATCGTGCGCGGGAAGCCGTCCAGGATGAAGCCGTCGCGGCAGTCAGGCTGCGCGATGCGCTCCTGCAGCATGCCGATGACCACTTCGTCGGGCACAAGCGCGCCCTGATCCATATACTGCTTGGCGGCTACGCCGAGCGCAGTCTGGTTTTTGACCGCTTCACGCAGGATATTACCGGTCGAGATCGCGGGAACGCCTCCCATCTTTTCGATGAGAAACGGCGCGAGCGTGCCCTTGCCGGCGCCCGGAGCGCCCAGTAAGATCAAATTCATGAAATGCCTCCAAACTTACTCGAGGAAGCCCTTGTGATGACGCATCATCATCTGAGCCTCCATCTGCTTGACTGTGTCAAGCGCAACACCGACGACGATCAGGACGCTGGTGCCGCCGAGTGCCACGTTGGACAGATCGGAAGCAAACGCGCCAATGACCAGCGGCAGCGCCGCCACGACGCCCAGGAAGATCGAGCCGACGAAGGTGACCTTGCCCAGAGCCTTCGTGATGAAGTCGCTGGTCGGCTTGCCGGGGCGGAAGCCGGGAATGAAACCGCCATTCTTCTTCAGATTATTGGCAATTTCAACCGGATTAAACTGAATCGCTGCGTAGAAATAGCTGAACGCCAAAATCAGCAGCAGATAAACAATGATATACACCGGGTTTGTCTGGCGGAACACCTTCATGAACGCCTCACCAAAGCCGCCGGCCTTGGGGGTGTAGAACATGGAGATGGTCGCCGGAAGCGACATGATCGAGGACGCAAAGATGATCGGCATAACGCCCGACGCATTGACCTTAATCGGCAGATGCGTGGACTGGCCGCCGTACATCTTACGGCCGACGACGCGCTTGGCATACTGGATCGGGATGCGGCGCTCCGCGTTCGACATAAAGACGACGAACACGACAAGCGCGAGCGAAACGACCACGAGCAACGCAATAATCAGCACGCTCTTGCCGCTCTTGACAAGCTGGTAAAGCGTATTGATCATCGACGGTCCGCGGGAAATGATGCCCGCAAACAGGATGATGGAAATGCCGTTGCCGATGCCCTTTTCGGTGATGTGCTCACCGAGCCACATAATGAGCGCGGTGCCCGCCGTGAAGGCGGAAATGATGACGACAGCCGACCACGTGCTGGTATCCATGAGGATGCCCTGCGCGCGCAGCAGCGTGTAGTACGAGAAACCCTGCAGAAGACCGAGGACGACACCCAGGTAACGGGTCCAGCTCGCGATCTTCTTGCGGCCCTCTTCGCCGCCATCCTTCACCATACGCTCCATCGCGGGGATCGCAACTGTAAGCAGCTGCAAAATGATCGACGCGTTGATGTACGGGGTGATGGACATTGCAAAAATGGTCGCTTGCGATAAGCCGCCGCCGGTAAAGACGTTGATAAAGCCCAAAGCGTTGCCGGCTGCGGTCTGCTGCTCGAAGTACTGACTGAGCAGATTCAGGTCGATAAACGGAACCGGGATATGCGATCCGAATCGAAAGATCAGCAGGATGAACAGCGTGTAAAGGAGCTTTTTCTTGAGCTCGGGAATACGCCAGGCATTCTTTAAGGTTTCAAGCACCTCATACCACCTCGGCCTTTCCGCCTGCCTTCTCAATCTTCTCCTTTGCAGAAGCAGAGAAAGCTGCTGCCTTGACGGTCAGCTTCTTGGTCAGTTCGCCGTTGCCCAGGACTTTGATGCCGTCCTGTACGTTTTTGACCAGACCTGCAGCGACCAGAGTCTCGACGGTGACTTCAGCGCCATCCTCGAAACGATCCAGAGCAGAAACATTGACGGTGGCATAGATGGTGCCAAAAATGTTGTGGAAGCCGCGCTTCGGCAGGCGACGCGCGAGGGGCATCTGGCCGCCTTCAAAACCGGGACGGACACCGCCGCCCGAGCGAGCCCACTGGCCCTTGTGACCGCGGCCCGCGGTCTTGCCGTTGCCGGAACCTGCGCCGCGGCCCTTGCGGTACGGGCGGCGGCTGGCGCCTTCAGCAGGCTGTAAGTTGTGAAGCTGCATGCGCTTTACCTCCCCTTATACGTTCTCTTCAACCTGAAGCAGGAAGCCGATCTTGGCGATCTTGCCGCGCGTCTGCGCGTTGTCAGGCTGAATGGTTATATCGTTGATTTTCTTGAGACCCAAAGAGTGAGCGGTGGCAATGTGTTTTTCAATGCGGCCAACCAGGCTCTTTTTCAGGGTAATCTTCATGTTCGCCATTGCTATTACCCTCCCTTAAAGTTCTTCGACGGATTTGCCGCGAACCGCAGCGACCTGGGCTGCGTCACGCAGGCTCTTCAGACCCTCGATCGTCGCGGTTACGACGTTCTGCGGGTTGTTGGAGCGCAGGCACTTGGTACGAATGTCCTTGATGCCCGCTGCCTCGACGACGGCACGAACCGCGCCGCCGGCGATTACGCCGGTACCGGGAGCTGCAGGCTTGAGCAGCACACGGCCCGCGCCGAACTCACCGATGACTTCGTGCGGGATGGTCACACCCTTCATAGAGATCTTGACCACGTTCTTCTTTGCATCTTCAATGCCCTTGCGGATTGCATCGGGAACTTCGGAGGCCTTACCCAGACCGAAGCCAACCGTGCCCTTGCCGTCGCCTACAACGACGAGCGCTGCAAACTTGAAGATACGGCCGCCCTTAACGGTCTTGGATACGCGATTGAGGGAGACGACGGTTTCCTTGAACTCGTCCTCTCTTTTATCGTTTCTATCAAATTTAGCCATGTTTTACCTCCTCCCGACTTAAAACTGCAGGCCGCCCTCGCGGGCGCCTTCAGCGAGTTCCTTCACGCGGCCGTGGTAGACGTAGCCGCCGCGGTCAAATACGACAGCGGAAACGCCCTTGGCAAGCGCGCGCTCAGCGACCTTCTGGCCGACAAGCTTGGCAGCGTCCTTGTTGCCGCCGTACTGCGTGAAGTCCTTCTCGTTCGTCGAGGCGGAAGCAATGGTCACGCCGTTTGCATCGTCGATGACCTGCGCGTAGATGTTCTTCGCGCTGCGGAAAACATTGAGACGGGGGCGCTCAGCAGTACCGGAAACTGCGCCACGCACTCTCTTGTGGCGTCTCAGACGCGCTTTGTTAGAGTCTTTCTTCGAAACCATTTAGGCACACCTTCCTTTACTTCTTCTTACCGCCGGTCTTGCCTTCCTTGCGGCGAATAACCTCATCCACGTACTTAATGCCCTTGCCCTTATACGGCTCCGGCGGACGCTTTTCGCGCACTTCTGCTGCGAACTGGCCTACCTGCTGCTTGTCAGCGCCGACAATAACGATTTTGTTGGGGCTGGGTACCTCAATGGTAATACCCGGCACCTCGGAAACAATTACCTGATGAGAAAATCCTAAGTTCATAACCAGGTCTTTCCCCTGCTTGGCAACACGGTAACCAACGCCGTTTACTTCCAGCTCTTTAGAAAAGCCTTTTTCAA
>CAZOJP010000055.1:0-4895 GCA_964580155.1 uncultured Intestinibacillus sp. | reverse complement strand
TGTACACGATAGCCGACACCGTTTACGTCGAGCTCCTTCTTGAAGCCCTCGGTGACGCCAACCACCATGTTGTGGATCAGCGTACGGGTCAGACCATGCAGCGCACGGTTTTCCTTATTGTCATTGGGGCGCGTAACCAGAATTTCGTTTTCCGCGATCGTGACGATCATGTCCGGATGAATGTTCTGGGTCAGGGTCGCCTTAGGGCCCTTCACGGTGCAAACGCCGTCCTCCAGGGTGACGGTTACGCCGGCGGGGATGGCAATGGGCATTCTGCCGATTCTAGACATATGTGTTTACCCCCTTACCATACGAACGCCAGGACTTCACCGCCGACATTGAGCTCGCGAGCCTTCTTGTCGGTCATGACGCCTCTGGAAGTGGAAATGATGGCGATACCGAGGCCGCGGAGGACCTTCGGCAGCTCCTGTGCGCCTGCATACATACGCAGGCCGGGCTTGGAAACGCGCTTGAGTCCGGTGATCGCCTGCTGGCGGCCCTGGTACTTCAGTGCGATGCGGATAACGCCCTGTGCGCCGTCGTCAGCCAGCTGGAAGGACTTGATGTAGCCCTCTTCCTGCAGGATCTGTGCGATAGCTTTCTTCATGTTGGATGCCGGAACGTCCACGCTTTCGTGACGTGCGGAACCCGCGTTGCGGATGCGGGTCAGCATATCCGCGACGGGATCAGTGATCTGCATAGATTTATTCTCCTTTTCTAGAAGTTAGAAGGTAGTGCAGCAATTTCGAACGGGCATCCCGGTCCCACCCGGGGTCCCCTAATTGGCCTGTTTGCCCTCTACTTTTCTATACACTGCCGTAGCCTTTCTACAAGCAGCGGCTGGGGGATGCGGCTGTATCTATAACAGCCGATAAGCCCGCACACGGCGGGCTGCCCGAAGGCCACGCACCGCGGAGATTCCCCGCGAAGCGTGAACGACTAATTATACCACCGTAACGCCTGCTTTGGCAAGCACGAAAGTGCCAATTCTGAATTGAATCGGGCACTTTCTTTAAGTCAAAACGCGCTGTGGATAACATTGCGCCTGACGCAGTGCGTCTGTCCTTACCAGGATGCCTTGCGCACGCCCGGGATCTGGCCCTTGTATGCCAGCTCGCGGAAGCAGATACGGCACACGCCGTAATCGCGCAGGTAAGCATGGGGACGTCCGCAGATCTTGCAGCGGTTGTACTGACGCGTAGAGAACTTGGGAGTCTTCTGCTGCTTGAGTACCATTGCCTTCTTAGCCATTTAGAATCCCTCCTCCTTTACTTTGCAAACGGAGCGCCCATCAGGGAGAGCAGCTCGCGTGCTTCTTCGTCGGTGTTTGCGGTGGTGCACATGATGATGTCCATACCGCGGATCTTATCGATCTGGTCGTACGCGATTTCCGGGAAAATCAGCTGCTCCTTCAGACCGAGGGCATAGTTGCCGCGGCCGTCGAAAGCGTCGGGATTGATGCCGCGGAAGTCACGGACGCGGGGCAGCGCAACGTTGAACAGGCGGTCGAGAAACTCCCACATTCTGTCCTGACGCAGCGTAACCTTTACGCCGACCGGCATGCCGTCGCGGAGCTTAAAGTTCGCGATGGACTTTTTTGCATAGGTGATAATCGGCTTCTGGCCGGTGATCGTCGTGATATCGCGCACGATGGACTCGATGACCTTGGCGTTGCCGTTTGCTTCCTTGCCGCAGCCCACGTTGATGACAATCTTGTCAAGCTTGGGGATCTGCATGGTGGACTTGTAAGCGAACTTATTCATCAGAGCAGGTGCAACTTCACTTACATACTTTTCTTTCATTCTAGGCATGATTTCAGTTTACCTCCTCTTTAAATGATTTCGCCGCAGTGCTTGCAGACCGTGACCTTGGCGCCGTTCTCAACGGAATGCGCCGTACGGGTCGGCTTGTCGCACTTCGGGCAAACGCGCATGACCTTGCACGCACGCAGCGCAGCCTCGCGCTTGACGATGCCGCCGGTCTCACCCTGGCGGCGGGGCTTGGTGTGGCAGGTGACGATGTTCACGCTCTCCACAACAACCGTGCCCTTCTTCGGGTCCACGCTGAGCACCGTGCCGCGCTTGCCCTTTTCCTTGCCGGACAGGACGACGGCGAGGTCGCCCTTTTTCAGATGCAGTGTATTCATATTCCGGGCGCCTCCTTACAATACTTCCGGAGCGAGCGAAAGGATCTTCATATAATCCTTGTCGCGCAGCTCTCTTGCGACTGGCCCAAAGATGCGGGTGCCGCGCGGGTTCTTATCTTCCTTGATGATGACTGCCGCATTCTCGTCGAAACGGATGTAGCTGCCGTCCGCACGGCGCAGGCCCTTGACGGTGCGCACGATGACAGCCTTGACAACGTCGCCCTTCTTGACCGCGCCGCCCGGCTGCGCCTTGCGCACCGAGCACACGATGACATCACCGATGTTACCGTATTTCCGGTTGGAGCCGCCGAGAACACGGATGCACTTGAGTTCCTTCGCGCCGCTGTTATCCGCCGCGCGCAGGAAGGATTCCTGCTGGATCATGTGTTCTCCTCCTTACTTAGCCTTCTCGATGATGTCGACCAGGCGCCAGCGCTTGTCCTTGGACAGCGGGCGGGTCTCCATCACACGAACCTTGTCACCGATGCCGCACTCGTTGTTCTCGTCGTGCGCCTTCAGCTTATAGGTGTTCTTGATAATCTTCTTGTACAGCGGATGCTGGACTCTGTCCTCGATCGCGACAACAATCGTCTTATCCATCTTATCGGAAACGACCTTGCCGACACGAGTTTTACGAAACGCTCTCTCGTTCAACTTCGCTTACCTCCCTTACGCTCTGCCCGCAAGCTGAAGCTCACGGAGAACGGTGTTCACTCTTGCAATGTCGCGCTTGACCTTGCTGATCTGCGTCGGATTGTCGAGCTGGTTTGTCGCATGTTGAAGTCTGAGGTTAAACAGGTCCTTCTTCAGGTCGGCCAGCTTGACATTCAGCTCCTCGGCCGTCATCTCTCTAATCTCGTTTGCCTTCATCATTCTTCACCACCAATCTCAGACTTGCGCCGAACAATCTTGGTCTTAAGGGGCAGCTTATGGCTGGCAAGACGCATTGCCTCGCGTGCAACCGCTTCCGGTACACCGGCGATTTCAAACAACACGCGGCCCGGCTTGACAACAGCGACCCAATACTCGGGAGCGCCCTTACCGGAACCCATGCGGGTGCCGGCCGGCTTCTTGGAAACCGGCTTGTCGGGGAAAATTTTGATCCATACCTGACCGCCGCGCTTGGTGTAGCGGGTCATGGCGATACGGGCAGCCTCGATCTGATTCGAGGTAATCCAGCACGGCTCGGTTGCCTGGAGGCCGAACTCGCCGTTGGAAACGAAGTTGCCACGGGTAGCCTTGCCGGTCATACGGCCACGGTGTACGCGGCGATATTTAACTCTCTTAGGGAGCAGCATTAGCGGTTGCCTCCTTCCTGACGGGGTGCACGGCGCTCGCCGGTACCATTGCGGTCACCACGGTTGTTGAAGTCGCGACGGCCTCCGCGACGATCACCGCGGTCGCGGCGGTCACGGCGCTCGAATGCGGGCTTCGGTGCTTCGATCGAACGACCCAGACGCGGGCCGCCGGTGAGAACTTCACCCTTGTAGATCCAGACCTTGACGCCGATCTTTCCATAGGTCGTGTTCGCCTCGGCAAAGCCGTAGTCGATGTCCGCACGCAGGGTCTGCAGCGGAATCGTGCCCTCGTGGTAGTGCTCGGTGCGCGCGATTTCCGCGCCGCCCAGACGACCGGAGCAGCAGGTCTTGATGCCCTTGGCGCCCATGCGCATTGCACGGCCCATGGACTGCTTCATCGCGCGGCGGAAGCTGGTGCGCTTCTCAAGCTGCTGTGCGATGTTCTCGGCCACCAGCGTTGCGTTGGTGTCCGGGTTCTTGATCTCGATGATGGAGACCTTGACCGGCTTGCCGATCTTTGCGGTCAGCTCAGCCTCGAGCTTCTGGATATCCTCGCCGCCTCTGCCGATGACAAGGCCCGGACGAGCGCACTGGATCATGATCTTCACGTCCTTGGAGGTACGCTCAATCTCAATCGCGGGCACGCCTGCGGCATACAGCTTGCTCTTCAGGTGCTTGCGGATATTGTAGTCTTCCACGAGAAGGTCGCCGAACGCAGAGTCCTTGGCGAACCAGCGGGAATCCCAATTCTTAATAACGCCGACACGGAGACCGTTCGGATTTACTTTCTGGCCCATTGTTACCCTCCTCGTTTATTCTTTCTCGGCGAGAACCATCGTGATATGCGATGTTCTCTTCAGGATCCGGAACGCGCGACCCTGTGCACGCGGCATGACACGTTTCATGACCGGGCCCGGGGTAACAAACACTTGCTTTACGAACAGCTTGTCGGTGTCCATGTTGTGGTTGTTTTCCGCGTTGGCGACACAACTCTTGAGCAGCTTAATCATGACCTCGGAAGAAGACTTCGGCGTGTTCATAATGATGGCTGCCGCCGCACCCGCGTCCTTGCCGCGGATGAGGTCGCACAGAATCTTGACTTTGCGAGGAGTGATTCGGACATTTCTTACATAAGCTTTTGCTTCCATCGTTACGTCCCCCCCTTACTTGCCGGTGTTCGAGGTCCTGCTGCCAGCATGACCCTTGTAAATGCGCGTGGGAGCGAACTCACCCAGCTTATGACCTACCATGTCCTCGGTCACATATACCGGAACATGCTTTCTGCCGTCATGTACGGCAATTGTATGACCGACGAAGTCCGGGAAAATGGTGGACGCTCTCGACCAGGTCTTGAGCACCTTCTTCTCGCCCTTCTCGTTCATTTCGAGCACTCTTTTGATAAGCTCAGGAGCCACAAAAGGGCCCTTCTTGACACTTCTGCCCATGTTTAT
>CAZOJP010000054.1:0-10181 GCA_964580155.1 uncultured Intestinibacillus sp. | reverse complement strand
CTGCCTCTGAAACCGATTAAATGCACAAAACCATCAAAAAGAGCGTTATCCAAATCGGGATAACGCTCTTTTTTTGTGTATAAAGGAAGATTTACAGCGTGTTATACAGCGCTTCGTATTCGCGCGCCGAGCTGTTCCAGGAGAAGTCCGCCTGCATGGCGCGCTGCACCATTGCGTCCCACGCCGCGCGGTTTTGATAAAACAGCTTTTGCGCATACAGCAGCACATACAGCATATCATCCGCGTTATAGCGCGCGAACGAGAACCCTGTGCCCGTGCCCTCATATTCGTTATAGGGCTGCACGGTGTCGCGCAGGCCGCCTGTTTCGCGCACGAGCGGCAGCGTGCCGTAGCGCATGGAAATGAGCTGCGTCAGGCCGCACGGCTCAAACTGCGACGGCATCAGCATGAGATCGGCCGCGGCATAGATGCGGCGCGCGCGCCCGTCGTCAAACATGATGTTGGCGGACACCTGACCCTGATGCAGCCACTCATAATGCCGCATCATATTTTCATAGTGCGCGTCGCCCGTGCCCACAATGACAAGCTGCACCGGCGTGCCCAGCAGCGCATCCATGCACCACGCGAGCAGATCCAGACCCTTTTGGTCGGTCAGGCGCGTGATCATCGCAATCATCATGCGGTTGGCATCGGGTATCAGCCCCAGCTCCTGCTGCAGCGCGGCCTTGCACGCGGCCTTGCCCTCGCGCACCGTCGCTGCTGTGTATGTTGTCGGCAATTTCTGATCTGTCGCAGGGTCATACAGCGCATAATCCACACCGTTTACAATGCCGGACAGGCTATCCGACCGTGCGCGCAGCAGGCCGTCCAGACCCTCGCCGTAAAAGGGATTGCGGATTTCCTCGGCATAGGTGCGCGATACCGTTGTGATCCGGTCGGCATACACCAAACCGCCCTTGAGCATATTCGCATCCTGATGGTATTCCAGTCCGGTCGGTGTAAAGATGTCGCGCGGCAAGCCGGTATATTGCACCAGTGTTTCGATGTCCCACACGCCCTGAAACCGCAGGTTATGGATTGTCATAATCGTGCGGATGCCGCCGAAAAACGGATTGGGCTTAAACAGTGTATGCAGATACACCGGCACAAGACCTGTCTGCCAGTCATGGCAATGGATGATATCCGGATGAAAATTCACCACCGGTAAAATCGCCAGCGCGGCCTTGGAGAAGAAGCAGAATTTTTGGATGTCCCACTGCATATCGCCATAGGGCTTCTCTCCGCCGAAATAGTGCTCGTTGTCAATGAAATAATACGTCACACCCTCGTGCTTATAGCCCTTGATGCCGACATAAATTTCACCCAGACTGCCGAGATCCATATAAAAATGCGTGATATGATAGAATTTTGCGCGATATTCCGCTTTGATACTGCGATAATTCGGAATGACAACGCGCACATCGTATTTTTCCGAATCCAGTGCGGCAGGCAGCGAACCGATTACATCGGCAAGTCCGCCCGTCTTGATAAACGGCACACATTCGGATGCGACAAACAGAATTTTTTTCACGTCAGAAGTCCTCCTCATTTTTTGCAAACAGCCTATGTGTCCAGTATACCGCATTTCCCCCAAAATCAAAAGCAAAACTTGCCACTCGCCGTGGCAGGCACTGTCGCGCGCGGCGCGGGACGGGGGAACACACCACCGCACCCCAGACGCACCCTTTCACAAGCCGCCGCATAAACCCACGCGCGCCGCACGCACCGGGGACGCTGCACCTGCACCGCACGCACGCCCGACACGCCCAAAAATAAAGAAACCACCATCTCACCCCACCACGCGACAATTGTACGGTCATGATTTTTTTCCGGCGCAGCCGGAACAAAAATCTGCCGGACAGTCGCGCACGCCGCACCCAGGCGGGGATGATTCACAAGAAGGGGGAAGACCCCTTCTTGTGTGCCCCCGCGCACAGCGGGCCACTGCCGTGGCGGGCAGTGTCGATTCCGGGCGGCTGAGCGCCGCTATTCCCGGAATCGGGAGCCCCTCGCCGGTGCAGGCACTGTCGCGCGCGGCGCGGGACGGGAGAACACCACCGCACAATCACGCGCATCATGCAAAAAAAACAGCGCCCCTCCCGGCACACACCGGAACAGGCGCTGTTTCCTATACTGATTATTCTTCGCTTTCAGACACTTCCGTGCCCTCAGAGATTTCCGTGCTCTCGGAGATTTCCACACTCTCCTCCGGCTCTTCCTTTTCCGTGCGTGCAACCGAAATCACGCGCACATCCTCGTCAATGCGCATCGTGATGACACCCTGCGACGCGCGGCCGCACACGCGAATATCATCACACGCTGTGCGGATAATCACGCCGTCATCCGTGATAATCATCACGTCGTTGTCGTGATCGACCACCGCCAGACCTGCGATTTTTCCGGTCTTTTCGGTTAGGCCGTGCAGCAAAATGCCGCCGCCGCCGCGGTGATGCACGCTGTATTCCTCCACCGGGGTGCGCTTGCCGTAGCCCTTTTCCGTGATGGTCAGCACATACGCGTCCGGACGCGCGCGTCCTGCGCCGACGACGTAGTCACCCTCCGCAAGGCGGATGCCGCGCACACCTGTCGCGGTGCGGCCCATCGCGCGCACCTCGTTCTCATCGAAGCAAATGGCGCGACCGTCATGCGTTGCGATGAGGATGTTCTGGCTGCCATCGGTCAGGCGCACATCAACCAGCGCGTCGTCCTCGTTGAGGCCGAGCGCACGCAGACCCGCGCGCCGGATATTTTGCAGATCGGACAGCACAATGCGCTTGGCAACGCCCTGTCTTGTGACAAAGAACAGGAATTTATCCTCGGAAAATTCCTTGATGGGGAACATCGCGGTGATTTTCTCCTCGGGATCCAGCTCGAGCAGATTGACAAGGTTCATGCCCTTGGCGCTTCTGCCGGTTTCCGGAATCTGGTAGCCCTTGAGCTTATAAACCTTGCCGAGGTTGGAGAAAAACAGAATCGTCTCATGGGTGGACGCGGTGAACAGGTACTTTGCAAAGTCCTCCTCACGGGTCGCCATGGCGGACACACCGCGGCCGCCGCGGCGCTGCGCGCGGTAAGCCGAGGTCAGCTGGCGCTTGATATAGCCGAAATGCGTCAGCGTATACGCGCAGTCCTGCTCCTCGATGAGATCCTCAATGTCGATCTCGTCCGCGATATTCTGGATGTCGGTGTGGCGCTCATCGCCGTATTTCTGCTTGATTTCCTGCATTTCCGCCTTGACCACCTCGAGCAGCCTGTGCTCGGATTCGAGGATTTCGACAAAGCCCGCAATGCGGTTTTCCAGCTCGTTATACTCGTTGTCGATCTTTTCGCGCTCCAGACCGGACAGACGTCCCAGACGCATATCCACAATCGCCTGCGCCTGCGGCTCGTCCAGATGGAACTCAAAGTCCTCCTTGCCGTCCACAATGCCCAAAAGTGCAATTTGGTTGACGATAAAGGGTTCCTTTTGCAGGTTTTCCTTGGCGATTGCCTCATTCGCGGAGGCGCGGATGATGGCGATGATGCGATCGATGTTATCGGTCGCGACCTTGAGACCCTCGAGGATGTGCGCGCGATCCTGCGCCTTTTGCAGATCAAACCGCGTGCGGCGCGCGACAACGTCCTTTTGGAAGCTGATATAGTGATCAATGATTTCACGCAGCGACAGCACCTTGGGCTGCAGCTTGCCCGATGCGCCGCTCGGCACAAGGGCGATGTGGTTCATCGAAATCGTGTCTTCCAGCTGGGTATAGGTGTAGAGCTGATTTAAAATGACCTGCGCGTTCGCGTCGCGCCGGATGTCCACGACAATGCGCATGCCCTCGCGCGAGGAATGGTCCTGGATATTCGTGATGCCCTCGACGCGCTTTTCCTTGACAAGGTTCGCCATGGATTCGACCAGACGCGCCTTATTGACCATATAGGGGATTTCCGTGACGATAATCTGCGTTCTGCCGTTCGTCAGCTCGACAATTTCCGCCTTGGCGCGCAGCTTGACCTTGCCGCGGCCGGTGGCATACGCCGCGCGGATGCCCGAGCGCCCCATGATGGTGCCGCCCGTCGGGAAGTCCGGCCCCTTGATGAACTGACAGATTTCGTCCATCTCGGCTTCGGGGTTGTCGATCACATAGCACACGCCGTCGATGACCTCGGTCAGGTTGTGCGGCGGAATATTCGTCGCCATGCCGACCGCAATGCCCGACGAGCCGTTTACCAGCAGGTTCGGGAAGCGCGAGGGCAGCACGAGCGGCTCCTTGAGCTCCTCGTCAAAGTTCGGGCCGAAATCGACCGTATTTTTCTTGATGTCCGCGAGCATGGCATTTGCCATCTTCGCCATACGCGCCTCGGTGTAACGATAAGCTGCCGGGGGGTCGCCGTCGACCGAGCCGAAGTTGCCGTGGCCGTCAATCAGCGGATAATGCAGCGAAAAGGACTGCGCCATGCGCACAAGCGCGTCATAAACCGATGCGTCACCGTGCGGATGGTAGCGGCCGAGCACGTTACCGACCGTGGTTGCGGATTTGCGGTAGGGCTTATCCGAGGTCAGGCCGTCCTCGTACATCGCGTACAGAATGCGGCGGTGTACGGGTTTTAGGCCGTCGCGCACATCAGGCAGCGCACGGCCGACAATGACGCTCATCGCATAGTCGATGTAGCTTTTCTTCATCTCGCGCTCGAGATCGACCTGTACTATTTTTTGCTGTTCATATTCTTGACTCATTCTCTGCCTCCTGAGCGCCCCGCAGGCGATTTGAGATGACGGGCGGCTGTGTGCCGCATGCGCGTCATCGGGATGGGGGAATCCTGTTTTAGATGTCCAGATTCATGACATATCGCGCGTTGCGCTCGATAAATTCGCGGCGCGGCTCGACCTTTTCGCCCATGAGCAGGGTAAAGGTCTCGTCCGACGCGGCGGCATCCTCAACCGTCACCTGCAGCAGGGTGCGCGTCGCGGGGTCCATCGTGGTCTCCCAAAGCTGATGGGGGTCCATCTCGCCCAGGCCCTTATAGCGCTGCACGCGCACGCCCTCGCCCATTTCCTCGAGCGCCTGCCGCTGCTGTTCGTCGGTGTAGGTGTAGCGCACATCCTTGCCCTTTTCGATCTTGAAAAGCGGCGGCTGCGCGATGAAAACATGGCCCTGCTCGATGAGCGGACGCATAAACCGGAAGAAAAACGTCAGAAGCAGGGTGCGGATATGGCTGCCGTCGACGTCGGCATCCGCCATGAGGATGATTTTGCCGTAGCGCAGCTTGGCAGGGTCAAAATCGTCGCCGAAGCCCGCGCCGAACGCGGTGATCATCGGGGTCAGCTTTTCGTTGCCGTATACCTTGTCGAGCCGCGCCTTTTCCACGTTGAGCATCTTGCCCCACAGCGGCAAAATCGCCTGATAGCGCCGGTCGCGCCCCTCCTTCGCCGAGCCGCCTGCCGAGTCACCCTCGACGATGTAGATTTCGGTGTAGGTCGGGTCCTTTTCGATGCAGTCCGCCAGCTTGCCCGGCAGCGATGCGGAATCGAGCGCGGACTTGCGCCGTGTCATCTCGCGTGCGCGCTTTGCGGCCTCGCGTGCGCGCGCCGCGGTCTGTGCCTTTTCGATAATCGTGCGCGCCACCGCGGGATTTTCCTCAAAGAAGGTCATGAGCTTGTCGGACAGCATGGAATCGACCAGTGCGCGCATATCGCTGTTGCCGAGCTTGGTCTTGGTCTGTCCCTCGAACTGCGCGTCCTGCAGCTTGACCGAAATGACCACGGTCAGCCCCTCGCGCGCGTCCTCGCCCTTGAAGGACTCATCGTCCTTGAGCAGCTTGTATTTCTTGCCGTATTCGTTGAGCACACGGGTGAGCGCCGCCTTAAAGCCGGTCTCGTGCGTGCCGCCCTCGGTCGTGTTGATATTATTCGCAAAGGATAATAGAAGCTCGGTATAACTATCTGTATATTGCATCGCGACCTCGGCCATCGAGCCGTCGCGGCTGCCCTCCATGTAGATGACGTCGTCATGGAGCGGCGTTTTGGTGCGGTTGAGGTGCTGCACAAACTGGCGGATGCCGCCCTCGTAGTACATGTGGTCCTCGGTCGGCTCGTCGTCGCGCTCGTCGCGCAGTGTGATGTTCAGCCCCGCGTTGAGGAAGGCCTGCTCGCGCAGACGCTTTTCGAGCACATCGTAGGTGTACTCGTTTGTTTCAAAGATTTCCGGATCGGCGTGGAAGCGGATCGTCGTGCCCGTCTCGCCCTCACACGGTGTGTCGCGCATGGGGATGACGGTCTTGCCGCGCTCAAAGCGCATGAAGTGCTTGGCGTGCCCGTCGCACACCTCGGCCTCCATCCAGTCGGACAGCGCGTTGACGACCGAGGAGCCCACGCCGTGCAGTCCGCCCGAAACCTTGTAGCCCGTGCCGTCGAACTTGCCGCCCGCGTGCAGCACGGTCAGCACGACCTCGAGCGTGGGAATGCCCATCTGCGGATGGATGCCGCAGGGGATGCCGCGGCCGTTGTCCGATACGCGGATGACGTTGTCCCGTTCGATGGTGATTTCGATGTGCGTGCAGTAGCCTGCAAGCGCCTCGTCGATCGAGTTGTCCACGATCTCGTAGACCAGATGGTGGAGTCCGCGTTCCGAAGTCGAGCCGATATACATGCCCGGACGTTTGCGCACGGCCTCCAACCCCTCGAGCACCTGAATCTGGCTCTCGTCATAGGCCTCCGTGACGTGCAGATCGAGCATCTCGTCGTTCAATTCGCTTAAGTTTATCTCGCTCATACTTCACTTTCCTCCGATAAATAGACCGGCCTCAAACCGAAAAAAGAGCGCCCGAACTCATGGGACGCTGCAGAAAAACACCCGCGCTTGCCGCCTTTTTTCGTTGCCTGAGGTTGCCTTAAATAAATTCGCCCGCGCGCACCCGTTCGACACGCTGCACAAGCGTGACCGGGGAGATTTGGGAGAGATAGAGCTGTTCGCCGAGCGCGGTCTCGCACAGCACGGCGGACTTGGGCAAATCGTCAAACAGCGGCACGACGCGCCCCTCGCGCTCCAAACGCGCGATAAAGCCGCGCGTGTGGCGGCTGAGCGTCGCGGTGTCCATGTCGAAAATGCCCACAATAGACCGCACCGGCACGATATAGTCCTGTCCCAGATGCACATACATCGGCTATCTCCTCCTGCGCCGGTTCGGCATATAAACCATACTGTTATTATAGCACATTTTCCATGCTTTGTGATGATTTTTTATGAAAAGTTTTCTATTCTTTTTCCGTTTTCCAGATAAAAAACCGTTCCGCCGCCGATGCGCGCGGCAAGCGCGGGCTCGCAGCAGGTGATGAGCACCTGTCCGCCGCCGATGCGCCCGAGCACATACTCCTGCCGGAAGGTGTCCAGCTCGGAGAGCACATCGTCCAGCAGCAAAATCGGATACTCGCCGCAGTCGGCAAAAAACAGCTCGCGCTCGGCGAGCTTGAGTGCGAGCGCGCAGGTGCGCACCTGCCCCTGCGAGCCGAACGACGCGGCGCGCTGCCCGTCGATTTCCAGCAGCAAATCGTCCTTGTGCGGGCCGGACAGGCACGAGCGCGCGGCAAGCTCGGCCCCGCGATGCGCCATTGCGTGCGCGTAGAGCTGCTCTGCGAGCGTTTCGAGCGGTGCGAAGGGATCTTCTATGGCGGACACCGTGTGATAGCGCACAGACAGGCTCTCGCCGTCCGCGATCTCCGCATGGATACGGTGCGCCTGCTCCGCGAGCGCGCGCACGAATTTCGCGCGGCGCTGCACGATGAGCGCGCCGAAGCCGCACATGCGCCGCGTGAAATCATCGAGCAGATCGAGCAGCGCGGGTTTTTCCTCGCTGTCGCGCAAAATGCGCGTCTTATGCTCGAGCAGGCGGTTGTATTCCTCAAGCGCCGCGGCATAGCGCGGCCGCAGCTGGCACAGCGCGGTATCGAGAAAGCGCCGCCGCGCCGCCGCGCCCTCGCGCACGAGGTAGAGATCGTCCGGACTGAAGAGCACCGTGCGCAGCAGCCCTGCGGCATCGCTCTGCCGCCGCAGACGCACGCCGTTGCGCCAAATTTCCAGGGTCTTGCGGCGATGCAGCCGCAGCACCATCGTGAAATCGCGCCCCTGCGTGCGGAAATCCGCCTCGATCTGTGCCTCGTCGCAGCCGAAGCGCAGCCCGTCCTTTTTTTGGCCCGTGCGGAACAGGCGCATCGTGGACACCGCGCACACCGCCTCGAGCAGGTTCGTCTTGCCCTGCGCATTGCGTCCGCAGATGAGGTTGACCCCCTCGCCAAAGACAAATTCCTGCCGTTCGTAGTTGCGGAAATTATGAAGTTGTATGCGTTTCAGCTGCATCTTGTTCGGTCGCTCCGTTTTGCAGGAAACCCTGCGTTATTTTGTATTTCCCACCCGTGAATACGCGCGGGAAATATGCACATTCTGCATATTTATTCGATTTCTACGGTGTCCTCGCCCAGCGTGACGCGGTCGCCCGGATGCAGCTTTTTGCCGCGCATCCTGCAAATTTCGCCGTTGACCGCGACCTCGCCCTCCGCGATGCGGATTTTGGCTTCGCCGCCCGTGCCCACGAGCGACGCAAATTTTAAAAGCGCGTCCAGCTTGATGAAATCGCCTGCAATTTTACATTTAGTCATTGGCCTTCAACCTCACGGGCAGCACGAGATAGGTGAAGCGGTCGCCCTCAACCGGGGTGATGACGAGCGGATTGAGCGCACCCTTGAACGAAAGCACCACTTTTTCGTTTTCGCTCGACGCGCGCAGCGCATCCAGCAGATAGCGGTTGTTAAAGCCGATCTCCAGATGGCTGATTTCGCCGTCAATCGTGCATTCATCGTAGCTTTTGCCGATTGCGGTGATGCAGCTGAGCTTCAGAATATCGCCGTCAAAGTCCAAACGCACGGGATTTTTGAGTTTTTCCGTCGTGATGAGGGAAACGCGCTCGACCGCGGTGATGAGCGCGCGGGTTTCCGCCTGGATGCGGTAGTCCGCGTCGACAGGCACGGCGGCGCGATAGTTGAGAAATTCGCCGTCAATCAGCCGGGTGATCAGCTCGGTGTCGCCCACCGAGAACAAAATATGCTTTTCGTCGGGATAAATCGAGACAATGCCGTCGGAATCGTCCAAAATGCGCTCAAGCTCGCGCAGCGCCGAGCCGGGCACGACAAATTTCATCGGCTGCAGCACGGGCACGTCCAGCGTTTCGCGGCGGATGGACACGCGGTAGCCGTCGACCGCGACGATGTTGAGCGCGCTGCCCGAGACTTCAAACAGCTCGCCGGTGTGGATGGGCTTGCTTTCGTTGTCGGAAACGGCAAAGATTGTTTGGGAAATCGCGCGTTTGAGCGTATTTTCGGGCAGGGAAATCGAGCTTTCCTGCAAAACCTCGGGGAGCTGCGGAAAATCATCCGCAGGTGAGGCGATGAGGTTGAACACCGAACGGCCGCATTTGATTGTGGTGAGCAGCTTGTCGTCGGTTTCGATATAGACCACATCGTCGGGCAATTTGCGGATAATATCGCCGAAAATGCGTGCGCCGAGCACCACTTCGCCCGGATCGATGACATCCGCGTCGATGGTGGTGCGGATGCCGAGCGACAGATCGTAGCCGGTCAGGGTCAGGCGGTCACCGGCACGCAGCAGCAGGCCTTCGAGCAGCGCCATGGTGCTTTTTCCTGAAACAGCACGCGAGGAAATGTTAATCGCGTCGAGTAAGGTCGATTTCTCGCAGGAAAATTTCATGTTGGTTTGCTTCCTTTCTAATCATCCACAGGACAGGGTAGCGGTCTGTGAAATTTCTCGGGGAATAGTAAAGATAAATAGTATATTGTTTTAGTAGTAGTCGTAGTAGTGGGGAAACTGTGGAAAACCCCTGCGGGGCCTTGTGTGGTGGGGGGTTGCGCGTCCAAAGGGCATTGTGGATAACTTGGGCAGTATTTGACGGAAAATGGGGAGTCGGAGTTATCCACAGGCAGGGGGGTGTGGAATCAACAGGTCTTTGGGGATAAAAAAAGCGGGGTTTACACAGGGGAGAGGGGGCGTTGTGGAGGGTTTTTTGGCTCGCGACATGCGCGAAATTGCCCCGTGAGAATCTTTTTCTACGTGCTCGAAGCTGCCGGTTTTCGTCTCGCGCCGCGCGCGACATTGCCCGTGCCGGCAAGGCACCCGCTGTGCGCGGGGGGC
>CAZOJP010000053.1:0-10473 GCA_964580155.1 uncultured Intestinibacillus sp. | reverse complement strand
AAGATCACGAAGGAGACCAACTACTCCAAGGACAAGAACCTGTGGCACCTGTCGCACGAGGGACTGGATCTCGAGCTGCCCTCAAACGAGGCACCGCTCAATCGTCCGGGCTTCCTTGAGCTGGGCGTATCGCCCGAGCAGGCGCCCGACGCACCCGCCTATGTGACGATTCACTTTGAAAAGGGCATTCCGACCGCGGTTGACGGCGAAGAGATGGATTCGGTCGCCCTCATCGAAAAGCTCAATCAGATCGGCGGCGCAAACGGCGTCGGCATCCTCGACATTGTGGAAAACCGCCTTGTCGGCATGAAGAGCCGCGGCGTGTACGAAACCCCGGGCGGCTCCATCCTGTATGCGGCGCACGCAAAGCTCGAGGAAATCACACTCGACCGCGAGACCGCACATTACAAGGCCCAGATCGGGCTGAAATTCGGCGAGCTTGTCTACAACGGCCAGTGGTACACCCCGCTGCGCAAGGCGCTCAGCGCGTTTGTCGATTCCACGCAGGAGACCGTGACGGGCGACGTCAAGCTCAAGCTGTATAAGGGCAACATCATGCCGGCATCGGTGACCTCGCCGTACAGCCTGTACTCCGAGGACATGGCGACCTTCGACGAGGACGACGCATACGATCAGGCGGATTCCGAGGGCTTCATCAACCTGTTCGGTCTGCCGCTCAAGGTGCGCGCGATGGCGGACAAGGCCCTGCAGGAAAAGACCGGTGCGGGCTTCCCGACCGTAGAATAAACCAAATGTGGAGAACGGGGACGGAAAACTCCGCCCTTCGTTCTCCACTGTCGATTTTGATTGTAGAAGCGAGGGCAGCATATGGCTAAATTATGGGCGGGTCGGTTTCAAAAAGAAACAGACCTCGTGGTAAACGACTTTAACTCCTCGATCCTGTTTGACTGCCGCCTGTATCAGGAGGACATCACGGGCTCGATCGCGCATGCCACGATGCTGGGCAAGCAGGGCATCATCGAGCAGCACGAGGCGGATAAGATCGTTCAGGGACTTCAGAGCATTCTCGAGGATATCAGCGAGGGAAAGGTGCAGTTTTCTCTCGAATATGAAGATATTCACATGAATATCGAGCAGCTTTTGACCGAGCGCATCGGCGACGCGGGCAAGCGTCTGCACACCGCGCGCAGCCGCAACGATCAGGTTGCGCTCGATATGCGCATGTACTGTAAAAAGGAAATCCACGAGATCATCGAGCTGCTGTGCGGCTTTCTCGACGCACTGATGCAAAAGAGCCGCGAAAATCTGGATGCGGTCATGCCGGGCTACACGCATTTGCAGCGCGCGCAGCCCACGACCTTTGCGCACTACATGATGGCGTATGCCAATATGCTCAAGCGCGACATCACCCGCCTGCAGGACTGCCTGGAGCGCATGGACGAAATGCCGCTCGGCTCGGGCGCGCTCGCGTCGACGACCTACCCGATCGATCGCCAGTTCGTGTGCGACCGGCTCGGCTTCGCGCGCGTGACCGACAACTCGATTGACGGCGTGTCCGACCGCGATTACTGCGTCGAGCTGTGCAGCGACCTGTCCATCCTTATGATGCACCTGTCCCGCCTGTCGGAGGAAATCATCTCGTGGTGCTCGTGGGAGTTCAAATTCGTCGAGCTGGACGACGCGTATTCCACCGGCTCGTCCATCATGCCGCAGAAAAAGAACCCCGACGTCTGCGAGCTCATCCGCGGCAAGACCGGCCGCGTCTACGGCAGCCTGACCACCATGCTGACCGTACTCAAGGGCCTGCCGCTTGCATACAACAAGGATATGCAGGAGGATAAGGAAGCGGTGTTCGGCGCAATCGACACCGTCAAGCAGTGTCTTGAGGTCTTCACGCCCATGTTTGCGACCATGACGCTGCGCCGCGACAATATGCGCCGCGCGGCCTCCGCCGGCTTCATCAACGCGACCGACTGCGCGGACTATTTGACGAAGAAGGGTATGCCCTTCCGCGATGCGTACAAGACGGTCGGCCGTCTGGTCAACCAGTGCATCAAGTCCGAGGAAACGCTGGAAACGCTGACGCTCAAGGACTTTGCCGCGATTTCAAAATCGTTCGAGGACGATGTGTATGACGCACTGGATCTGCGCACCTGCGTGGGCGAGCGCAAGGTCATCGGCGGCCCTGCTCCGGCCGAGGTCACGCGCCAGATTGAGAAAATCGAGCGCTTCGTCGCGGACGTGCGGGAACAGGCAGAGCAGGCATGAAACCAAAAATATACATAGACGGCAAGGAAGGCACGACCGGTCTGCAAATTTACGAGCGGCTCGGCGGACGCGACGACATCGAGCTGCTGCTCATAGACGAGGACAAACGCAAGGATGTGGACGCGCGCCGCGCGCTGCTGAACGCGGCGGACGTGGTCTTTCTGTGCCTGCCGGATGAGGCGGCGCGGCAGGCGGTCGCGCTCATCGAAAACGACCGCACGCGCGTGATTGACGCGTCAACCGCACACCGCACGGCGGCGGGATGGGCATACGGCTTTGCGGAGCTGTCGAGCGGGCATCGCACGGCGATTGCGCACGCGTCGCGCGTGGCAAATCCCGGCTGCCACGCAAGCGGCTTTATTGCGGGTGTATATCCGCTTGTTGCGCACGGCATCGTGCCTGCCGACCGCGCGCTGACCTGCTCCTCGCTGACCGGCTATTCGGGCGGCGGCAAAAAGCTCATCGCGGAATACGAAGCCGCGGATCGGGATCCGCGCCACGATGCCCACCGCATTTACGGACTCAATTTGCAGCACAAGCACCTGCCCGAAATGCAGCACGTGTGCGGCCTGTCCGTCTCCCCTGTATTCGTGCCCATTTTGGGCGACTTTTATAAGGGGATGGCGACGACCGTCATGCTGCCGGGCTGCGACGCGGCGCGCGTTCACGATACGCTCGCGAACCATTATGCGGGGCAAACGCTAGTCACGGTCGCACCGCTCGGCGGCGATGAGCCGGTCATTTATGCGGACACCCTCGCAGGGCACGACAGCCTGCGGCTGATCGTCACCGGACACGGGGAGCAGACCCTTGTCACCGCGCTGTTTGACAACCTCGGCAAGGGCGCGTCGGGCGCGGCGGTGCAGAATATGAACATCATGCTCGGTCTGGAGGAAACCACCGGACTGACTGTATAATCCGAAAGGACGGAGCCTATTATGAAGATTATCTCCGGCGGCGTGTGTGCCGCATCCGGCTTTACAGCGGGCAGCCTGCGCTGCGGCATCAAGGACAGCCGCGAAACCGATGACACCGCGCTCATTTTCAGCGAGGGCGAGTGCGCGGCGGCGGCGGTTTATACGATGAACCGCGTCAAGGCAGCGCCCATTTATGTCACGATGGAGCATCTGGAGGACGGTGTGGCGCGCGCGATTGTCGCGAACGCAGGCAACGCCAACGCGTGTGCACCGGACGGCATGGCAAACGCGCGGCGCATGGCGGCGGCGGCGGCAAAGCATCTGGGCATCGAGGAGGGCGACGTGGTCGTCGCGTCCACGGGCGTGATCGGCCAGCGCCTGAACATTGAGTGCATCGAGCAGAATCTGCCGAAGATTCAGCTGACAGCGGACGGATCGGACAAGGCGGCGCATGCCATCATGACGACCGACACCTGCCCGAAGAGCGTTGCGGTCGAGTTCATGGTCGGCGGCAAAACCTGCCGTCTCGGCGGCATCTGCAAGGGCAGCGGCATGATTCATCCCAATATGGGTACGATGCTGTGCTTTATCACAACCGATTGCGCGATTTCGGAGGATATGCTCGCGGATGCGCTGCAAAGCGTCGTGCGCAAAACCTTTAACCGCATTTCGGTTGACGGCGATACCTCGACGAACGACACCTGCGTGGTGCTTGCAAACGGCAAGGCATGCAATCCGCTCATCGATTGGCAGGACGAGAGCTATGATGTGTTCCATCGCGCCCTGACCGAGGTCATGACCCGTTTGGCGCGCATGATCGCGGCGGACGGCGAGGGCGCAACCAAGCTCATCACCTGCACAGTCGCGCACGCGCGCACCGAAGAGACCGCGGAGCGGCTCGCCAAGGCGGTCTGCGCCTCCAGCCTTGTCAAGGCGGCGATGTTCGGCGCGGACGCCAACTGGGGACGGGTGCTGTGCGCAATGGGCTACTCCAAGGCGCCGTTCCGCCCGGAATATGTCACAATCGCGTTTGAAAGCGGTGCGGGCACCATCACCGTGTGCGAAAAGGGCGCAGGCATTGCATTCGACGAGGATGCGGCAAAGACCATCCTGTCGGAGAGCGAGGTCACAATCGCGATTGACGTTGCGGAGGGCGATGCCGCCGCGACCGCATGGGGCTGTGATCTGACCTATGATTATGTGCGTATCAACGGCGATTACAGAACGTAAAAGGACGAATAAACATGAGTACAGAGCTTGATGCGGAGCTGAAAGCCAAAATTCTGGTCGAGGCGCTCCCGTATATCCAAAAATACTATGGGCAAACCGTCGTTGTCAAATACGGCGGCAATGCCATGGTCAACGCCGAACTCAAGAACGCGGTCATCCACGATTTGGTGCTGCTCAATCTGGTCGGCATCCGCGTCGTCGTCGTGCACGGCGGCGGCCCGGAAATCAACGATCTGCTAGGCAAAATCGGCAAGGAGTCCAGATTTGTGAACGGCCTGCGATATACCGACCGCGAGACGATGGATATCGTGCAAATGGTGCTGTGCGGCAAGGTCAACAAGGATCTTGTCACGCTGCTTGCCAAGGCGGGCGGCCGCGGCCTCGGTCTGGGCGGCATGGACGGCGGACTGTTTCAGGCCAAGCGCATGACCGACCGTCAGGGCACGGACTACGGCTATGTGGGCGACATTGTAGACGTCGACCCCGCGCCGGTCATTGATGTGCTCGAGCGCGGCTACATACCGGTCGTGTCGACCGTCGCGCAGGGCGTGGACGACGATACGAACTATAACATCAACGCGGACACCGCCGCGAGCAAGCTCGCAATCGCGCTCAAGGCGAAGAAGCTCATTTTGCTGACCGATGTGCGCGGACTGATGCTGGACCCCAAGGACGATTCCACACTCATCGCGAACCTCAAGGTATCCGAGGTGCCGCGGCTCATCCGCGACGGCGTCATCAAGGGCGGCATGATCCCCAAGGTGGACTGCTGCGTTGAGGCGGTGCGCTCGGGTGTCGATCAGGCGAACATTCAGGACGGCCGCGTCAAGCACTCCATCCTCATCGAGCTGCTCAGCAAGGTCGGTGTGGGCACCATGTTCGGCTAAGACGAATTCTAAAACGAAACGAAGGGAAAACCATGACATATCAGCAACTAAAAGACGATGAAAACCGCTATGTGATGAATACCTATGGGCGTTTTCCGGTCGCGCTTGACCACGGCACGGGTGCGACACTGTGGGACGTGGCCGGAAAGAAATACATCGATCTGTCCAGCGGTATCGGCGTGTGTGCGGTCGGTTATGATAACCCGGCGGTCGTGAACGCGATCACCGAGCAGGCGCACAAGCTCATGCACGCGTCCAACCTTTTCACAACTGCGCCCATGATTCAAACCGCAAAGACGCTCGTCACAAAGACCGGCATGGGCAAGGTGTTCTTCGCAAACTCGGGCGCGGAGGCGAACGAGGGCGCCATCAAGCTCGCGCGCAAATATTCCTTTGACAAATACGGCGCAGGGCGCAACAAAATCGTCACGCTGTGGAACTCCTTCCACGGCCGCACGGTCACCACGCTGACCGCGACCGGTCAGGACAAATTCCACAACTTCTTTTTCCCGTTCACCGAGGGCTTTTCCTATGCGCACGCAAACGACTTTGCGAGCGTGGAGAGCGAGGTCGATGACACGACCTGCGCGGTGATGATCGAGCTGATTCAGGGCGAGGGCGGTGTGCTGCCGCTCGACGTGGAATTTGTGAGCGCGATTGAAAAACTGTGCCGTGAGCGTGATTTGCTGCTGCTCATCGACGAGGTGCAGACCGGCATCGGCCGCACAGGCAGCCTGTTCTGTTTTCAGCAGTACGGCATCCGCCCCGACGTCGTGACAATGGCGAAGGGGCTGGGCGGCGGTGTGCCGATCGGCGCGGTGATGGCGGCGCAGTCGTGCTGCGATGTGCTGACCCCGGGCACCCACGCAACGACCTTCGGCGGCACACCGCTCGTGTGCGCAAGCGCAAATGCCGTGCTGTCGATTGTCGCAAACGATGATTTTCTGGCACAGGTGCGCGAAAAGGGCGAATACCTCAGACAGCACATCCTTGCGCTGGGCGCGGACAGCATTCATGGCGTGCGCGGCCGCGGACTCATGCTCGGCATTGTCGTGGATGAGGGCAAGCATGCGCAGTTTGCAGGTGCACTGCTCGAAAAGGGTGTGATTGCACTGACCGCGGGCAAGAGCACAGTGCGCCTGCTGCCGCCGCTCACGATCAGCTACGAAGAAATGGACGAAGCGCTGACCATTATGAAAGAGGTGTTCTAATGAAGCATTTACTCAAGCTGCTTGACTGCTCGACCGAGGACATTATCGGCATCCTCGACCTTGCAGATCAGCTCAAGTACGAAAAAAAGCACAATATCCTGCATCGCCACCTCGAGGGCAAGAGCCTCGGTCTGATTTTTCAAAAATCCTCGACGCGCACCCGTGTTTCCTTCGAAACCGGTATGTATCAGCTCGGCGGGCAGGCGATGTTCCTGTCCAACCGCGATCTGCAAATCGGACGCGGCGAGCCGGTGCAGGACACCGCGCGCGTGCTGTCGCGCTATCTTGACGGCATCATGATCCGCACCTTCGCGCAGAGCGAGGTTGAAGAGCTTGCGCAGTACGGCACGATTCCGATCGTCAACGGACTGACCGACTTCTGCCACCCCTGTCAGGTGCTCGCAGACCTCATGACCATCCGCGAGAAATTCGCCTCGTTTGACGGCCTGCGCATGTGCTACATCGGCGACGGCAACAACATGGCAAACTCGCTGATTGTCGGCGGTCTGAAGGTTGGCATGCAGGTATCCATCGCGACACCGGAGGCCTATCGTCCGGCGCAGCAGGTGCTCGACTTTGCGCAGCCAAACCCGAATTTCTTCCTCACAGCCGACCCAATGGAGGCTGCCGCGAACGCGGACATCGTCATCACCGACACCTGGGCATCCATGGGGCAGGAGGACGAGAAGGAAATCCGCCAGAAGGCCTTCCAGGGCTATCAGATCAACGACGAGCTGCTCGCCGCGGCAAAGCCGGGCTGCATGGTGCAGCACTGCCTGCCTGCCTATCGCGAGCAGGAGATTACGACCAAGGTGTTCGAGGAGCACGCGGACGAAATCTTTGAAGAAGCGGAAAACCGCTTGCATGCACAAAAGGCGGTTCTGGTCACGCTGATGGGCAGTAAGGAAGCGTAGTTTCCCTGCAAAACGGATACAAAAAGCTACAGCAGGGCACGCGTTTCGACAAAGTTCGCAGACGCATCGGCGTACAATATAGAGGACAACTCGCGCGGCCGCCCCGAAAGGGGCGGCTTTTCTCTCATGCGGCGCCAAGAGCGGTCGACGGTGTACATCCTGCTGCGGGTGTGCTACAATAGAGCCACACAAAAAACGGAGGAATCAAAATGAAGCTGGAATTATGCTGCCCGACCCTGTTCGGTCTGGAAGGAATCGTTGCCGACGAACTGCGCTTTGAGGGGAAGTTGACCGACGTGCGCCCGGAAAACGGACGTGTTCTGTTTTCCGGTGACGAGAGAACGCTCGCGTGGGCGAACCTCAACCTGCGCACGGCGGAGCGTGTGCTGCTGCGCATCGGCTCGTTTCCTGCCACCAGCTTCGATCAGCTTTTTGAGGGTGTATACGCGTTGCCGTGGGAGGCGTTCATTCCGCGTGACGGCGCGTTTCCGGTCAAGGGGCACGCGCTCGAATCTGCGCTGCACTCCATTCCGGACTGCCAGAAAATCATCAAAAAAGCGGTTGTAAAGCGCCTGTCGCAAAAATACGGTGTGGACTGGTTTGAGGAATCGGGCGCGCGCTATCAGATTCAGTTTGCGATCATGCACGATCGGGCGGAGCTCTACCTCGACACCTCGGGCGCCGGACTGCACAAGCGCGGTTATCGCGCAAACGCAAACGCGGCACCGCTGCGCGAAACACTTGCCGCGGGCATGGTGAAGCTGGCGCGCTGGCGCGGACGCGACCGTCTGCTCGATCCGTTTTGCGGCTCGGGCACCATCGCCATTGAGGCGGCGCTCATCGCGATGCGGCGCGCGCCCGGCATGATGCGCTCCTTTGACGCGGAAAAGTGGAGCTGCATGGACGCGGACATCTGGAAATCCGTGCGCGAGGAGGCGGTCAGCCGCATTGTGCCCGAAGCAGGGTTTGAGATTTTCGGAAGCGACATAGACCCGGACTGCGTGCGGCTGTCGGTCGATAACGCGCGCAAAGCGGGTGTGCTGCACACCGTGCGCTTCGAAACGGCGGATGCCGTCTCGCGCGATTACAGCGGCGTCGGCACGCTCTTTGCCAACCCGCCCTACGGCGAGCGTCTGCTCGACCTGCAAAGCGCGCAGCGGCTGTATACCGCCTTTGGGCATGCGATGCGCGGAAGTGACAGCAAGCAGTATGTCCTCAGCTCGGATGCGGAATTTGAGCGCTTCTATGGGCGCAAGGCGGATAAACGCCGCAAGCTGTACAACGGCATGATCAAGTGCGATCTGTACATGTACTTTAAAGATGAGGCGAAAAAGCAGGCGAAACCTGCGACTGCTAAACCGGCAAACGGCTGATTTGACCCCATCTAAGTGGTGGTAAAGGGTTTATTCACAAAAATTTAAAAATTATCTGGCAAAAACTCTGAAAAACCCCTTGCGTATTGGAAAAGGTTGATGTATCATAATAAGCAGATTAGCACTCAAGAATAAAGAGTGCTAATCTGCATAATTTGTTTACTTTTAATTTTAGGAGGAATAGAACCATGACACTCAAACCCCTTTCCGATCGCGTTGTGATCAAAATGCTCGAGGCGGAAGAAACCACAGCGAGCGGTATCATTCTGGCAGGCTCCGCCAAGGAGAAGCCGCAAGTTGCGCAAGTGGTTGCGGTTGGCCCGGGTGGCGTTGTTGACGGTAAGGAAGTCGTCATGCAGGTCAAGATCGGCGATAAGGTCCTCACCAGCAAGTATTCCGGCACCGAAGTCAAGGTTGACGGCGAGGAATACATCGTTGTCAAGCAGGGCGATATTCTGGCTGTCGTCGAGTAAAAGACATTTCACACCGGTTTTCCGGTACATTTCTCAATTATAGGAGGTCAACCATCATGGCAAAACAGATTATTTACGGCGAGGACGCACGCAAGGCGCTGGAGCGCGGCATCAATCAGCTCGCCAACACCGTTAAGGTCACCATCGGTCCGAAGGGCCGCAACGTCGTTCTGGACAAAAAGTTCGGCTCGCCGCTCATCACAAACGATGGTGTTACCATTGCAAAGGAAATCGAGCTTGAGGACGCGTTCGAGAACATGGGCGCACAGATCGTCAAGGAAGTTGCGACCAGAACGAACGACATCGCAGGCGACGGCACCACAACGGCGACCCTGCTGGCGCAGGCGTTCGTGCGCGAGGGCCTGAAGAACGTGGCGGCCGGCGCGAACCCCATGGTTATGCGCAAGGGCATGAGCAAGGCTGTCGAAGCGGCGGTCAACGCGATCAAGGAGAACTCCAAGGCGGTTGACGGCACGAACGACATCGCGCGCGTCGGTGCGGTTTCCTCGGGCGATGACGAGATCGGCCAGCTCATCGCAGAGGCGATGGAGAAGGTTTCCACGGACGGCGTTATCACGGTGGAGGAGTCCAAGACCGCGGAGACCTATTCCGAGGTTGTCGAGGGCATGCAGTTCGACCGCGGCTATATCACGCCGTATATGGTCACGGATACCGACAAGATGGAAGCGGTTCTTGATGATCCGTTCATCCTGATTACGGATAAGAAGCTGGGCAACGTGCAGGATCTGCTGCCGATTCTCGAGCAGATTGTGAAGTCCGGCCGCAAGCTGCTGATCGTCGCAGAGGACGTGGAGGGCGAGGCGCTGTCCACCCTGATCGTCAACCGTCTGCGCGGCACGTTCACCTGCGTTGCGGTCAAGGCACCGGGCTTCGGCGATCGTCGCAAGGAGATGCTGCAGGATATCGCGGTGCTGACCGGCGGCACGGTGATTTCCGACGAAATCGGCATTGACATCAAGGATGCGACCATCGATATGCTGGGCACTGCGCGCCAGGTCAAGGTCAACAAGGAGACCACGACCATCGTGGACGGCGCAGGCGAAAAGGCGAAGATTGCGTCCCGCGTCGCGGAAATCCGCAGCGCGATCGAGCGCACCACCTCGGACTTCGACCGTGAGAAGCTGCAGGAGCGTCTGGCAAAGCTGGCAGGCGGTGTTGCGGTCATCAAGGTCGGCGCCGCTACCGAAGTGGAAATGAAAGAGAAGAAACACCGCGTTG
>CAZOJP010000052.1:0-10686 GCA_964580155.1 uncultured Intestinibacillus sp. | reverse complement strand
TTCCACAGGGAGGATGCGCAGACAGCTGCGCATCCTCCGAAATCATACAGGAGGAATCTACGATGCAACTTGCTATTTGTACAGACGTATATGCCGAGCTTTCTTACACGGATATGCTCGATAAAGTAAAATCTATGGGCATTCATGCCGTGGAAATGACCGCGGGCGGCTGGGGCGCACGCACCCATGTGAACACCGCAGAGCTGCTTGCGGATGCGGGCAAGCGCGAGGCGTTTTTGCATGAGCTGACCCGGCGCGATATGCGTATTTCCGCGCTGAACACCTCGTGCAATCCGCTGTGGCCGTGCGAAACCGGCAAAGTGTACGCGGAGTCCATGCACGACTGCGTGCTGCTGGCGGAAATGCTGGGCGTCAAGAAAATCGTGTGCATGTCCGGACTGCCTGCGGGCAGCGAGCATGACACCACCCCGAACTGGATCACCTCCTCGGTCACGATGACGGCCTACATGCAGCCGACCGTGGACTACCAGTGGAAGGTGACGATTGCGTGGTGGACGCAGTTCGCGGCATTCTGCCGGGCGCATGGCATCGAAAAAATTGCCATTGAGGAGTTCCCGTGCATGATGGTGCACAACCCGGAGTCCTTCTGGCATCTGCGCGAGGGCGTCGGCGACGACATCATCGGCATCAACCTGGACCCGTCCCACCTCATCGCATACGGGGCAGACCCCATTGCCTCCGCGCGTGCGCTCAAGGGCGCCATCTATCACGTGCACGGCAAGGACACCCGCATTGAGCGCGGCATGGCCGAGATAAACGGTCTGGCCGAGTGGAAGGACGTACATGATACGGCAAACCGCGCGTGGAACTATGTCGCGGTCGGCTGCGGCAAGGATCTGCAGTGGTGGAAGGAATTCTTCTCCGTTGTGCGCATGATGGGGTACAACGAAGATGTCTCGCTGGAGATGGAGGACTTCACCATGTCGACCGAAGCGGGCGTGCAGACCTCTGTGGATGCACTGAAGCAGACGATCAGCCAGTAAGCGCAGCGCCTTAGAAACAAACTCAAGCACACCCCTGCGCTCGGCTGCACGGCTGAAAACCGTGCAGCAGGGCGCAGGGCTTTTTTGCATGCCGCCTGCAATTTACAAAAGATTCATGTGTAAGGGCTTGACATTTTCAAATGTAACTATTATGATTACAGTACAAGTTGCAGCAGAAAAAGTGCCGGCGCACAGGCCTGTTATGAAACGCGCGCAGCGGGTCATCCTACTTGTGGGCGGCTGCCGGCGCCCCACGCAACACAGGAGTAATTTTAAAGGAGTAATGCACTATGAAACCGATCGAAATCACCACAGGAAATTTTGAGGAACTCGTAAAAAACAGCGCAAAGCCCGTCTTGGTGGACTTCTGGGCGCCGTGGTGCGGCTATTGCCGCCGGATTACGCCCGCAATCGACCAGCTCGCGGAGCAGAACGAGGAGCAGTTTGTCACCGGAAAAATCAACGTGGACGAGCAGCCCGAGCTGGCGCAGCGCTTTCAGGTGGAGACCATCCCGACACTGCTTTTGTTCAAGGACGGCAAGGTGAGCGAGCCGCTGATCGCACCGGAATCCAAGGCGCGCATCCTGGATTGGGTCGCAGAGCAGTAACAAAAACAGGGAGGGTTCCGGCATGAGCGAAAAAAGATATGATGTCGCCGTCATCGGCGGCGGACCGGGCGGCTATACCGCGGCGCTTTACTGCGCGAGAAGCGGTTTTTCCGTGGTTGTGCTCGAAAAGCTGTCCGCAGGAGGACAGATGGCGACAACCGAACAGGTCGACAATTACCCCGGCTTTGAGGACGGGATCGATGGCTTTGAGCTGGGCGAAAAGATGCAAAAGGGCGCGGAGCGCTTCGGGGTTGAAACCCTGTATGCCGAGGTGACCGGCGTGGACTTTTCGGGCAGCACCAAGCGCATTGAGAGCAGCGAGGGTGTGGTGGAGGCGCGCACGGTCGTGCTCGCGACCGGCGCCTCTCCGCGCGAACTCGGCATCAAGGACGAGCGCAACCTGCGCGGCCGCGGCATTGCGTACTGCGCCTCCTGCGACGGCATGATGTACCGCGACAAGACGGTTGTTGTGGTCGGCGGCGGCAATACCGCGGTCGGCGACGCGCTGACCCTTGCGAAAATCTGCAAAAAGGTCTATCTGGTGCACCGCCGCGACAGCCTGCGCGCCACGCCCATCTATCTGAACGCGCTGCGCGAGCACAACGTGGAGCTCGTCTGGAACAGCCGCGTGGCCGAGCTGCAGCACGACAAGCGCCTGACCGGTGTGCGCATCGAAAACGTGCAGACCGGAGAAATGCGCGACCTTGCGGCGGACGGTGTGTTTGTCGCGGTGGGACGGGTGCCGGATACCCAGATTTTCGCGGGACAGGTGCGTACGGACGATGCGGGCTACCTGATTGCGGACGAAACCACGCGCACAAACGTGCCGGGTGTGTTCGCCGTCGGCGATGCGCGCACCAAGGCGGTGCGCCAAATCGTGACCGCGGCATCGGACGGCGCGGTGGCAGCGCACTATATCGAGGAGTATCTGCTCGAGCGCTTCTCCAGAGCGCAGGAGGTGCGCGGCGAATGAACAGCGCATTTTGCATCGCGGTGCATGCGCTTGTTTACCTCAACCATCGGGACGAAATGCTGTCCAGCGACGAGCTGGCACACAATATCTGCACCAATCCGGCGCGTGTGCGCAAGGTCATGGCAGGGCTTAAAAAGGCGGGGCTTGTCGAAACCAAGGAGGGCTCGGTCGGCGGATACCGCTTCAGCGGCGCCGCGGACACCCTGACGCTCGACCGCGTGGCGCAGGCGCTGGACATCCGCTTTGTGGAGGCAAACTGGCACAGCGGAGACCGCGACAAGGCGTGCCTCATTGCGTCCGGGATGTCCGGCCTGATGGACGATATTGTAGACGACCTCGACGCGCGCTGCCGGGAGCGTCTGCGGCAGATTAACATCGCAGACCTCGACCAAAAAATCTTTGACAAGCAGAAAGAGCGCTGACAGGCGGCTGCCTGCCGATGGCGCGTCCCCATCCGACACCTGCGATTTAACAAGGAGATGTTTATGGGTTTTTCCCTCGGAACCAGCGTACCCGCGCTGACGGTATTTTTGCAGGGCCTGTTGAGCTTCTTTTCGCCCTGCGTCCTGCCGATTGTGCCGCTGTACGTCAGCTATCTGGCGGGCGGTGCGCGCAAAACCGACGAGCACGGCGTGGTGCATTATCCGCGCGGCAAGGTCATGCTGAACACGCTGTTTTTTGTGCTGGGCATCAGCTTTACGTTTGTGCTGCTCGGCTTCGGCTTTACCGCGCTCGGCAGGTTCTTCCAGAACAGCCGCGTGTGGCTCGCGCGTATCAGCGGCATCATCATGATCGCGTTCGGCCTGTATCAGCTCGGTGCGCTCGGCCGCAGCGGCCGGATGGAGCGTGAGCACCGTCTGTCCTTCCGGCTCGACCGCTGGGCGATGAATCCGCTTATCGCGCTGCTGCTCGGCTTTACGTTCAGCTTCGCGTGGACACCCTGTGTCGGGCCGACGCTGGGCAGCGTGCTGCTCATGGTGTCCTCCACCGCAACGTCGCACGCGGGGCTGCTGCTCATCGGCGTGTATACACTGGGCTTTGTGCTGCCGTTTCTCGCGGTGGGCATGTTCACGGGCACTGTACTGGAATTTTTCAAAAAGCACGGCAATGTCGTGCAGTACACCGTCAAAATCGGCGCGGTTTTGCTGATTTTGATGGGCGTGATGACGCTGACCGGCTTTATGAATAGCCTGACGGGCTACCTGTCCTCCGCAGGGGGCACCAGCACCGCGCCCGGACAGAGCGAAACGGGCGGTGCACAGGCGGAGACTCCGCCGCAGGATTCCCCCCAAACCCCGCAGACGGACGCGCCAGCCGATTCGCAAGCGATACCCGCACCCGACTTTACGCTGACCGACCAGAACGGCGATACGCACACGCTGTCCGCGTATCAGGGCAAGACCGTGTTTCTCAACTTCTGGGCGACCTGGTGTCCGCCGTGCCGCGGCGAAATGCCCGATATTCAGGCGATGTATGAGCGGTACGGCGAGAACGAGGGCGATCTCATCGTGCTCGGTGTCGCAAGTCCGCGCACGCAGCAAAATACGAACACCCGCGAACAGGATCAGGCGGGGGTGGAGCAGTTTTTGCGCGACAACGGCTATACCTTCCCGGTTGTCATGGACGTGACCGGCGAAATCTCCGCGGTTTATGGCATTTCCGCCCTGCCGACGACCTTTATGATTGACAAGGACGGCGGTGTGTTCGGCTATGTGGCGAGCGCGCTGACCCCCGACATGATGGAGAGCATCGTGCAGCAAACCATGACCGGGACAAGAGCCGGTTGAGCATCAAAGCCGCCCGAAATATTTTTCGGGCGGCTTTTTCGTGCGGAAAAGGGCAAAAAACGGCCCGTCCGCAGGGGGGTGCGGACGGGCTCAAAAAAGAGGGAAGAAATTAGCGGAATTTATCGGAATGATTGGCGCGCACGGGCTGAAGCCGCAGACCGGTCAGCCGGCCGAGCAAGGCATTAAAGCTGTCAAATCTGCCATGCGCGGCAGCGAGTGCGCCCAAACGGTAAATGATAGAGTTCATGGTGCTACACCATCCTTTCTGAAATCATTATACCGCAGGGGGCGCGCGCAAAAAGCAACAGAACATGGACAAAACATGAACAGTTTCTGAACATTGGCAGGGGCGCTAAAGCGGCGCAAAACCGAAGTAGCTGAGCAGTCCGTTGTAGATACCCTGCGCAAAACCGTACGGATTGGTGCGCAGCTTTTCCGCGTCGTCCGCGTTTGTCAGATAGGCGAGCTCCACGAGCGCGGCGGGCATATCGGTGCGGCGCAGCACATAAAGCGCGGGATTGAGCCGCACGCCGTTGTCCCGCGTGCCGACCTGCGCGACGATTGCCTGCAAAATATGCTCCGCAAGCCAGTAAGACTGGGTGTATTGCGCATAAACATAGACTTCGGTGCCGTTTACGGCGGGGTTTGTGTTTGCATTGCAGTGTATGCTCAAAAAATAATCCGCAGGCCAGCTGTTCGCCATGTTGACGCGCTGTGCAAGGCTGGACGCGTTGGATGTGCCGAGGATGGTATCGGGCTGCTCGCGCGATACACGCACCTCAAACCGCGGATCCTCCGCAAGCAGGCCGGCGAGGGCCGTGCCGACGAGAAATGTCACATCCTGCTCGCGCAGACCGTGTCCCTGTGCGCCGGTATTCGGTCCGGACGGATTATGTCCCTGGTCGATAAAAATGCGAATCGCCAAATGAATCACCTCCGATCCATGCTATGCGTGCGGAGGGGGTACGGTGCCGCATAAAAGACTTGAAAAGTGCGGAAAAATGCAGTATAATGAAAAAAGAAAACCGCAAAGGAAACGATGACGGGGAAAGTGAGGCGAAGCAACATGGGCCTGACAGCACGGCTGCTCGACTGGATCGAGGGCGACGATATATACGAGGACGAAGCCTATGGCGCGCAAGGCGCGCAGCCTGCCGCCGCACTGCGCGAAAACGCATCGCTGACGCTGATGATGCTGCGCAGCGTGCCGGAGGCGCACCAAATCGCAGACCGAATCGCGGAGGGCAAGACCGTGATTTTTTCCATCGCGGCGACACCGCGCGCGCTGGCGCGCCGCCTGGTCGACGTGGTCGGCGGTGCGCTGTATGCCAGGGACGCGCAGATTGAGCGCATCGCGACGGACACCTTTTTGGCGGCGCCGGCAGAGGTGGATATTTACAGTCCGGACGTGTAACCGCAACGAAAAAGCTGCCCGCGGCTGCTCTTTCCCTTGAGAAAAGAGCGGCCGCGGGCTTTTTGATCCGCGTATACCGGACTTTCGCCATCTTGCCCATAAAGATCGGGTAAATTTGTTGTGTTTGCCGGAGATTCTCTGCCGCAAAAAAAGAATGCGCACAAAATAACAAAAAACGCTTTGATTTGCACGCGCGATATTGTATAATTTGAATATAGGGCAGAATTACTATTTTCTAGTATGAGGTGAATCGACAATGAGTTATCAGTCTGAATACAAGCGCTGGATGGAAAGCGGCAAGCTGACCGAAGAGGAGCATGCCGAGCTCGCCGCCATCGCACAGGACGAGGGAGAAATCGAAAATCGCTTTTACGGGCCGCTGTCCTTCGGCACCGCGGGGCTGCGCGGCGTGCTGGGCATGGGCTTGTTCCGCATGAACCGCTTCACGGTCGGACAGGCGACGCAGGGGCTTGCCAATCTGGTGGTCGCAAACGGCGCGCAGGCCATGGAGCGCGGCGTGGCAATCGCGTATGACAGCCGGCACTTTTCGCCGGAGTTTGCGCGCCTTTCCGCGTGCATCCTTGCCGCAAACGGTATCAAGGTGCGCCTGTTCGATGAGCTGCGCCCGACACCCGAGCTGTCCTTTGCGATCCGCCACTATGGCTGCATCGCGGGCATCAATGTTACAGCGAGTCATAATCCGAAGGAATATAACGGATACAAGGTTTATTGGGAGGATGGCGCGCAGCTTCCGCCGCAGGAGGCGGATCGTGCCGCGCAGGAAATGGCGCGCACCGACCTGTTCACCGATGTCAAGACCGGCGAATATGATGCGTTCGTGTCTGCGGGCATGATCACGATTTTGGGCCGCGAAACGGACGAAGCGTATCTTGCCGAGGTGCGCCGCGTCGCCGTCAATCCGGACTGCGTCGCCCAGGTGGCGGACGAGTTCAAGCTGGTTTACACACCGTTTCACGGCGCGGGCTATCGCCTGGTGCCCGAAATCCTGCGGCGCATCGGCTACAAGCACATTTTGTGCGTGCCCGAGCAAATGGTGATTGACGGGGACTTCCCGACCGTCGAAAGCCCGAACCCGGAGAATAAAGAGGGCTTCCGCCTTGCCATCGCGCTCGCAAAGCAGCACGGCGTGGATCTCATCATCGGCACCGACCCCGACGCGGATCGCACGGGTGTTGTGCTGCGCGACAAATCGGGCGAATACATCACGCTGTCGGGCAACCAGGTCGGCGTGCTGCTCGTGGATTACATCATCACCGCGCGCAAGCTGACCGGCACCATGCCCGCAAGCCCTGCGGTGCTCAAGTCGATCGTCACGACCGAAATGGCGCATGCCGTCGCGGAAAAGAACGGCGTCGCGTGCTTCGATACCTTTACGGGCTTTAAGTTCCTCGCGGAAAAAATCAAGGAGCTGGAGCGGACCGGCTCGCATCAGTACATTTTTGCGTTTGAGGAATCCTACGGCTATCTGTGCGGCGATTATGCGCGCGACAAGGACGCGGTCACAGCGTCCATGCTGATTGCGGAGATGGCGGCCTATTATCGCACGAAGGGCAAGACCCTGTACGATGCGATGGAGGAAATGTACGAAAAATACGGCTATTTTGCCGAGCATACGGTTGCAATCACCATGCCGGGCGTTTCCGGTCTGCAGCGCATGCAGGAGCTGATGCGCGAGCTGCGCGCGCAGCCGCTGACGTGCGTGGGCGCGGACAAGGTCGCGTTCATCCGTGATTATAAGCCCGGTACGCGCACCTGCCTTGCGACAGGAGAGACCGAAAAAATGGAGCTTTCCGGCCAAAACGTCCTGTATTACGAGCTGGAGGGCGGCACGATGTTCATCATCCGTCCGTCCGGCACCGAGCCCAAGGTCAAGGTGTATATCATGGCGAAGGGCGACAGCGAGCAGCAGGCGGCGGACAAGGTCGCGGGTCTTGTTGCGGCGGCAAAGGAAATCGTTCGATAAGCACATTAAAATCGCCCCGTTCGCCTTTTGCGGCGAACGGGGCGATTTGTGAAATCTGAGCAAAGGACACGGAAATGCGCATAAGTGCGGAGAAAAACCGCATAATAAAAGAAAAAACGCGGCATCCGACCACGCTTTTGCACAGTCCGCCGCGTATTCCTACACCATTCAGTCATCTCTTTCAAGACAATGATGACAGTATAACAGAAACCATATACGACAACAATCCTCATAATTCATAAAAAAGATGTAAACTTTTTGTGAATGAATGCGCGAAAGATACAAAAGGCCGAATTTGCGCAAAATGCTTTACAAATGACAGGGTTTGTGTTAAAATACATTATAAATTTGCCCCATGTTTCGTTTTCGGGTACAGGGCGCGTGCAGCGCGCCGCTTCACCAGCCGATTACGCAGCATGAGGGGACTTTCAATTTTTATTTCAGAAAGGTGAAATTACCATGATCCGTAAGGAAAACAAAACCGCAGTCATCGAAGCAAACCGCACCCACCCGACCGATACCGGCTCGCCGGAGGTACAGGTTGCAATCCTGACCGAGCGCATCCACGAACTGACCGAGCACCTCAAGCAGCATCCGAACGACAACCATTCCCGTCGTGGCCTGCTCAAGATGGTAGGTCAGCGCCGCTCCATGCTCGCATACCTGCAGAAGAAGGACATCGAGCGCTACAGAGAGCTCATCAAGAAGCTCGGCATCCGTAAGTAAATCATCAATAAGGGGGGCAGCTATGCCCCCCTTATCCCATGTAAGCAGGGATGGATCAGCCGGAAATCCGCTTTAGCAGTTGAAGGACAAGCCGCCTAGTTGCCGGCTCGCGCTTCAAGTGCTAAAAGCAAGCCCGGCTGCTCTGCCCCACCTGAAACACAAGAAGGAGGCAGTTTTACAATGGCAACTATCAAGCAAATGGAGTTCCAGCACGCGCGCACGTTTGAAACGACCTACGCGGGTCGTCCGCTCGTCATCGAGACCGGCAAAATGGCGCAGCTCGCGAACGGCTCGTGCCTCGTGCGCTACGGCGAGACCGTTGTGCTCGTCGCGGCAACCGCGTCGGCCAAGCCGCGCGACGGCATCGACTTTTTCCCGCTTTCGGTCGACTTTGAAGAGCGTCTGTACGCGGTAGGCCGCATTCCCGGCTCGTTCATGCGCCGCGAGGGCCGCCCGAGCGAAAAGGCGATCCTGGCTTCCCGTCAGATCGACCGCCCGATGCGTCCGCTGTTCCCGAAAGATCTGCGCAACGATGTTTCGATCGTGTGCACCGTGCTCGAGAACGATTTTGACAACTCCCCCGAGATCGCCGCGCTGCTCGGCGCGTCCATTGCGGTCTCGATTTCCGATATCCCGTTTGACTATGTCATCGCGGGCGCGAACGTCGGCATTGTCGACGACAAGGTGGTCATCAACCCGACGCAGGAGCAGCGCCAGGCATCCCAGATGGACGTTACGGTGTGCGCGACCGCGGAAAAGATCGTCATGATCGAGGCGGGCGCAAACGAGGTTCCCGAGGAGCAGATGTTCGACGCGCTCATGCAGGCGCACGAGGAAATCAAGAAGATCGTGGCGTTCATTGCGGACATCAAGGCGCAGATCGGCAAGCCCAAGTTCGAGTATGAGCACCACGACATCGACCATGACCTGTTCGACAAGCTCGAGGAGGCGTGCCGCGCACGTCTGGAGCAGGCGATGGATACCGACGACAAGACCGTCCGCGATGCGGGCGTGCGCGCGATTATCGACGATTTCACCGCGTCGCTTGACGAGGACTATCGCGAGGCGCACGGCGCGTTCCTCAGCGAGTGTGTGGACAAGCTGCAAAAGAAAATCGTCCGTCACTGGCTCGCAAACGGCAAGCGTGTCGACGGCCGCGGCATGGAAGAGGTCCGTCCGCTTGCAAGCGAAGTCGGCATTCTGCCCCGCGCACACGGCTCCGGCCTGTTCACGCGCGGCCAGACCCAGGTGCTGACGCTGTGCACGCTGGGCACGCTCGGCGATGCGCAGGAGCTGGACACCATCTTCGAGGAAAAGAGCAAGCGCTATATCCATCACTACAACTTCCCGTCCTTCTCGGTTGGTGAGACCCGCCCGTCCCGCGGCCCCGGCCGCCGCGAAATCGGCCACGGCGCGCTCGCAGAGCGTGCGCTGCTGCCGGTCATCCCGTCCGAAGCCGAATTCCCCTATGCGCTGCGTCTGGTGTCCGAGGTTGTTTCCTCGAACGGCTCGACCTCGCAGGGCTCGGTCTGCGGCTCCACCCTTGCACTCATGGACGCAGGTGTGCCGCTTAAGGCACCGGTTGCGGGCATTTCCTGCGGCCTCATCACGGACGGCGGTCAGGAGACCACCTTCACCGACATCCAGGGCATTGAGGACTTCTACGGCGATATGGACTTCAAGGTCGCAGGCACCAAGAAGGGCATCACCGCCATTCAGGTCGACATCAAGGTGGACGGCCTGAGCCCGAACATCATCAAGGAAGCGTTCCGCAAGTGCCGCGACGCACGCTACAGCATCCTGGACGACATCATGCTCAAGGCGATTCCCGCGCCGCGCAGCGAGATGAGTCCGTGGGCACCCAAGATGATCAAGATGCACATCAATCCGGACAAGATCCGCGAGGTCATCGGCAAGGGCGGCAGCGTCATCCAGAAGATCGTAGCCGAGTCGGGCGCAAAGGTCGACATCGAGGACGATGGCACCATCATCATCGCGTCGGTCAACGCACGCGAGGGCGAGATGGCCAAGAAGATGATCGAAGCAATCGTGAAGGATCCCGAGCCGGGCGAAGTCTACTACGGCAAGGTTGTCCGTCTGATGACCTTCGGCGCGTTCGTCAATCTGGTTCCCGGCAAGGATGGCATGGTTCACATCTCCAAGATGGCGGATCATCGCATCGAAACGGTC
>CAZOJP010000051.1:0-10954 GCA_964580155.1 uncultured Intestinibacillus sp. | reverse complement strand
CTAATACGTCAATAGTGATCATGGCACAAAATATCCGCTTTGTCTTCGGCCAAGCCGACCCCCTGCGCCGCCTGCCAAAGCAGCTCGCGCAGCTCGTTTGACGGCTGGATGCGCAAGCGATACGCGCGTCCTTCTTCGTCGTGGTAAAAGAGCTCGGTGCAGGTCAGCCGCCCGTACAGCGTCGCGCAGCTATTGTGGGTGCGCCGTGCAAAGCACGAGCCGAGCCGCCCGCGCTTGCGGTCGTAGATGCCGTAAATTGCGTTCTGCGGCACCGCAAGGCGGGTGAGCATCCCATTTTCGTGGCGGCGGATGATGAGCTGTCCGCTGAACCAGATGTATTCGATCTCCACGCGCGAATACCGATGGATGAGCAGCACCGCGAGCACAAATACACCTGCCCAGATGCCGAATGCCCAGCCGCGCTGCCAGCCCAGCGCACGCACACCTGCGTCCGCCGCACTGTAAAGCACAAGTCCGCATGAAAACTCCAAAATGATCGGCATCAAAGGTCCCTCTGCGCCGACACAACGCTGTTTATACATCGCTGTCCTCCCGCTTAAATGCGGTCTCCTCACAGTCTTGGAATGCAGAAAGGTTGCGCTCATATATGCGGCGCAGCCCCTCGAGCGTCAAATTGCCGTCCACCGCGTCAATGCGCGGGCAGTATTCCGCCATCATGCGCCCCATGCCGCCTGTCGCAATTACACGGACATCTCCCGGAATCTCTTCCTCCATGTCGTGGATGATGCCGGTCAGCGCGCCGACATAGCCGCGCACCGCACCCGACTGCATGCTTTCAACCGTCGTGCGGCCGACGGCGTTCTCCGTGCGCACAATTTCCACGCGCGGCAGCTTGGCGGCCTTCATAAATAGCGCCTCCATCGCAACCTTGATGCCGGGAAAAATCACGCCGCCGAGATAGGCGCCTTCCGCATCGATCGCGTCGAACGTCGTCGCGGTGCCGATGTCCACGATGATGAGCGGCTTGCCGTATTTTTCAATCGCGTATACCGCATTGACCAAACGGTCGATGCCAACTTCGCGCGGGTTTAAGTACTTATTGACGATACCGGTTTCGATATCCTCCCCCACGATGCGGGGAATGTGCCCCAAATATTTGCGCACCGCATTGGCCAGCGTGTACATCACGGGCGGCACGACCGAGCCGATGATGACCGCCTCCGTCGCGCGCGGATCCACACCGATAAAGTGATAGTATTGTATGATCTGCATCCCAAGCTCGTCCGAGGTGCGCTCCGCGTTTGTGGAAATGCGGAACGAGCCTGTCAGCCGTTCACCGTCATACAGGCCAAAAACCATATTGGTGTTGCCTACATCAATTGCCAGCAGCATGTTTGAAATACCCATCCTATTTTCTACATTTATGCGTACAGCGGCTCGCCGTCCGCGCGCAGCAGCGTGATCCGGCACACTGCCCCCTCGGCAGTTGTCAGACGCGCATAGCTGGCCGGGCCGCCGCGCGGCAGGCTGATGCTGCCCGGATTTACCACACGGATTCCCTCGCATTCCTCGCAGAGTGCGCGATGCGTGTGCCCGAAAAGTGCCAACGCGCAGCCGGCTTCCCGCGCGCGCTGCACAAGCACGCCGGTTGATGTGCCTGCAACCCGCTCGCGGTGTCCGTGCGTCAGGTAGATCGGCACGCCGTCCGGCCGGATCACCGCTTGCAGCGCGCTGCGCCCGTCATAGTCGTTGTTGCCGCGCACGCGCCAAATCTGCAAATTGGGGTAGCTGCGCTGCAAATCGCACGCATCTTGGTCGCAATCCCCCAAATGGATCACCGCATCGGGCTGTTCGCGCTCAATTACATCGTACATCGAGAGCAGCCTGCCATGCGAATCAGAGAATACCAAAATCTTCAACATCATCACCTGTCTATAATACCGTTACACTATACACCAAGGGAAAGAACTTGTAAAGACTGATTTTTCAGTCACATTCACACCGGTCCCATGCATATGATTGAAGTAGACACCCAATTCACAGACTGGAGGCTATACCATGATCGATGTAAACGACCTTGCGAAACGCTGGCAGGACAGTGTTACCGACCCGCAGGCACGCGCGGCAATGGATAAAGCGATGGAACAGCTCAAGGGCGGCATGGGAGAGCAGCTTGCGCGCAGCATCCCGCCCGCCTGCGCGGCAAGCATCGAGCGCGCGGCGCAGGCGGCACAGCGCGGCGATCAGGCCGCGGCGATGTCCGCCATGCAGGAGGTGCTCTCAACACCCGAGGGTGCGGCGCTTGCGCAGCAGCTGCAATTTCTGTTTGGCAAATCCTAAAGGAGTGGGGTTATGGAAGCCAGCGATCTGTTGTCCTCCCTGTTTTCCGATCCGGAAAAGCTGCAAAGCGCCATTTCGATGGCAAGCTCCATGATGGGCGGGCAAAGCGGTGCCTCGGGCGCACCGCCTGCCGCCGGCGAAGGCGCGCCGCAGCCTGCCTTTTCCGCCCAGCCGGCAGCCGGCACCTACGATCCCTCCGCCGAGCTGATGAACAAGGCGATGCCCGTCATCAGCGCCATCGCACGCAGCGGACAGACCGCCGTCACCCGTGAAAAGGCCAGTCTGCTCAACTCGCTCAAGCCCTTTGTAACCGGCGATGTCAGCTCCCAGCTCGACCATGCGATGCGTCTGGTCAGCATGGCGCGCATGGCACGCAGCGCAATGCGCGAGATTGGCAATGCCACGCATGGCGACGGCGACGACGGCACGCGCACACTGTAAGCGCAGGAAAGGAGGGATTCCGTCGTCATGTATAATCGCTATTTAAGCACCGCGCGGGAGGAACCGGAGTCCGAATCCGTTTCATCCGCACCCGAGGTACATACCGCATTTGGGCCTGCGCGCGCCCCAAGCGGAGCAGGGCTGCTGTCCGGACTGAACACGGCGCTGTCCAGCCGGCTGCGCAATCTGCACTTTGATCTGGATACGCTCATCATTATCATCGCCGTTTATTTTCTCATTGCGGATTCGGATGATTTTGATACCGATCTGCTCGTGCTCATCGGCATCATGTTTCTTCTAGGACTTTGAACGCGGCATTGGTGAGGTTTGCAAAATCTTGCAGCGTCAGCCGTTCTCCGCGCACGCGCTCATCGAGTCCGCATGAGGTGATGAGCGCGGCCACCGCGCTCTTGTCCAGCCTGCCCCCAAAGGCGGGCGTCGCCGCGTTGGACAAGACCTTGCGCCGCTGGTTAAACGCCGCGCGCACAATCGCGAAAAACAGCTTTTCGTCCGCCACCTCGACCGCGGGCTTGTCGCGCGGCAGCAGGCGCAGCACCGCGGAATCCACCTTGGGCCGCGGCACGAAGCAGTCCGCCGGCACATCAAACAGGATTTCCGCCTGCGCGTGATACTGCACATAAATGGAGAACGCGCTGTAATCCGAGGTGCCTGCCTGCGCGCACACGCGCCGCGCGACCTCGCGCTGCACCATAATCGTCACGCTGCGAAACGCCCTGCAATCGAGCAGCGCAGAAATCGCGGGGGTTGTGATATAATACGGCAGGTTGGCGCACGCGTGCGCGGGCAATCCGTCCAGCTTTTGCTGTACAAGCGCGGCAAGGTCGGTTTTGAGCACATCGCCGTGCACGACCTCCACATTCGGACAATCCGCCAGCGTTTCCGCGAGCACCGGAAAGAGTGCGCGGTCCAGCTCGACCGCCACCACGCGCTGCGCGGTTTTGGCCAGCTCGGCGGTCAGACAGCCCATGCCCGGGCCGATCTCGACCACACCGCTGTTCTCATCCGCGCCGCACGCCGCGGCGATGCGCTCGGGCACCCATTGCTCCGTCAGAAAATTCTGTCCAAGCGACTTGGAAAACTGAAAGCCATGCCGCCCCAGAACCTCTCGTATCTCGTTTATATCACAAAGTCCCATATCATCCTCCGTACTCATTACTGTCGTTCAGTATAGCATACCCCATGTCAAAATCAAAGCCGTCAAAACAGAGAAAAGCTCCGGATATCCGGAGCTTTTCTCGTTAGCGTTTAAGATAAAACATAGACCTTCGCGCCGCGCACACCGAAGGATTCGCACTCTTTCTGCGTATTGTAATAGAGGTCAATGCGGTTGCCCTTGATGGCGCTGCCGGTATCTTCCGCAACAGCGGTGCCGTAAACCCAGCTCTCGCCGTCCGGCGAGGTGATATACAGGTGCGAGCCCAGCGGGATGACCGACGGGTCGACCGCAATCGCGCCGACGCGGCAGCGCGTACCGATCTTGGTGAATTTATTCTCGCGGCTCCAGCCTTCCGTGCTGTATGCCGTTGCCTTGACATTGAGCACCCTGCTGTAGCGCAGCACCTGACCGCCGCGCGTTACAACCGCACCGCTCGTGCCCTGCTCCAGGATTTCCTGTTGCGGCTCGCTGATGACGTTTTCGCTCTCCAATTCGCGTGCGCTCTCCACCCCATCGCGCTTAATCACGCGCTCGACGCGCTCAATCACGCCGTCAACACCCGCCTGCTTTACGCGGGTTTGCCCAAACTGCAGCTCGCCGGTGTTGCGCTTCACCGTGGTAAAGGGCACCGCGACCCGGGTCGTTTCAAGCGCGTGCGTGACGCGCACAATCTCTATTTTTCGTGCGCTTTCCGCTGTAATCGTGCTGTCGGCCGCAGGGGTGACCTCGTCGAGCGGGTTTCGTGTGATACCGTGCTCCCGCAGCAGCGCGCCGACCGTGGTTGTCACTGTGTCAAAGGTGCGGGTCTGCCCGTCCGCAACCACTTCGACCGGGAACTTCTTTTCGACGGTCAGTGTGCGCACCAAGCCGTCCTCGCCTGTGTCCGCAACCAGGGCGTATCCATCGCCGGAAAAGCCTGCGATGCGCGCGGCCAATTGCGGATCCTGTGTGAATGTCTGAACCTGCACCGTATGTGCGCTGTCTGTCACGTTGTAGACGTTGATCTGCGACGCCATGCTGCTGAGCATCCCCGTCGCGCCGACCGCCAGCATTGTAGCAGACAGCCATCTCGATCGTACCTTCTGTTTCTTCGCGTTTCTCATGTGATCCTCCTGTTCCGCAGCGCTATGCGCTGTACATGGCAGATACCACAGTTTATTCCGGAATTCCTCTTTGTATGCATGCATTTGCAAGTTTCTGCCATCGATTGATTTTCATTTCTTAAAAATCTTCAACAATCATACGCTGAATCATGGCGTTTTGTCAAGCTTTCGAGAAAACTCTGTTCTTGCTTACAAAAATGTGGTTATATATTTATATAAACTGCACTAAAATGTGCACTCGTTTCATGTTTAGCAACCCTTGCCGATTCTTTTGATACTTTCGCCCTCTTTGTTGTGCAATCTGTCAGTCCCGATTGAACCCGTTTGTCCTTTCGATTTGAATCGTGCATGGAGCGCCAACTTTCTCCGCTGCATGCTGTGCGAAAACCGGCATTTTTCACAGTCGTATTTTCGCTCCCTGTATTTAACAAATCATCGCCTGTTTTCCAGCAGCTCAAACCGGAAAACAGGCGATGATCGTAAAAATTTTATTTTGTTGTCAGTATAATCACATGGTTCGTCTCGTCCCATCCCACCTGGAATGCGAGTTTCTCTCCCAGCGCGCGCAGCTTGAAGTAGTAGTGATCTCCAATATTGTACGCTGCAAGCGTGGTTGCGGTGCCGTCAATGCGCACACGGCCCACCATGCTTGCACCCGTGTGCGTACCTGCCGGCAGGGTCACGAGCTCGCCGCCCGCCGGGGTGTAGTCCCCTCCCTTGCGCAACGCGATGTCGTTTCCGTCCCAGTCGACCGAAAAACGCGCCACGGTGGGATTGAGCAGCCATGCGACATCGCGCAGCTTAACATAATTGCTGCCGTCAATCTGGTACGTCGGCAAGCGTGTCGGTTTGCCGTCCACGACGGCTTCGGTGACGGTAGGGCTTGCTTTTTTTGTGCTTTGCAGCAGCTGGCTGACCGATTGCTGCATCGTGATGCGGTAACGCGGCAGACCGTACAGTCCGGCCGCTATGTCCGCGGTGCGCGGGCGCGTGGTGGTGCTGACATAAAACCCATGATCCAGCAGCACCTGCCCGAACCAGCTATCCGTTTCTCCAAGCGGATAGGAGAAATACCAAACCTTGGTGTCTTCCCCTAAATGGGTGCGAATGCTGCGCACGCTTGCGGCAATATCGTTGCCCACGCGCAGCTGATACGCAGAGTAGTCCTCCCCCGCATGGCGCTGAATGCCGTTGGCACCGCCTTCAATAAACTGCCCCACGCTTTCTTCGTTGTGCAGCGCATTCGTATGGCTTCCGACATCCACGATGCCGCTGTCGTACATCTCCTTGAGCTGCGGCCAGATCATCGAGCTGTCATAGCCGCTGCCGCTGCCGTCCCGCAGGTGACTTGTGATCACCGAAATCGTCGCACGCATGCCGGTTTCCTTTAATACAGGGTAGCCGAGCGTATAATTGCTCTCGTAGCCGTCATCAAATGTGATCATCACAGGCTTCTCGGGCATGGGCTTTGCGCCCGCCTTGATATTGATGAGATCGGCGGACAGCAGCGGTGTAAACCCGTATTGCTGCAAAAACTCCATATCCTGCCGAAAACGATCCTGCGTGATCGTCATCGCGCTTATTTCAGATATGTCGGTTGTCAGGTTATGATACATTAAGATGGGCACTTCGGTATGTGCGGCCGCGGCGCGTGGCACACCGCAAAGCAGCGCCAGTGCCGCCGCCGCGATCACCCCGAACAGATGTCTAGAGCTTGCTCTCACGTTTGTCGTTCCTTCCCTTTTTGCGATCCCAGCTGTATTTTTCCCCGCAGTCTGCACAGACTAAGCGCGAGGTGATAGGTGCATGAAATCAAATAAATTTACCAGTGAAGCGGCAGAGAAGTATTTTCACAGCCTCCCCTCTTCTCTGCAGGAGTCGGTCACGCAAAGTGGCCTGTCCTATCTGACCGAGCAGCAGCTTCGGGCATGCGCGGCGCAAATCCTCGGTCGTCCGCAGGAAAGCGACGAAGCCGCCAATTGAATGTAAGCGGTTTAGTCTCTGCCTGCGCTGAGGGATGCGACACAGATTGTTCATCTGTGCCGCATCCCTTCTTTCGCTTATGACGCTGTTTTATAGGTGCTGGAGGTCGTGTAGGTGACCTTGTCGTTTGAATACCGCCGCGTTACATAGCTCTTATCCTTTTGCGTCACGCTCACCTTTGTGTTGGGTGCGGCGGCGCTTTGCGGCCCGAGGATGCTCAATGTAACAGTTCCCTTGACCGAATCATAGCCCGCGGTAATCTTCACCGAATAGGAATGCGGATTTTTAAACTTAAACTCCGGACCGCCCCAGGATACCGTGGCATCCCGCCCCGCCGGCACATAGCTGACCGGCAGGCCGTGGTTGACGCGCGCCGTAATCTGCATATCAGAGAGCAGCGCGGCGTTGAACAGCGTGCTGGATACCTGACAAATGCCGCCGCCGATGCCCTCGGTCACCTGTCCATCCGAAAACACATGCGCTTCCTGATATCCGCGTGCGACCGTGCGCGGCCCGACCACCGTATTAAAGGAGAAGGTCTCCCCGGGGGACAGCACCGTGCCGTTAATCGCGGTCGCAGCCAGGCGGATGTTGGTGCAGCGGTTGGTCTGCTTGGGGCTGTAAGCGGTTGTATAGGTGCCGAGCACCGTGCCGTACAGTATTTGATTCGACGGCGCGGCCGGCACGCTCGGCGCCGTGGGCTGAACGGGTGCCGGCTCCGGCTCTGCGGCAGGCGGCGCCATCATGGATGCGATCTCGTCCTGCAGCGCCTGCACGGCGGATGCAATCTCATCGGGAATCGATTCAATGAAGGAAACTGCCGGGATTGCGGGCGGAGCTGTCTCCGATGCGTCATTTTGTGCCGCGCTTTCCGCGTCGACAGCGTGATACGCAACGATCGCCGGCGGAGACGGCATCTGTGCAATCTCGGGTGCGGGGGCGGTTTGCAATGCGCTGCCCAGCGCAAGCGCCACTGTCATTAGCATGGATAAGCCTCCCTAACACAAAACGCAAGCCGGCGTCGCGGCATGCGACGCCGGCTTGCGTACAATTGACATTATTCGCTCTCAATCAGGCCATAACCGCCTGCAGCGCGCTTATAAATGACAGAATGAACGTTGCCATCATCAGAATTCTGGAAGAAGAAGAACTGATGCGCCAGCAGATTCATTTGTAGAATTGCCTCGTCAACCGACATAGGCTTGACCGTAAATTTCTTGTGGCGCACAACCTCGTAATCCTCTTCGGAGTACTCGGCCTGCTCGAGCAGACCTGCCTTGTCGAACGCGCCCTCACGCAGGCGCTTTTCAAGCCGCGTCTTATTCTTGCGAATCTGACGCTCGATGCTGCCGATTGCGCCGTCCACAGAGGCAAACATATCGGTCGTTGTCTCCTCTGCGCGGAAGATAATTCCACCGTGATTTACGGTGATTTCAACGGTCTGACGGCCGCGTAGTTCACTGAACGTGATCGTTGCTGTGGAGTCCTTCTGAAAATAGCGATCCAGTTTTTCCACTTTTCGCAGCGCATACTCGCGGAGGTCGTCGGGAATTTCGATTTTCCTTTCAACGATGGTGAACTTCATAACATCAACTCCTAGCGGGGCGTTGCCCCCAATAATGGGATGGGTCTTGTGCTGTTTTCAGTATAACACATCTTCTTGCGAATTGCGCGTTTTTTGACCGCGAAATTTCGCCGTTTTATGAGGTTATCCCACTGGTGCGCTGTTTTTCTCGTTCGTTCTCCTGAAAGCTCTTTATCTTTCGTTTTTTAGAGATTTCTCACAAATTCCCCTCGGCATGTCGGGTCACATGACAGCCAATATTCACAACACACGGCAGGCCTGCAATATGCGTCGCGAACGGCTCGATTGCGCACGCAAGCGCGGTGACCGTGCCGCCCAGCCCTTGCGGCCCGATGCCCAGCGCGTTGACACCGCGCAGAATTTCGCGCTCCATCTCCAGATAAAGCGGATCTGCGTTCGCTTCGTCAACCGGCCGCATGAGCGCGCGCTTGGCAAGGTACGCGGCCTTGTCCGAGGTGCCTCCCAGCCCCACGCCGATGACGACAGGCGGACAGGGGTTTGAGCCCGCGCGGCACACCGCATCGACCACAAAGTCAATGATGTCCTGCTTGCTTGCAGCAGGTGTGAACATCTTCATCGCACTCATGTTTTCGCTGCCGAAGCCCTTGGGCGCGACCGTAATATGTACCGTTTCGCCCTCGACGAGCGATGTATATAGGACAGCCGGCGTGTTATCATCCGTATTGACGCGGCGCAGCGGATCGCCCACGACCGAGCAGCGCAGGTAGCCGTCGCGGTATCCCTGCCGCACGCCCTCGTCCACCGCATCCGCAAGCGCGCCCCCTGTCAGGTGCACATCCTGCCCCACTTCCACAAAAACAACCGCCATACCGGTATCCTGACAAATCGGCACGGCATTTTGCTTCGCCATGTCGCAGTTTTCAAGCATTTGCTGAAAAATCTCGCGTCCCAGCGGCGATTGCTCGGTCTGCGCACCGTCCACAAAGCTCTGGCGAATGTCACAGGGCAGCTCATAGTTTGCTTTGATACACAGCGCGCGCACGAGCGCGGTAATCTCTTTGACATCAATCGTTTTCACTGTATTCCCTCCACCTGCCTGCCATCGCAGAAAACCGCGGTGACACGGGTTTTGTAATCAAACGGATCGCCGGTCAGCAGCACGAGGTCGCCGTCCTTGCCGGACTCAATCGAGCCGACGCGATCGGCAATGTCCGCGATGCGCGCCGCATCGATTGTAATGGCGCGCAGCGCGTCATCCGGCTCCATGCCGCCGCGCACGGCAAAGCGCGCCGCGTCGAGCAGATACTTGACCGGAAATTCCGGATGATCGGTCGTGATCGCGACCGAAACACCTGCCGCACGCAGCAGCGCGGGCGCGCGCTCGGTCAGGTTTGTCAGCTCGGGCTTGGAGCGGTCGGTCATAAACGGGCCGCTGATAATCGGCACATGCTCCGGCGCAAGCAGATCGGCAACCAGATGCGCCTCAGTGCCGTGCACGATGACCGGACGCAGCGAAAACTCCTTCGCAATGCGCAGCGCGGTGAAAATATCATCCGCACGGTGTGCGTGAAAGTGCGCCGCAATCTCCCCCGACAGCACGGGCAGCAGCGCCTCCAGCTGATCGTCGTAGTCGCGCGGCTCCTTGTCCTCATCCGTCGCGGCCTCCTTCTGGTGCTCGGCATATTCGTGCGCCTTCATGAGCTGGTCGCGAATGAGCGACGCGGTCGCCATACGGGTGACCGGCGTTTGCTCTTTGTCGTGATAGACCGATTTCGGATTCTCTCCGAGCGCGAATTTCATCGCGGCAGGCGCGCGCACGATCATGTCGTCGATGCGCCGTCCGCAGGTTTTGATCGCCGCCATCTGTCCGCCGATGGGGTTTGCGCTGCCCGGGCTGACGACCACGGTCGTGACACCTGCCGCGCGCGCTTCGGCAAAGCTGCGCTCCATCGGGTTGATGCCATCGATCACACGAAGCTGCGGCGTAATCGGCTCAGTATCCTCGTTTCCATCCTCTCCCTCAAAGCCGAGGGAGTCTTCAAACAATCCGAGATGGGTATGCGCATCAACCAGCCCGGGCATGACCCAGCCGCCATGTGCGTCGAGGTATTCTCCGGCAGGCAAATTTTCCATCGACCCGATCGCGGTAATTTTTCCATTTTCAAACGAAACAAACCCGTTTTCGATGATTTCCCCGTCCATGGGAACAATTTTTCCGTTACAAATAATCATAACAGCTCCTTGTGCTGCGAAAAAACTAATTGACATTTATTGGAAATCATGGTACGATAACCACGGTGGCAGGATGCTGCCATCCATGCACCGTTCATATCTTTATCCCCACAATCCATTTTTACCCTTCGGTTTTCCGAAGGGTGTTTTTTTTGCTTGCAGGAAAAATGC
>CAZOJP010000050.1:0-11780 GCA_964580155.1 uncultured Intestinibacillus sp. | reverse complement strand
TCAGTCGGTAGAGCAGGGGACTGAAAATCCCCGTGTCGGTGGTTCGATTCCGCCTGGAGGCACCACTTTTCATCATCGCTGTAGGCACACCTTGGTACCATAGCCAAGCGGTAAGGCGTGGGACTGCAACTCCCTGATCCCCAGTTCGATTCTGGGTGGTACCTCCAAGATAAGCGCCTCGACTATATCGGGGCGCTTTTTTGTACCTATACCTTATTTCAGAGGGGAGTCGGCTCCGGCACTTTTAAAGTGCGAAAGTCAAAATAGCAGTTTCTATCGAAGTCGTGCAAAAGTCCCCCTGCTGTTTTGTGTAGCAAGAGGACTTTTGTAGAGCATAGCTATTACAGCGCCATATCGATCGGCTGAATAGAAAACGCGGCGCGCAGCGGACAGCCGGCAGAATCTTTTTTAAACCGCCGAATGATACGGGATGCCACGACTTCACAATTTTCATAGGTTACAGTCGGGAGCATCAACAAAAACTGCGATACACTGTACTTGGTATACACATCACCGCGTCGTAAAGACAGGCGGATGCTCTCTGAAAGGCGATCCATATGTGTGCTGAGCACCTTGGGAGGAACTGCTGTGTCATCGACGTTATCCAATGTCATGAGGCATAAAAAGATAGACTCGCCGTTGCGACTTGCTGCACGTACTTCCAGACGGTATACATCTTTGAATACTTCATATTCACACAGGTATGCGCCGTCCCGATCCTCGGATTCACGTAGGTTGCTTTTGATAACGTTTAAATCGGTTTCTACCGTATGGATTGATTTAATGATGTCACGGTAAAGCGCGGTCAAGTTTTCCGAGGGTGTCACACCGAACTCGCGGAAAAAAAGATTGGTCATGTCTTTATAGACCGTGAGCGCAGTCTGATGACGTCCGAGATCAATCAACGCAAGAATCAAGTGGTAATAGATCGATTCTTCGTACGGGTCAATTTTTACCGCATTCTGGCAGATGACTACGATTTCTTCGTATCGCGCCCGCGCACGCAGTAACTCACATGCGCGACGCACGCCGTCGACATAGCGATTGTGGTAATACGCACTGAGCTGAATTACCCAGGATTCCATCGCGGACCGTGGAAGCAGATCGCCTGCATACAGCGAAAGGGCCGCAAGCAAACACTCCAGCTGTTCTTCCGGCGTCGATGCGGTCGAAACTGCATGAGAGTATAGGGAATCAAACAAGTCAATATCCAAGTCGAAATGAACATCGTTGTTCCACATATAGGTGCCGCGCGCTTGAAGGATTAAGTTTTTGCCATCGATAAAGTCAAGTTCTCCCAGCATTGTGCGGATGCGATGCACCAATGTTTTGAGCGCGTTGACCGGATTGTCGCTCTTTCCTTCGGGATAAATGGCATCAATCAGCTCGGTCTGAGACAATTCACGATCACGAAAAGCAATTAAGTATTCTAACAGCAGCCACGGCTTTTTGGAACGAATGACTTGGTCGCTAATGGTACGATCTTTATACGAGAGACTGCAGCCACCGAGCATATTGATGTGCAACTGTTCTGGGTCGCTGCGGCGTGCGCAATGCAATAGTTCTGCATAGTGGGAAGCAGACATTTATGAAGTCTCCTTTCACAGTGGTTACAAAAGTTGGTATATATATTATGACAGATTTATTGTAAAAGTCAATTGCGAATCTAGGCCTTCGTCATAAACAGTGCAAGGATATAGAGATTTTTTAGGGGAGTTACATATTTACATTTATCGCAGCTTAGTTTATAATATTAGTAACCGCAAAATAGGAGGAATCGCAATGAAATTTCACAGATCATATGCTACGCTTACGGCAGCGGCATTGCTGATGGCTGTTTTAAGCAGCGGCTGCGGCGCCAATGCGACTGCCTCGATCCCGGAACCTACATTGGAGCAATTCGTCGATTTGGCAGATCAGATGGAACTCGATATGACACCGCTTGCAGGAGAGCCGCCCGTATCATCGGTGCTTTCTCCGGTTGCATCCGGAAAAGCAGTGGCAAAAAATCAGAGCGCAATGATTGACTACTCAAACACAACGGACGGTTATGTCATGATTGCATGGATTGGAGGCGGTTCTGCCCGCATCAAAGTCCAGACGACCGGACCGAGCGGCACGACCTACACCTATAATTTAAACAATCAGGGCAGCTATGAAACCTTCCCTCTGTCTGACGGAAGTGGAACCTATAAAATCACCGTGCTGCGCAACACTTCCGGCACCAAATATGCCATAGCGCAAACGCTGAGTGCGTCGGTCAAATTGAAAGATGAATTCGCACCTTTCTTGCGTCCCAACCAGTATGTCAATTATACCAGTGCCACCAAGGCCGTCGCACTTGCGGCACAGTTGTCGGCAGATAAGTCCGACGTACTAGACACGGTCGGGGGCATCTATGACTACGTCATCAAGAATATCAGTTATGACAAGGCGCTCGCTCAATCCGTACAGAGCGGATACCTGCCCAATTTAGACAATGTCCTTGCGAAGAAGCAGGGAATTTGCTTTGACTATGCCGCACTCATGACCGCGATGCTGCGTAGCCAAAATGTGGCCACCAAACTGGTTGTTGGCTATACCGGTACGGTTTATCATGCATGGATCAACGTGTATTCTCCTGAGCAAGGCTGGATCGATGGTGTAATCAGCTTTGACGGGAAGACATGGAAACTGATGGACCCCACATTTGCATCCAGCGGAAAATCCAGCGACAATATTATGCAATATATTGGAAACGGAAAAAATTATCAGGCAAAATATCTTTACTAAGGTCGTTTTGCATACATAAAAGAGAAATGTCTTGGGGAAATATCCTTGAGCATAGTGCGATCACGACATTCCGCGAAAGTCAAAAACCTCACCCTTGTGTAAAAACGGGTGAGGTTTTTTGTTCATTAAGCGTATTCGTTTCCTTGAAATTTTCGGGGTATTATGCTACAATTAACAGATTCAACGCGGAATCTGATCGAGGAGGATCTACTATGAAACAGCAGGCACTTAGTTCCGGTGAACTATCAGCGCTCTGCCTTGAACTGGCACAAATATGGCATTCCGGCACGACGCTTGCGGATGGACTATATGCGCTGAATGGAGAGCAGGATGAAGCAGGCCCTGTCATTGCAGCGCTTCACCGTGCGGCCGATGAAGGGATGGATTTACCGCACGCCTTGGAAAAGCAGGGCAGCTTTCCGTCTTATATGGTCCGAATGCTGACTCTGGCCGAAAAGACCGGCCAGCAAGAAGAGACTCTGCGCGCCTTATCGGCATATTATGACCGCACGGATCGCACACAGGCAAACATTCGCTCCGCCGTGCTGTATCCTACTATTTTGACAGGTGTCATGTTTGCCGTTGTTCTGATTCTTGTGACGCAGGTATTGCCCATCTTTGAAGGGGTATTTGCGCAGCTTGGCATGCAGATGAGCGGACTTGCAGGCATGATGCTGCGCGGCGGACGTGTGCTGTCGAGCGCTGCTGTCGGCATTGGCATCGTACTCGTGATGCTCGCGGTGGCTGCGGTTATGATCTATCGGATACCGTGCGCGCGTTCCGCTTTCTCGCGCATGGTGCGCCGTATGTCCGGCAGAAATGGTCTGTTTGCGAAAATTGGCAATGCCCGCCTTTTGTCAACACTGGCGATGACGGCGCAGAGCGGCATGGAAACCGAAGAAGCCATTGAGTACGCCCGCGACATTTGTGGGGATGATCCGCGCATTCTCCGGTCGCTGACGGAAAGCTTAACGAAGCTGCAAAGCGGTGCGCGCATGAGCGGAGCGCTGAAGGGGGTGCTGTCCGCGCGCGACTGTCGCGCCGTTGCGTTGGCGGAGCGAACCGGCACGCAGGCAGATTTGTTTGCAGAAATCGCTAAGCGCAGCGAACGGGCGGTAAATGATGAAATCGACCGCCGTATCGGTTGGATTGAGCCTGTACTGGTCATTTTATCCTCTGCTGTCGTCGGCGTTATTTTGCTGTCGATTATGCTCCCGCTGCTCGGTATCATGTCTTCGATCGGTTAGGGAGATATTGTATGAATGCCAAACGACACTGGAAAGCCTCAATGCTGCTATATGTTGCACTATTCACAGCAGTAGCGGCTCTTTTGATAAATGGGATATGGGACGCACAGCAGAGCGCGGATGCGCAGGGACTCCGCATCGCACAAAGCGCTGTGCAGCGTGCTGCCGTAGCGTGCTATGCAACGGAAGGACGCTATCCGCAGGATTATAACTATTTGCGGCAGCGTTACGGCGTTCAGGTTGACGAAGAAAAATATATCGTGCACTATGAAATCTTCGCAGAAAATATCATGCCCGATATCACAGTGACCGAAAGGATGACAGATGCATGGCACCTAAAAAGCATTGGATTGGTACCTTGGCAGCACTGATCGTCGGATTGCTCTTTGCACAGTGTCTGCTCCTTACGGTGTTATTTGGGGCACGGTCTTATCGCACCGTAACCGCGTCTGCCGATCATACCTACACACGCCGCGTGGCACTTTCCTATCTTACGCAGCGTGTGCGCGCTTACGAGGGACAAGGAACAATCTCTGCCGGAGAATTCCAGGATCTTGACGCACTTTACTGCTATGAAACCGCAGATGGGATGGATTACCAAACCATTCTTTATGTTTACGACGGCTGGCTGCGAGAATTGTATACCGCAGCCGGAGATGAGTTTGCACCCGAAGAGGGAATACAGCTTATCGAAATGCAGACAATGTCCCTGTCGCACGACGGCGAGCTTCTGCATGTTACACTGACCGATAACAACGGGCAAAGCGCAGCAGGTATTCTGCACTTACGAGGGGGTGCGCTATGAAAAAAGAACGTTCAGGTGCGAGCCTTTTTCTGCTAGAGCTGCTGATTGGCTTATTGATTTCCGCGTGGTGCGCCGCAGTATGTACACGGTTGTTTGCAATTTCTCTTGAAACCGCACAGGGGACTGCAAGCTATACGGATGCAGTGCAAATTGCACAGAATGTTGCGGAGCAATGCCGGAGCGGCGTTGCCCCACAAAAGATTGCGGGCCGGTGGAGTACAGCATGCATGCCCGATGCACAGGGTGAGTATATCGTGAAACTGTCTGCAAAAGAAGCGTCGAATGACTTAGCTGATGTGGCTGTTACGGTAAAAAGCAGTGAAGGCATTGTGCTTTACACGCTTTATTTTTCTTGCAAGGAAACAGAGATATGAGTGAAAAACGATCTATACGATCCGGAAGCGGACTTGTGTTATTATTTGTAATTTTTACAGTTCTATGCTTATCGATTTTATCGCTGCTTAGCCTGCAAACCGCTCGGAACGATGCTGCGCTTGCGCAACATCACGGTGAAGCGGTACAGGCCTATTACGCTGCGGACACGAAAGCCAGTCACATTCGCCAGGAGCTTGAAGAAAATCGTGCTACAAGTGTGGACGGCGTTCTGATTACATGGGACGGAGCGCGCGCATCTTACATATGCCCGATTGATGACACGTTGCAGCTCGAGGTGGTGCTTTATATGGGGGACGAGGGCAGCACCGTTGAGCGTTGGCGTACGTTGCCGCAAGGAGACTGGTCTGCACAGGATACCATTGCCGTATGGGATGGCACATAGAGAGAGGGATATAAATGTCTGAAATTACTGCCTTGCTGGGAGCCGGTGTGCAGCGTAAAGCAAGCGATACCTTTATCATCGCTGGCTTGCCGGTATCCTATAAAATAGAAGGCGAGATTCTACCAATCGATACCGAACGGATTATGCCGGATCGATCCAATGAACTGATCAGCGCGCTTTATGCGCTGGCCGGACGGGATATGAACCGCTTATTCCAGACCGGAGACGATGATTTTTCCATATCCATTAAAGATCTATCGCGTTTTCGTGTCTGTGCATATCGGCAGCGCGGCTCGCTGGCCGCGGTCATCCGGACGATTGCATTCGGAATTCCCAGCCATGAGAAGCTTGGCATTCCGGAAGAAGTAATGCGGATTGCGGATAAAACGCAAGGTTTGGTGCTTATTACAGGGCCTGCGGGCAGCGGAAAATCGACAACCCAGGCCTGCATCGTCGATCGCATCAACCGCACGCGCAACGCACACATCATTACGATTGAGGATCCGATCGAATACCTACACCGCAACGATCGCGGTGTTATCACACAGCGCGAAGTCGGTTCGGATACGGAAAGCTATGTCGCGGCACTGCGCGCATCATTGCGCCAAGCACCGAATGTGATCTTGTTGGGCGAAATGCGCGACCTGGAGACCATCAAGACCGCGATGACGGCGGCTGAAACCGGACATCTTGTGATCTCTACACTGCATACGATAGGCGCGGTCAATTCGATTGATCGCATTATCGACGTTTTCCCGCCCGATCAGCAGCAGCAAATCCGTATTCAGCTTTCCATGGCACTCGAGTCTGTCGTCACCCAGCGACTCATATCCGGCAGCAGCGGCGAGCAGATTCCGGTTTTCGAGATTATGCACCTCAACCCGGCCATTCGCAACATGATCCGCGATGAGAAGATCCATCAGATCGACAGCGTAATCGCGACCAGCACACAAGAGGGAATGCGCACGATGGACTCATCCCTTCTCGCGGAATATCGCGCGGGACGCATCACGGAACAGAGCGCGCTCGGATTTGCCTCAAATGTAGAGCAAATGCAGCGACGACTCAAGGGTTAAACATACACAAGAAAATTCCCGGAAAGGGCTTGTGTTTCCAGCATAATTCCGGTATAATAATAACGATATTCTTTACAAGCGCAAATTAGGAGGTAATTAACTTTGTTCAACTCTTTGGCTGCCGCTACGACCGGTGCAATGCCACAGGCGGGCGACTATTTGACGTATATCGTCAACTTTTTGCCGATCGTAATTTTGGTCGTCGTTTTTTATTTCTTCTTGATTCGCCCGCAGAAAAAGCGCGATAAAGCAGAAAAAGAAATGCGAAATTCCATTACAGTCGGTGACGAAATTTCGACCATCGGCGGACTTGTCGGCCGTATTGTTTCGATCAAAGACGATACTTTTGTCATCGAGACCAGCGGCGATCGCACCAAAATCAAGATGTATCGTTGGGCGATACGCGGCAAGGAGCAGGCGACATCCGAAAATCCGGCCGAGCTTGCTGACAAGGCAGAAAAGTCCTCTAAGGACGCAAAGTAAGCGGTTCTGTTTTCCTTATATTTCGAATAGACTTACATGAGCAAGGATGTTCGAAGTTTTGAAGGAGGCGCTTATGAAAAAGGCAGAAAGCACAGCGTCTGCGGGACAGATTCTCGCGCTGCCGGTTCTGATTGGACTGACGGTGACGCTGCTTTTCATGATGGTCGGCGCGTTGGCCGTCAACGCAGGAAGGCTCAATGCGGGACTGATTCCGCATGCAGCGCTTGCGGCGGTTGCCGTCGGAGCATTTTTCTGCGCGTTTCTCGCGGCCTGCCGCGCGGGGCGCAGCCGTTTCCTTTGGGGGTTGCTTGGGGGAGCCGTGCAGTTTGCACTGCTGCTGCTTGTAAGTTTTCTTTGGGTCGGCGAATCGACCCGTCTGGGTCGGATATTGCTGTGTGGCGGGATTGCATTATTGCTTTCTTGCATGGGATCGCTTGTTGGTGCAAGCTGTCGACACAGTAAACATCGTAGAAAATAATTGCAAAGGAGACAAAACAACATGAAACACATTCAGACTTTGACTTCTGCTACGCTGAAGCAGACTGCGGCGCACGGGGGCTGTGGCGAGTGTCAGACATCCTGCCAGTCCGCTTGCAAGACCTCCTGCACGGTTGCAAACCAGAAGTGCGAGCACAGCAAGTAAGATAAACCAGATGCTTGAAGCTGCGGGGCGTGCCGAAGGAATCGGTGCGCCTCGCGGTTTTCTGTTTCAATTCAAAAGATGGAGAATCAAATACATATGATACACAGATACTCTATGAAGGGGCTTAATTTCCTGCTGGATGTGAACAGCGGTGCGGTACATGTGCTCGATGACGTGTCCTATGCGGTGTCGGAATTTTTGTCCCCGGATATGCCTGACGGCTGCCCTGCTGAGATTATAGATCAGCTACCGCAGCACAGCGAGGCAGAAGTGCGCGATGCGTATAACGAGCTTTTGGCGCTGAAGAATGCGGGCCAGCTATTTGCGGATGACGACTATATCGATGTCAGTAAATATATTCCGGTCGGTGCGCCGGTTAAGGCGCTGTGCCTGCACGTTGCGCATGATTGCAATCTCCGATGCAAATATTGCTTTGCATCCACGGGAGATTTCGGCACGGGGCGTAAAATCATGCCGTTTGAGGTCGCAAAGAGCGCGATTGATTTCGTTATTGCACGCTCCGGCAAGCGCCGCAACATCGAGGTGGATTTTTTTGGCGGAGAGCCGCTGATGGCATTCGATACGGTGAAGAAAACCGTCGATTATGCGCGATCCCTTGAAGCGGAGCACGGTAAGAATTTCCGCTTTACCATCACCACAAACGGTGTGCTGCTCGATGAAGAGGCGCGCCGTTACATCAACGAGAACATGGACAATGTCGTGCTGTCGCTCGACGGGCGTCCGTCCGTCAACGATGAAATGCGCAAAACTGTGAATGGGCAGGGCAGCTACGATGTGATCGTGCCCAAGTTCCGTGAATTGGTCCAGAACCGCGATCCGGCCCGTGATTATTATGCGCGCGGCACGTTTACTTCAAAAAACCTTGATTTTGCAGAGGATGTCTTGCATATCGCGGACGCTGGGTTCGATCGTTTGTCGGTGGAGCCGGTTACAAGCGAAGAGGGGAGCGGCTATGATTTAACGGAAGCTGATCTGCCCAAAATCTTTGCGGAATATGAGCACCTTGCAGACATTATGCAGCAGCGTCGCGCGGAGGGCAAGCCATTTACTTTTTTCCACTTCATGATCGACCTGGAGCAGGGGCCGTGCGTTGTTAAGCGTCTGCGCGGCTGTGGTGCAGGCTATGAATATGTAGCAGTCACACCGGAAGGCGATATCTACCCATGTCACCAATTTGTCGGTCGACCGGAGTATCGGCAGGGTAGTGTGCTGGATGGCAGCTTTGATATGGAGATTTCCAAAAAATTTGCCGGTATGAATATCTACACCCGCAATAAGTGTAAGGATTGTTGGGCAAAGTTCTATTGCTCCGGCGGCTGCAGCGCGGCAAACGATTCTATGAACCACGACTTAAACGAGCCATATGAGCTTGGCTGCGAGCTGGAACGCAAGCGCTTAGAGTGCGCAATTTACCTGAAAGCAGCCGAAAAGTGCAGTGTAAATTCATAATCTCACCGGTTTCCCATAGAATAGTATTTAGTGTATCGTTTGTTATATACTAAAATAAATTAGAATTCCAATGTTGACAGGAAGGGTGAACGATATGGCGCATAGCATTCATGTAGGATTTTTAAGCGTAAACGATTATGCAGCTGGGATCATCGACGCAATTCTCAAGAACGATATTATTTCACAAAACAGTCTTTTTATTTCCGACACCAACCCCGAGCATATCGCAGAATATAATAAATACGGTGTCAATGTGCTGAAAGATGACGCTTCCGTGTTGATGAAATCCGAAATTGTCGTAATCGCCGCACCAAAGCGCGAATTTGGTACGGTTCTCGCGCCAATTCACGCGCTGACGCGTGGCAGAATCATTGTTTCTATGACAGAGGGCATCGACTGCAACTATATTTTAGAGCGTGTTGCCAGCGGTACACTGGTTGCAACAGCAATGCCAAGTCTTGGGGATAACGGCTGCCGCATCGCAAATATCGAATTTTCCGCGGGTTTTCCCGAACATATGAAGGCCGCGTGCCGCGACATTATCGGCAGCGTCTGCAAGTAAAATATGCCTCTGCTGCACTGTCGGCAGGGGCATGTTTTTCGATGTATCTCAAATAATTGGCTTGACTTTCAGACTGCGACCTGATAGGATAAAATAAACAAAGGGGAGTAGTCGGCGTGGATTTTCTGCGCGATGAAGTCAACAAGCGTGTTTGCCCATCGGTGGGCATTCTGGCTTCACCTTAAACGACCAGACCTGTGTTTTTCGTATTTAAATGCGGAAAGCACAGGTCTTTTTTCATACTCCGCCTAAAAAAGAGAACACTAGTTGTGGGAGGGTGTCATATGGAATTTTTGTGGGAAGGGCTGCTCTCGATCACATGGCAGCAGGTTGTAATGTACGGTGTTGGAGGCATATTGATTTGGCTTGCGATTCAAAAGGAGTACGAGCCTGCGCTGCTGCTGCCTATGGGGTTTGGTGCGATTTTGGTAAACCTGCCGGCATCGGGCGTAATAGACCAAATGACGCAGGGGGCGGGGCAGACACACGGTATTATACAGTGGTTATTCGAAAATGGAATTGAGGTATCGGAAGCCTTTCCGTTGCTGCTTTTTATCGGAATCGGTGCAATGATCGATTTTGGACCACTGCTGTCCAATCCAAAGATGTTTCTCTTTGGTGCTGCGGCACAGTTCGGTATTTTTCTAACGATTTTGCTCGCTGCAACGATTGGATTTGACATCCGCGATGCGGCGGCGGCCGGTATCATTGGTGCCGCAGATGGCCCGACCGCCATTTTGGTATCACAGGTGCTTCGTTCTAATTATGTGGGCGCAATCGCTGTCGCAGCATACTCGTATATGGCCCTCGTACCCATTATTCAGCCGTTTGCAATTAAACTTGTCACAACGGAAAAAGAGCGCGCGATGGAGATGCCTTACCATCCGGAAAAAGTATCGCGCAGCATGCGTATTCTATTTCCCATCATCGTATCTGTCATCGCCGGCTTGGTGGCACCTGCTTCTGTCGCATTGGTGGGTTGCCTGATGTTCGGCAACCTCATCCGCGAGTGCGGTGTACTGAACCGCCTGTCCGAAACCGCTCAGAACGAGCTTGCAAACCTCATCACACTGCTGCTTGGCCTGTCTATCTCTTTTTCTATGCGCGCCGATCAGTTTGTGCGTTCGGAAACGCTGCTTATTCTTGGGTTAGGGTTGTTTGCCTTCGTTTTTGATACAATCGGAGGTGTGCTGTTCGCAAAGCTGCTCAACCTGTTCTGCAGAGAAAAGGTCAACCCGATGATTGGCGCTGCCGGTATCTCGGCATTCCCGATGTCGGCCCGTGTGGTAGAAAAAATGGGGGTGCAGGCAAACAACCAAAATCACCTTCTCATGCATGCGGTAGGCGCAAATGTGTCCGGACAAATTGCCAGCGTCATTGCCGGCGGTATCATCTTAGGGTTCTTCATGTAAGCCTGCAAATAAAAAGTCAATAGGGAAAAGAAGAAAATTTGCAGCGCGGAAATGAGCATCACCAAAAGGCCGCCGCCGCAGCGCCGACCTGAACTATGTAGAAGCGGTTTAGCGAGACAGGCCGGTTGAATCCGTATCCACCGGAGTGTCCAGCGTATTCATGTACTCTTTCACCTTGCCGTAGTAAATGCGCAGGAACTTATTGCAACCGGCGGTCATGTAGACGTAATAGGGCTTGCCCTCGGCCCGTTTTTTGTCCAAAAACTGAAACACGGGGTCATCCGGCGGAGCGTTTTGCAACAGTACCGTCATGAGTACAAAGAGTGTCTTGCGCAGCTCCGGAGAACCTCGCTTGGAAGAACGCGTGCTTTTCGCCTCATAGGTTCCGGACTGGTTGGCTCCCGGGTCAACCCCGGCAAACGCCGTCAAGGCGCCCTTATGAGCAAAGCGGCGGACATCGCCAATCTCGGCCTGTCCTGGTCAAGCATTTTTGTAACACCACTGTCTAATTTAGTCTAACGAGTGCCGTGCT
>CAZOJP010000049.1:0-11908 GCA_964580155.1 uncultured Intestinibacillus sp. | reverse complement strand
CCTGATCGTCCCGGACGACAATGCCGACGAGCTGACGAACTACAGCGAAACGTTCACGCTCAGCTATTTTGTGCAGGTCAAGAGCAGCGCGCGCGTCAACAGCCCGAGTGAATATCTGGACACGCCGAACTTCAACACCGGCACACACGCGCCGAGCGGCACCACAAGAGAGGACGGCTGGTACACGAACACCATCGCGGGTATTGGCTTTGGCGGCAACACCTCTACGGTGGCGAGCATCCCGACCGAGCAGCAGTTCCCGAAGCCGGTTGCGCGCTGGTCCAAGGCGACACCGGTTACGCTGCAGGTCACCAAGGTCGACAGCGTAAACGCACAGACAACGCTTGCCGGCGCAATCTTCAAGCTGGTATCCGCAACACCGATAACCGGAAACCCGTGGGGCAATCAGCCCGGCGCGGCGACGGTTGCAACCGCTCCGGTGGCGTTCACCACAGATGGAAACGGCATTGGCAGCAAGCAGATCGCGGAAACCGGAAAGTACTGGCTCTTTGAGACCGCCGCGCCGAACGGCTACGATTTGCCGGACGATCCGTGGAAGGTCGAGGTGACCGAGGTGGGCGGCAAGCTCCAGATTGCGATCACAAAGGCAGATGGCACCGCGGTTGCGGTAACCCAGAACCCGGTCGGACTGTTTGCAGTCACACTGGCAAACGTCAAGACCCCGCCGAAGACCGCATCGCTGGAAATCACCAAGCTGGGCGAGAATGAGCAGACGCTCGACGGCGTCATCTTCCGCCTGACGGATGCAAGCAACGCATGGGTCGAGCAAACGACCGCGGGCGGCAAGGTCACCTTCGCCGACCTCGTGGCAGGTGTGTACACCCTGCAGGAAACCAAGACCGTCGCGGGCTACATGCTCCCCACCAAGACGTGGACGGTCACGATTGCACCGGATGAGAATAACCAGCTCATCATCACGATGGATCACGGTCTGACCGTAACCCTCAGCGATGCGGACACCAGACTGTACGTGACGAGCATCCAAAACTACAAGACGCGGCTCCTTCCGGATGCGGGCGGACCGGGTACCGCAGGCTTCACCATTGCAGGCTTCCTGCTCCTCATCGGCTGCGTCCCCTGGATGAAAAAACGCGAAACGCCGCTTGAAGCCCTTTTGAAAGGGGTGGTGAAGAAATGAAACGGAAAAACGTATTGAAAAAGCTGCTGAGTCTGATGACCTGCATGCTGCTTGCCGCTTCAATGACAACGCTGCCCCGCGCAGCGGCGGCAGGCCCTAGCACCAAAATCATCGACCCGACCGCGTCGGGCACGCTGACCATCCACAAATACGCGGGAACCACAACCGGAACCCCACTCCCGGGTGTGACGTTCTCCGCCTACAAGATCCTGGACTTCCACTACACGGAAGGCGCACTCAAAGCATCGGTGGCGGACAACTTCATCGATTTTCTGACCGATGACACCGCGACACTCCAGGCGCTGAAGGCAAGTCTTCTTTCCTTCGACACCGCGGCGGTCAGCGCAAGGCTGAACGATTTTAAGACCTATATCGAGCAGCACGGCGTGGCCGCAGACATCGTCATGGCCGCCACAGACAGCACCGGAACCTCGCAGGCCACGCTGGAAACAGGCTGGTACCTGATTCTGGAGACCGGCGCACCGGCAAATGTCGTGACGAGATCGGCAAACTTCTTCGTCTCCATGCCCATCACAAACCAGAGCGGAAACGCCTGGGAATACGCAGTCACCGCTTATCCGAAAAATCAGGTGACGACCGGCGGCGGTGAAAACCCCGGCGGCGACGACAGAGATGATGACCGCGACGACGATGACGACGACGACGACGATCCGATTACCATTCCGGATCCGGATGTGCCGACCGGCGAACCCGATTTGGGTGAAATCGACGTAGGCGAGCCCGATGTGCCGCTGACCGATGCACCCGCCGAGATCGACCAGGCAGAGGTCGAAATTGTCCCCGAAGCTACACCCACAAGCGGATTTGAGCTGCCGAAAACCGGCGGACTGACCGCAGAGGTGCTCCTGTGGGGCGGCCCGCTGCTCATGCTGCTGGCGCTCTCCATGCTGCATTTCATCAAACGCGCCAGACGCAAAAGAACCTGACGCATACTCCCACAAAAGTTGAAGCGCCGGTCGGGGGGAAACGCTTCCCCTGACCGGCACCCCGAAAAATAGGTAGATATCCATCTCTTTCGCCCGCAACCCTGCAGGCGCATGACAGAAAGGAAATTGACATGAAACTATTGAAGAGAGTAGGCGCCATGATTCTGGCAGCTACCATGGCGATGACGATGGCAATGCCCGCATTCGCGGCAGAGCCGACCACCGGCTCGATCACTCTGTATAAATATGAAAAGTTGGAGAGCGACACTACACATGCAAACGGCGAGGCAGTCCCTATGGACGGCCATTTTGCGCTGAAGAATGTTCCGTTTGAGCTCGAAAAAACTACACTCGCGATTGACGAACTGACCACTTCCACGGTCCCTGCGGATGTTGTGATCGACGCTGACTTTACAAAGCAGACCGGTAAAACGGATGGCACAGGTATATTGGAGTTCAACAACCTGCCGCTCGGCGTTTACCGCGTGACCGAGACCAAGATCTCTGCGGTTAAGGAAATCATCAACCAGTTCCTCGTGAGCGTGCCGATGACTAATGCAGACGGCAACGGTTGGATTTATAACGTCAAGGTCTATCCGAAAAACGTGCTCGAGGGCGGCCCTAAGATTGAAAAAACCGTAGACAAGGCATCTGCCACCGTCGGCGAGATTGTTACATGGACCATTACCTCCGACATTCCGGACGGCATAGACGCGGCGGAAAAGTACGAGATCACCGATCAGCTGGATGCTCGCCTGACCTATGACGCAGCGACCGCACCCCTGGCCATCAAGGTCGGCGCAACCCCAATCAGCGGCGCGGTTGTCGCGCTTGATACTGACACAAACATCCTGACCATTGATCTGACCCCGGCAAAGGCTGCAATCGTGGCCGCTATGACCGCGGCCGATAAGCAAATCGTCATCACGCTGCCGACCAAGGTCAACAGCATCGGCGACATGAGCGCGATTGAGAACGTCGCAGAGCTGTCCTACACGAACGAAGTCGGCAAAAAATTCACCGACTCCAGCGAAAATGAGACCGATCCGGACAGCGTGCCGAAGGTTGACCTCGGCGGCTTCCAAATCTTCAAAATGGACGAAGACGAAGAGGCACTCGCAGGCGCACACTTTGCACTCTACGCGATGGGCGATGACGGCGAGCTGGTAGGCGACCCGATCACCGGCACAGCTGACGCAGAAACCGGTGTTTACCTGGTGGACGTAAACGCAGCGAATGCACTGGACATCGTTTCTGGCGCAGACGGCAAGGCAGTTGTCAAGGGTCTGGCTTACGGCGATTACCTGCTCGTTGAGACCCAGGCACCTGTGAACGAAGCGGGCAAGAGCTACAACCTGCTGCTCGCACCGGTAGCGGTCACAGTAAACGCGGACTCTCTGGTGGAAGGCAACATCATTTCCATCATGAACAAGATGGGCTTTATGCTCCCGATCACCGGCGGCATGGGCACCACGCTCTTTACGCTGGCAGGCATTCTGCTCCTCGGCGGCGCGGCATTCGTTCTGCTGAAGAAGGATAAGAAGACCGAAGCCAAGTAAGCTATTTACAGTTGTTTGAAAATCAGATACAATAAAAGGGGGCGGAGACCATGTCTCCGTCCTCTTTTCGTTTGAAAATCTACAGCCGAAGGTGGACAGTTCGTATGAAAAAATTCGTAAAGCCGCTAATCGTCGGCATCATGGCGCTCGCGGGCATCGGGCTGCTTGCGTATCCCAAGGTCAGCAATATGCTCGCCGTCGTAAACCAGACGACTGCGATTGACGGCTACCGCAAATCGGTCGAGGAGCTGACGCAGGAACAGCGCGATATCCAGTGGGCGCGCGCGCAGGCCCACAATGCCGCGCTTGGCGGCATCACCCTCAAGGATCCGTTTGCGCAGGATGACACACAGACGGAAAGCGGGGACTATGATACGCTGCTCGACCAAAGCGGCATCATGGGCTATGTCGAGATTGCGAAAATCGGCGTGCGTCTGCCCATCCTGCACGGCACGAGCGACGAGGTGCTCGCGCACGCGGTCGGCCATCTGCCGGAAACCTCGCTGCCGGTCGGCGGCGCGGACACGCATGCGGTGCTGACAGGGCACCGCGGCCTGCCCTCGGCGAAGCTGTTCACCGATCTGGATAAAATCGAAATCGGGGACACGTTCCAGCTGTTTGTGCTCGGGCGGCAGCTGCTGTACACGGTTGACGATATTCGGGTGGTCGAGCCGAGCGATGCCTCCGCGCTCGTCCTGTTCCCGGACAAGGACTATGTCACGCTGCTGACGTGCACGCCCTACGGCATCAACAGCCACCGCCTGCTTGTGCGCGGCATACGCACCGATCTGCCGCCGGAGCAGCAGGGGGTCGAGCCCGTCCCTGCGCCCGATTATACGGCGCTGATTGCGATTGCCGGCGGCATCGGCGGCACGGGTGTGCTCGCCGGTGCGCTTGTGCTGCGCGAAAAGCGGCGGAAAAGGAAGGCGCACCATGAAGACTAAAAAAAGACTCGGCGTGGGCTTTATCATCGCCTATTGCGTCGCGTTTGCGATTTTCGCGGCAGGATTTGCCATGGTGCTCTATCCGCTCATCGGCACGCGTGCGGAAAACCGGCAGATGGAGCAAACCCTGGAGACCTTCGTGCAGGAAGCAAGGTCCGCGCAAAAGGCCGCGCAGCCCGGCGCGTCCGATCAGGTGTCCGCGATCGATCCGGAGCTGCGCGGCAAGCTGGAAATCTACAACCAGACCATTTACGAGGAAGGGCAGTCCGGTCTCAAGGATCCGTTTTCCTATGAGCAGCCCGGTGTCGATCTGACCGCCTACGGCCTGAGCGAGAACGTCATCGGCATCATTGAGATTCCGCGGCTCAAGCTGACCATGCCCATCTACCTCGGCGCGACCAAGGAGCATATGCGGCACGGCGCGGTCAATCTGGGCGAAACCTCGCTGCCCATCGGCGGAGAGAACACGAACTGCGTGCTCGCCGCGCACCGCGGCACGACCAAGGCGGAAATGTTCCGCAACATTCAGGAAATTCAGGTGGGAGATGACATTTACATCACAAACCTGTGGGAAAAGCTGACCTACCGCGTGACGGAAATTAAAATCATCAAGCCGACGGACATCAAAGAGGTGCTCATTCAGCCCGGACGCGATCTCGTCACGCTCCTCACCTGCCATCCCTATCTGCAAAATTACCAGCGCTATGTGGTATATGGTGAACGGGTCACCCAGCCATAAAGAAAGTCCGGCAACGCGCCGGACTTTCTTTATTTTGCCCTACGATTCGCTAGACCGAATGAGGGATATAATGGTATACTATTCGCAAGCGAATAGTATACGGCTATTTAAAAATTACACCATAGTGACACAGAATACGGATATTACACCTCGATTTCAGCTGTCACTATGGTATAATAAAACAATACCGCAGCGACACACAGCGCGGCATCCGATCCGTAGGAAGAACCCACCGAATCGACACGAAAGAGGGAACCGTATGAAGGGAATTTTGTTGGCAGCGGGCAAGGGAACGCGACTGTACCCCATGACGCTGCCGCTTTGTAAACCGCTGCTGCCGGTCTACGACAAGCCGCTGATTTATTATCCGCTCGCCGTGCTGCTGCAAGCGGGCATCGACGAGATCCTCATCATCATCCCGCCGGACGAGCACGAGCAGTTTGAGCGTCTGCTCGGCGATGGCAGCCGTCTGGGCGTGCACATTTCGTATAAAGTGCAGCCCGTTGCGCGCGGCATTGCGGAGGCGTTCCTCCTCGGGGAGGAGTTCATCGGGGAGGATAGCGTGTGCCTTGTGCTGGGCGATAATATCTTTCACGAGCAGGATTTGCCGGAAAAACTCGCACGCGCGCGCGAAAACACCGAGGGCGCGACGATTTTCGGATATTATGTCGACGATCCGCGCGATTTCGGCGTGGTCGAGTTCGATGAAAGCGGACACGCGATCTCCATCGAGGAAAAACCGCGCTTCCCCAAGTCGCATTACATTGTGCCCGGCCTGTATTTTTACGATAACCGCGTGATCGAAATCGCGAAGGGCCTGACACCCTCTGCACGCGGCGAGTTGGAAATCACCGATGTGAACAACGTCTATCTGCGGCGCGGTGCGCTTCAGGTTGTGCCGCTCGGCAAGGATTTTCTGTGGCTCGACGCAGGTACGGCGGACAGTTTGCTCGCCGCCGGGCAAGCGGTCAAGCGCGTGCAGGACGAAAGCGGGCGTTACATCGCCTGCTTGGAGGAAATCGCGTGCACCTGCGGCTTCATCAGCGCGGAGCGGGCCCGCGTGCAGGGACAGGCACAGCACAACACATTATACGGACAGTATTTAATGTGCATTCAATAACATATATGGCGGCGCAAAGGAGTTTCTATCATGGCGGTCTATACACAAACCAAAACCTATCGCACCAAGGCGCACATGGGAATGATTGACGTTACGGAGGATTTTCAGCAGGCGGTCAGCGCGGCGTGCGCGGAAAAAGGTATTTCCGACGGCATCATCACGGGCTTTACGACGGGCGGCGTCGCGGGGCTGACCACGCTGGAGTTTGAGCCGGGCATGGTGCACCACGATCTCAAGGCGGCGATGGACGTTTTTTCGCCCTACACCGATGCGCACGGCCGCGTCATCCACTACCGCCACCACGATACCTGGCACGACGACAACGGCTCGTCCCACATCAAGGCGGCGCTGCTGTCGCCCTTCATCACGATTCCGTTCGTGCGCGGCAAGCTGACCATCGGTCCGTGGCAGAATTTAACTTTAATTGAGTGCGATACCCGCGATCGGACGCGGGATGTGGTGTTTCAGGTCATGGGAGAGTGACAAAAACCGCGTGTGCGCGGCGCAATGTTTCATATGTGTTTCATTTGTGCGGAAAGCCTTGCAGGTATAGGGAGAAAAAGCTATACTGGTCACAATAAACCACATACGGTGGACAGACAGGTGATTTACGCATGAAAAAACACATTCTCTCGGTGCTGTGTTCGCTGATGCTGCTCGCAGGGGCGGCGGCGGCCACGGACACCGCGCTGTTTCCCGCACCCTATACCGGCGAGGACGGTGTCGCGCGCTGGGGCTATCTCGACGAAAACGGCACGCAGCGGGTCGGCAACTTCTATGCCGCCGCCGAGCCGTTTAACGAATACGGCTTTGCGGTGGTGCGCAACGCCAAGGGCGAAACCGGTGTGATTGACGAAACCGGCAAGACCGTGATTGAGCCGCGCGAATCCCCGCGTGCGGTCGACTTTGCCGTGGGCGCAATCGCATACCGTTACGCCGAGGAAAGCGTATATTTTGACGATTCCGGTGCGGAAACCGGCACCTATGAGGGGGCGGCAGGCTTTTTTTCGAGCGGCCTGCTGCGCGTGCAGCGCGGCGGACGCTGGGGCTACAGCAACGCCGCGGGCGCGCTGGTTCTTCCGGCGCAGTATGAAGAAGCCGGCGACTTTGTCGGCGGGCGCGCACTCGTCAAGAAGACGGGCGGCACCTATGCGGTGCAGTATGCCTCGGGCGCGCGCGCAGGTCTGCCGGCAGAGCCGGAATCGCTCACCATCGGACAAGGCGGCCTGATTGTGCTGCGCGATGAGGGCAAGTACCGGCTGTATTCGCTCGACACCGACCGCTACCTCACACCTGCGTACGATAAGCTGGAAATCGAGGACGACGGCTATGTTGCGGCGCAGCAGGACAAGAAATGGGGCATCCTGACGCACCAGGGCACGGTTTCCGTGCCGCTGCAGTACTACTACCTGTCCTATATGGGCGAGGGTGCCTATGCGGTGCGCGGCGCATCCGATGCCACGGTCGAGGCGATTGAGGGCAGCGGCGCGCGCATCTACCGCACCGATGCCTACGTCGGCGGCTTCGAAACGTTCCGTTTCGGGCAGTCGTGGCACGGCACAATGGACGGCGGCGTGATGTTCTTCAACAAAAACGGTGTGCTCAGCCGCCGCGTGGACGGTGCATCCAATCCGGTCATCCTGACCGCGAATGTCGCGCGCGTCACGGTGGACGGCGCGCCGCGGTATATCCGCCTGTCGGACGGCAAGGTGCTCTATGCGCCGGTGCGCGCGTATACGCTGGACGGCGGCGTGCAGGTGAAAACCAAAACCTACGAAAAATATCTGGGCATGAAAAACGGCGCAGAATACGGCTGGAAGGTCGAATATCCGCAGTTTTCCGGCATGAAGGACAGCGCGGTGCAGGCAAAGCTCAACGCCGCGATCGAGGGCTTCTTCCTTGACGGCCCGAGCGTGACCGCGCAGACGCAGCCGCTCACGGCAAGCTACGGCTTTGCCTTTGCCGGGCGCGTGCTCGTTGTCAGTGCGCAGGCGCAGATCGGGCAGGGGGTCGGCACGACGATCTGGAACGACAGCATCGCGCTCGATTTCGGCACGGGCGCGCGCTACCACGTGATCGGCGACCTGTTCCGGAGCGGTTACGAGCAAACGGTCAAGGCGGCGCTCCCGTCCGGCACGCCGTTTTACCTGTACAGCTATCCGCGGATCGGCGCGGACGGCGTGACCTTTTACATCAACCACGCGCAGACCGCGGAGAACGCGCCGTACAGCGAGGCGTTCAAGCTGAGCTTTGACCAGCTGTGGCCGATTTTGCAGACCGAGGGCGCGTGCTACACGGCGATTACAAACACCGCGACCGCCGAGCCGCAGACGAATCTGCAAAGTGCCGCCGCGGCATTTGCCGACGTGCCGGGCAGCCACTGGGCGCATGATTACATTGCACGCGCGGCGGAAAACGGTCTGATGATGGGCGACGGTGTGCGCTTCCGTCCGGAGGACGACCTGCTCGCGAGCGAAGCGGTCGTCACGCTTGCGCGTGCGTGCGGGCTGCCATCCGGCCGCGCGCCGGGGATTGCGAACGTTTGGTATGCCGACGCATACGGCGGCGCGTATGAGCACGGCCTGCTCGCAGGTCTGGACGCGCTGCAGCCCGATGCCGCGCTCACCCGGGCGGACGCGATGCAGCTCTTCGCGAACGCGGCGGGCGCGGACAGTGCGCTCTCCGCGCAGGAGATCCGCAGCGTGCTGTCGCCGTTCAGCGATGCGCTGCAGATCGTGCCGGCGCGGCGCGCGGCCGCGGCATTTTGCGTGAAGCAGGGCATTTTCGCGGGCAGCGGCGGCGCGCTGCGCCCGGACGACACCCTGACCCGCGCCGAGCTTGCAAAGCTGCTCACTACCTTATATGGCGCATAAAAAGCAGGGCGTTTCCGCGCGGAAGCGCCCTGTTTCCCTGCCTGTACGCGCCGGAAGCGGCAGCCGTGCCGCGCAATGTTACGTCTATGTTACACATCCGCGTTTGGGGTTGACGCGGCGCGCGTCGGGGTGTTAGAATATGGACTACAAGGGAACAGTTCCACTCCGGAACAAAACACCCGAAGAAAAAAGGAGGCACAAAACCTATGAAGAATCTCAAGAAGGTTCTCGCGCTGGGTCTGTCCGCGACCATGGTATCTTCCATGTTCGTCACAGCTGGTGCGGCTTTCACCGATCAGGCTGACATCAAGGCAGGCGAAGCAGTCAACATGCTGTCTGCTCTGGGCGTCATCAACGGCTACGAGGATGGCAGCTACAAGCCGGAGACCGTCGTAACCCGTGCAGAAATGGCAAAGATGATCTTTGTCGTTCGCAACAACAAGGTCGATGACTCTGCGTACGAGAACCTCGGCACGAAGTTTGCCGACATCAAGGGCCACTGGGCTGCAGGCTACATCAAGTTCTGCGAATCTCAGGGCATCATCGCGGGCAAGACCGCGACCCAGTTCGATCCGGACGCACCGGTAACCGGCGTTGAAGCAGCCAAGATGCTGCTCGTTCTGACCGGCTACGATGCAAGCAAGGCGGGTCTGGTCGGCTCTCTGTGGGCAACCAACACCCTGCGTTTCGCGGCTGAGGCTGGCATTCTGGACGATGTTGATTCCCCGCTCGAGTCCGGACTGCCCCGTCAGTACGCTGCACAGCAGATCTACAACACCCTTGAAGCATATCGTGTCAAGTGGTCGAACGACTCCGGCAGCTTTGACGACATCATGTACAATGGTGCGCAGGAGACCGTTGGCTACAAGTACATGAACCTTGTCACTGTAGAGGGCACGCTGACTTCTATGAACAAGGATGGTTTTGGACTGTCCACTGGTTCCACTGGTTCTAACTTCACCAAGGTAACCACCGACTACTCCAGCCTGCTGGGTCAGAAGGTCAAGGTTATGACCAAGGATGGCAAGCCTGATAAGGTTCTTGGTGTCTATGCAACCGACGACAACACGACCTACACCGTAAAGGCGAAGGACGCTAAGGAAAAAGACGACAAGATTAAGTTCGGTGGCAAGACCTACTCTGTTGAGTACTACGGTCACGATACGACCACGGACATTGAAGAGACTGCCGGTGCAAACAGTGCAGACGCAATCCGCACCTATGTTGATGGCGATGTTGCTAACGGTACCACGCTCAACGACGAGCTGGACAACAACGCGTTCCAGCGCACCGGCAACATGTACACCTTTGCCGACACCGATAACAACGGCAAGATCGACACCCTGATGATCAAGACCTACAAGGCGGCTGAGGTCACCTATGTTTCCTCTTCCAAGATCATCGCGGGCGGCAAGTCCTATGATGTAGATGACAACAACATTGCCTCCGGTCTGGTTTCCGGCGACTGGGCTGTTATCACCAAGAACCCCTTCAAGGGCGACGACTTCTATGATATTGCCAAGGCTGACGTAACCACCGGCACTGTCAAGGGCATCAAGGGCGACCGTGATGAAATCAAGATCGACGACTCTTGGTTCAAGACGGCTGACAAGACGACATTCGGTACCAATGCAGATGTTAAGATTAACACTGTTAAGGTTGGCGACACTGTCAACGCTGTCAACGTAAATGGTATCATGTACTATGTAAAGCGCACCTCCGGCTCTACCACCGGTAAGCTGAGCGACGTTGCACTAGTCATGAAGAAGGATTCCACGATCAGTGGTAATCAGGTTAAGCTGCAGTTCTTCAACGACACGACCAAGGTTGTGGACGTGGATGACGACAGCACGATCAAGTACAATGAATTGTCCACCGGCACACTGTATGAGTACACTGTTTCCGGCGGCGAGTATTCCTTCACCGAGGTGAAGGATGAGGCGGATTACTACGGCGACTACACCCATATTGAAGGCGGACCGGCTACTCAGGACCAGACCCAGACCTACAATGGCACTAAGATTGCGGACACGGCACAGGTCATCCTTGCAGTCGGTGAGCCGGGTACTGGTGGCACGGTTAACAATATCGCTACCAAGGTTCTGACTGGCAAGCAGTTCAAGTCCCTGGCAAAGGCTGACATCACAGAGGGTGCTAACTTCAACGTGTATGGCGCGTTCAAGGCAGATATGGACGGTCTGAAGCAGATCGGCGCATATGTTGTCCAGGCGAAGTCCACGACTGGTTTTAGCTCCACCAGTGATAACTACGGCTACATCACCTCTGCCGCCTACAAGTCTGGCACGAACCAGATCTCCTACAAGATCTGGACTGCAAACGGCCAGAAGAGCGTGTATGAGACCGGCACGAGCAATGTTTCCGACAAGAAGAAGGGCATGGTTATTGGCTATAGCTCTATCAACGAAGACGGCGAAATCAAGGATGCGAAGTACCAGAAGACGAACGCTACCCTGACCGCAATCACCGGTGTCAACTCCAAGGCGACCAAGATCACCCTGTTGGATGCTATCGGCGACTACACCGAGCTCGACATCGACGGCGACTCC
>CAZOJP010000048.1:0-12996 GCA_964580155.1 uncultured Intestinibacillus sp. | reverse complement strand
TCAGCTCCGCGACTGCGCCGACCGGAAACACCGGCGGTATGAACGCAAAGCAGGTTGGTCTTGGCATGAGTATTGCGACGATTGCAACCGACATCACTGAAGGCAGCACACAGACCACCAGCGCACCGCTTGATTTTGCCATCACAGGTGAAGGGTACTTTATCGTTCAGGGCGGCGACGGCACGAAGTATTACACGCGCAACGGTAACTTCACCACCGATTCCCAGGGGTATCTTGTGACGGCAAATGGCGACTATGTCATGGCTGTCACAGGCAGCACCGGCATTGCAAATGGCACGACACCCGGTACGCTCAGCAAAATTCAGATTCTGGGTACAATAGGCGGCAACACCTACTCCGAATATGCAATCGACTCTTCTGGTGTCGTCACGGCAAAAAGGTCGACCGGTACGATCGACACACTTGGACGTATCGCTCTGGCGACCTTCAATAATGCCGCTGGTCTGGAAAACGTCGGCTCGAGCAAGTATCAGACATCTGCGAACAGCGGCGGCGCGGCCCTGCATTTTGCAAACGACAATGCGGGCAAGATGCAGTCCGGTCAACTGGAAATGTCCAACGTGCAGCTTGCCAACGAGATGACCAATATGATTATTATGCAGCGCGGCTATCAGGCGAACTCCCGTGTCATCACGACATCGGATACGATGCTTGAGGAGCTCATCAACCTGAAGCGCTGAGTGTGCTGAGGTAAGGCATGATTAAGGTGACAAAAATAAACAAGCATGAGCAGTTCTGGGTCAATGAAAAACTGCTCGAATTTATGGAAGAAACGCCCGACACCATTTTATCAATGGCTTCCGGACGCAAAATCGCAGTAGCGGAAACCGCAGAGGAAGTCATTGCGTTGATCGCGCACACACCGGATGCGCCGATCGTGCTGCACCGAATGGACGAAGGTCAGTTCAGTGCGGGCAGACAGGAAGCCGCAAGTATGGGGGGACAAGGTTGAGTATCGTAACAATGGTCGGCATGATCGTCGGATTCGGTTGCGTTGTCATTAGTATCATGACAACCGGTAATCTGATGGATTTTGTCGATATCGGCTCTGTATTTGTTGTATTTGGCGGCGTATTGGGCGCGACTATCGCGTCTTATTCCTCGGAGCAACTAAAAAGTGTGCGGCAGGCAGTCGGCATCGCAATGAAGCGCGAAAAGCTCGATATTGATGCGGACATCGAAAACATCATCAGCATCGCAAACGTTGCGCGACGTGACGGTCTGCTCGCACTCGAGGAAATGACCGACAGCATGCAGGATCCTTTTCTCAAAAAGGGCATCATGCTCGTCGTGGATGGCTCGGATCCCGAACTGATTCAGAGCATCATGGAAACCGACCTTGCCTTGACAAAGGAACGTCACGCCAATAACCGCGGCGTTCTGGACAGCATGGCGGCATATGCACCCGCATTCGGTATGATCGGTACGTTGATCGGTCTGATCAACATGCTGAAGAGCCTGAACGATATGTCGAGTTTGGGCAGTAACATGTCTGTCGCACTGGTCACAACGTTCTATGGCTCCATGCTGGCAAACCTGGTGTTCAGCCCGCTGTCTAAGCGACTGAAAACCGTGGGAAATCTGGAATATCTGCGCAAGGAACTGATGCTGGAGGGTATTCTGGCGATTCAAAACGGTGAGAACCCGCGCGCGATTAAGGAAAAATTGTACGCCTTCCTTGCCAATGCACAGCAGCAGAAGCTGCAAGAATCAGACAGGAAGAAAAAAGAAGGATAACTACAGGGGGAGGGGAGAGCAATGAAACGAAAGCGCGATGAACCGGAGGAAAGCGGCGGCGGTTATAACTGGATGGATACTTACGGAGACATGGTCACGCTGCTGCTATGCTTCTTCGTGCTGCTTTATTCCTTTTCCTCGGTCGATTCCGCAAAATGGCAGGCACTCGTCGGCGCATTCTCGGGAACCTCGGCTATCAGTGCAATCCCATCTTTCGATGTCAATACTGTGCGCGAGCAGCCGATTACACAGATTGACCCGATGGTTAACTACGAAAATCGCGAAAAAGATGCCACGCAAAGCGAAATAAGCGCTGCAAATGCCAGACTTCAGGAGATTAACGATCTCTACGACCGGCTTTATGCGAGTATCCGGTGGTATATCGATGAAAACGGCTTGCAAAACGAAATGAATGTCATGAAGACCGATGATGCTATCATTCTGCGTTTTGGCGAGATCGCGCTGTTCAATCCCGGACAGGCAAACATTCTGCCAAAGAACCGTGAAACGATGTCGCACATGATTGACATCATTGCACAAAACGAAAAGGCAATCAAGATGGTCAGCATTGAGGGAAATACCGATAATGTGCCCATCCATAACGCTCAGTTTACGGACAACTGGGATCTGTCCGTCAAGCGTGCCACCAACGCGCTGCGGCTTGTACTGAGCGAGGGGAAAATCAGCGAAACCAAGATTTCTGCGATCGGATACGGCGAACATCAACCGATTGACAGCAATGCGACGCCCGAGGGACGTTCGCATAACCGGCGGGTTGACTTCGTTTTGAAAAAAGCGGATATACCCGATATAACGTAATCTATAAAAGGCGGGGAAGGTGGGCGTATGTCCAAAAAGCAAGTAATGGCGCTGGTTGCAGGCGTAGTCGTTTTTATGACGCTGATCGGCGCAGGCGTCGCGTATTTCTTAATTAAAGACCGTGCGAATCAGTCTGAACAGTCGCCCACAATGTATACTTATGCAATTGAGGATTATTTCGTAACGAATGTCAAAGATAGCAACAAACTGTTCAAGACTTCGGTTGTACTGGTTCTCAATAAAGAAGGTATGGACACGGTGATGAAGGAAAATCTGCCAGTCATCCGCGACAAAATCCTGTTCATTCTGCGTGAACTGACGGCGGAGGATTTGGCAAATCCGGATATCCAGAATAAGCTGCGGGATAAAATCCCTACGGCACTCAACGAAGCGATGGGGATTGACTATATTGTATCTGTATATTTCGGTGACTTTGTTATGCAGTAAATGCAGCGTACGCAGAAAGGGGGTGGAACGCAATGTCTGATGTATTGTCACAGGCGGAAATCGACGCACTGCTTGCCAGCATCGAAACCGGTGAAGCGGTTGATGAACCGAAGGAAGATACGGTTAGCGTACGGGGTTACGATTTTCGTACAGCCAACCGCTTCACAAAGGAGCATATTCGCGCGATCAACATGATCTTTAAAAACTTCTGTCATTTGCTCTCAAACTATCTGATGGGGACATTGCGCGCCTCCAGCGAGGTCGAGGTGCTGTCCCTGGAGGAAATGTCCTTTAACGAATTTCACAATTCGGTGCCGTCGCCTGTCGTGCTCGCGATTATCAATATCGCGCCGCTCGGCGGCCCGGTTCTTTTGGAAATTTCCACCGAGCTGGTTTACTCGATCGCCGGGCGCGTGCTTGGCGGCACGAAGGGCGTGTCCGCAGACGGCCGACAGCTTGCAGATGTCGAACTCGCGATTATTGAGCGCGTGATTTGGCAGATGCTGCGCAGCCTCGATGAAGCATGGGAAAAAATGATGACGATCGACTCCACGCTTGACCGCGTGGAAACAAGCATGCAGTTTGCGCAGATCGTGGATATGAATGAGCCGATTCTGATGGTGACGATGAACGTCGCAGTCGGAGAGGAAAATGGTCTGCTTGGGTTCTGTCTGCCGCAGCAGACCTTGGAGCCGTTCACAAAGCGGCTGAATTCCAAGACATGGTATACCGGAAACAGCGGCAAGAAGATTGAGGCGCATCCGGAAGACATGATGCGTTCGCTTTCCCATACCGCGGCAACACTGTCTGCAGTGTTCCACGAGACACAGGCCAGCGTGCACGATATTTTGAGCATGCAGGTGGGGGATGTGATCCAGCTCAGCCATCGCACGGACGAGCCGCTGATTGTGAAGGTGGAGCATATGCCAAAGTTCCACGCAACAATGGGGCGGTATCGTAACGCTTGTGCGGTCAAAATTGTGGATATCATCAAGGGGGAAAGAGAAACGTGAGTAATTTATCACAAAATGAGATCGACGCGCTGCTCGGCGGCGGAACGGCGGCAGAACCATCTGATGCCGCGCAGGAAACCGCGCCCCTGTCCGAAGCGGTGGATTTGTTTGGCTTCGAAGACCCCACGCTCGTGTTACGCGAGGAGAGGTCCTTATACCTGACGGACGAAGAGTCGGATGCGCTCGGTGAAATCGGCAACATCTGCATGGGAACCTCTGCAACGACCATGCATACGCTGCTTGGACGAAAAGTGACGATCACGACACCGGACGTCTCGGTGTATCGCGCGGAGAATGTGCTTTCGTCGTACAAAAGCCCGTTTTTGGCCGTCAGCGTCGAATATGTAGAGGGTATTTACGGAAAGAATCTGCTCCTCCTGCAGGACTACGCGGCGGCGCTCATCACCGACCTGCTCATGGGCGGGGACGGCAATATCGACAAGGATACGATCGAGCTGGGTGAATTGCACCTGAGCGCGATGAGCGAGATTATGAACCAGATGGTGGGTGCATCTGCAACGGCGATGTCCAACATGCTGGGAAGCCCGGTTAATATTTCTCCCCCGAACGCGATCAGCGTCGGCATCGGCGAAAATGTCGGACAATTCCTTGACGGAACGGACATGATCATCAAGATTAGCTTCGATATGGAAATCGAAGGGCTGCTCAAGAGCAAGCTCATGCAGCTGATGACCATTGAGACCGCTAAAATGCTGGTGGATTCACTCATGCACATGGACGAGACTGAGACAGCGGAGCCGCCGGCTCCGGAACCGGTTGCAGCACCGGCAGCACCCATGCCTGCACCGGCAGCGCCTGCGCCGGCACCCGCACCTGCCCCTGCACCGGTAGCGCCCGCGGCGCCGGCATACACTGCGCCGGCGGAAAAGGCGGCGCCCAGCCCCTCGCCTGCATCACAGTCGCGGCGTGTGACCAAGGTCAAACCCTTTGCAATGGAGTCGTTCGACGAAGAACCCACCGGTGAGGGCGACGAGGTGGATCTGGATCTCATCAACGATATTCCGCTGACAGTCACAGTGGAGCTGGGTAAGACGAAGAAAAACTTGAGCGATATTTTGAATTTCGGTCAGGGTTCTATCATCGTGCTGGATAAGCTGGCGGGCGAGTTGGTCGATGTCATTGTCGGCGGCAAGCGCATCGCACGGGGTGAAGTTGTTATCATAGACGAAAATTACGGTGTGCGCATCACAGAGATATACAGAGGTGGCCGCACAAGCGCGTTTTAACGACAGTAACGAGAGACGGCGGGAGGAAACGGTGTTATGGCAGAAACAGAAATTTTGCTGGAAAGCGGTACAAACGAGCTGGAAATCTTAGAATTTAAACTGAAAGACCGCTCTTATGGCATCAACGTTGCAAAAATTAAAGAGATTATCGGAGAAGCGGACATTCAGCAAATTCCGCACTCACACGATAGCATTGAGGGCGCGTTCAGACGTAGAGGAGAGATTTTTACTGCGATCAACCTTTGCCGTTATCTGAATGTTCCGGAGGAACTGCCGCGTGAGCACGACCTCTTTCTGATCACACATTTTAATAATGCCAGTGCCGCGTTTCGCGTAGATGCGATCTGCACGATCCATCATCTTTCGTGGACAGACATTGTCGCACCTGAAGAAATCACCGAAGGTGCGGATGCCGGTATTATCACGGGCATTGCAAAAATCGGGGAGGAGAACATGATCATGATTCTCGACTTCGAGAAGATCCTGTTCGACATCAGCCCGGCAACCGGCTTGCAGGAGCAGAATATTGCGCATCGAGGTGACAGCGTGCGCGCGGAGATGCCAATTCTCATTGCGGAAGACTCTGCGTTCCTGCGCAAGATGCTCATGTCCTGTTTGATGAAGGCGGGCTATGAGAACTTGATTGCCACAACGAACGGCGCGGAAGCGTGGCATATTCTGTCCTCTGTGCGTGAAACGCATAAGGACATTCGTTCAAGGGTCGCATGCGTGATTACCGACATCGAAATGCCGCAGATGGACGGAATGACGCTGACGCGCAAGATCAAAGAAGATCCGGTGCTGCAGGGCATTCCGGTTGTCATCTTCTCTTCGCTCATTGATGAAGCAAACAGCATCAAGTGCACGGAGGTAGGTGCGGATGCGCAGTTGGCAAAGCCGGATATTGAGCGTCTGGTTGGTACGTTGGACGAAATTCTGCAGATTGGTGCGCAGCGTGCGCAAGTAGGGTAAGGCTTATGCTGGCCTGCGTTGCGTGTCAGCCGATTTTCAACCTGCGACAGCAGGTTTTCGGCTATGAGTTACTTTACCGCGCAGGCGAGGGCAGTCAGGCCTATGACGGCATAGACGGTAACTTCGCCACGCGCAAAGTCATGGAGACTGCATTCAGCAACATTGGAATTCAGGAGCTCACGGGAGGACGCAAAGCATTTGTCAACTTCACCGAGGATTTGCTGCTGGAAGAGGCCCCGTGCCTGCTATCAAGCGATATCCTGATTGTAGAGGTGCTGGAAACGGTCAGACCCACAAAGGAAGTTGTTGATGTGTGCCGCTCTATACGCTCCAAGGGTTACCTCATCGCACTGGATGATTTCGAATATCGCGAGGAGCTTGAACCCCTTATAGAATGCGCAGACATCATCAAAATTGATTTTATGGCGACAGACCGCACCCGTCTGCCGCAGATTGTGCGCAAGCTCACCCGCGGAGGGCACAAGGTGCTTTTGGCGGAAAAAATCGAAACAATGGAGGACTACGAGCTGGCGAAGTCTCTCGGGTTTTCACTGGTGCAGGGATATTTTTTCTGCAAGCCAAAGCTTCATGTGTCACGCCACGTCGATCCGCTCAAGGCAAGCCAACTTCAGCTTGTGCGTTTCCTTGGAGAGAACGACGTCAATTTTGCCAGACTGGCGGAGATTATCAAGCACGATGTCGTGCTATCCTATCGGCTTCTGCGCATCGTGAACTCCGCTTATTACGGTCTGCCGTATTCCGTGACCGGAATTTTGCATGCCCTGACAATTCTGGGCGTGAAGGAACTGCGAAAATGGATTATGCTCATCGTCATGAACGAAATTCGGGATGATAAGCCCAATGAACTGATTCGCACAGCTTTGATGCGCGGGTTGTTCATGGAGCAGCTTGCGCTGCATTTTCGCAAGCGCAAGGAACGTGACGAATACTTTATGATGGGCTTGTTTTCGCTGGCGGACGTTCTGATGGATGCGCCGATGGAAGCGGTTATGAAACAGACACATTTGTCCAAGAGTCTGACCGATGCTCTGATCACCGGCGAGGGCCGAATGGCAGACCTGCTGAAAATTATTGTACATTACGAGCGAGGGGAATGGGAAGAAGCCCTCGTTTATGCTGCGCAATATAAGATACCACCCGATATCGTATTTCGGTACTATACAGAAGCACTGACAAAGTCAAACCAGGTGCTGCGCTGAAAAAGGAGTGGAAAGGAATATGTGGAATCAACTGTTTGGTTCGGTCAATCGCTTGCAATCGGGGCTTGATGCCGCCTGGATGCGAAACGATGTCATTGCGAACAACATCGCAAACGCGGACACACCGGGTTTTCGCGCGTCCAAAGTGGAGTTTGAAAGTGCGATGAAGGCTGCGCTCGGCACGGAGCAGGGAAGATTGAAAATGGCAGCGACACACGCAGGCCATATCACAAGCGGCGCTTCCTCTGCCGAAGACGTTGTGCCCACCGTAACGACGGACGAAAGCCGGATGCGGTACGACGAAAACGGTGTCAGCCCGGAAACAGAAATGGCCGAGCTGGCGAAGAATTCAATCCAGTACTATGCAATGGTCAACAAGATGAACGCGGAGCTTAATCAGCTTAACGCCGCCATCAACATCACCTGACGGGAGGAAATGCGATGTCTTACTTAAACGGCATGAATATCAGCGCGTCCGCACTGACTGCACAGCGCACGCGCATGGATGTAATTGCGGAAAACATGGCGAATATCGACACAACGCGCACCCCGGAGGGCACGCCCTATGCGAAAAAATCCGTTGTCTTCGAGGCGAAAAACAGCAAATTTGCGCAGGTGCTGCAGCGCTCTGCCGGCCGAGAGGTCGATGGTGGTGTGCGTATTTCAGAAATCATAGAGGATACGGAAAACTTTAAGCTGGTCTATGATCCGGCGCATCCCGATGCGGATGAAGCAGGGTATGTACGCATGCCGAATGTGGACGTGAACGACGAAATGGTCAATATGCTGTCCGCATATCGCTCTTACGAAGCGAACGTGACGGTATTCAACACCTACAAGGATTTGGCCGTTAAAACCTTTGAGATCAGCGGCTGACGGAGGGCCTAGAAAATGGAGATACAGGGAATCGGCGGTGTATCTGCTCTTCAAGCGATGCAGCCTACAACACAGAAAACGGATGACAAGCAGTTTTCTGACATACTGAGCGACGCGGTCGCACAATACCGCACGGAAAACACGAACAGCCAGACGCAGGCGCTGGATCTGCTGACCGGCGCCTCGGGCAACCTGTCTGATGTCATGATTTCGGGAGAAAAAGCAAAGATCGCCCTCAACTTGACGGTTGCAATCCGCAACAAGGCGATGGATGCATATAAAGAAATCATGAACATGCAGGTCTGACGGGGCAGAAATGGGAGCATGGGACTACATACGCGCGATTGCGGCAATCGTGCTTGTCATTTTTGCAGCATACTATGTCACCCGCAAATTTGGCCAGATGAGCGGCGGCACCCCGACACGGCGCGCGCCGATCAAAATTCTCGGCACGACACCGCTTGGCAGGGATCGTTCGCTCGTTCTTGTCACCGTGGGGGAAAAGACCTATCTGCTCGGTGTAACCGCGCAGCATATCGAGCGCATTGACGAATATCAGGCGGAGGACCTGCCCGCGGAGCCTGTGCCGGAAACACCGGCAGCAGGTTTTCAGGCGGAGCTGCTTGCGCGGCTGCAGGAATGGCGAAAGAATGGAAAGAGTTAACGAACATGGAGCATGAGACCTTGCTGCGCGGCAGCGACCCCGCTGTGCGCGCAAGAGCCCACAGGCAACGAAAAATTTACCGGTTTGCAGGACTCGTGACGTTTCTGACGCTGATGCTCGCGGGTGTGGCACTTGCAGCGCCCGAGGATCCGTATCAGGCGCTGCTCGCGGGCGATCCGCAGGCGCTGCAAATCATTGTCACGCTGACACTGATCGCGCTGGTTCCCACGCTGCTCGTCATGCTGACGGGCTTTACGCGCATCATCATCGTATTGTCCATCGTGCGCAATGCAATCGGCTTGCAAAATATGCCGCCGAACACGGTGCTCATCGGGCTGGCGCTGTTTGTGACCTATTTTGTGATGGGTCCGGTGGTGACACAGGTCAATGAGCAGGCGTATCAGCCCTATGTACAGGAGCAAATTTCCTTTGAGGAGTTTCAGGAGCAGGCCATGCAGCCGCTGCGCGGGTTTATGCTCGAGCAAACTTATGAGAGCGATCTCGATTTCTTCACCGGCCTTTCAAACGGCGGAACGACCACCGAGATCGATGAGGTGCCGCATCATGTTGTGATTGCGGCATTTGTGACAAGCGAGCTCAAGCACGCGTTTGCCATCGGCTTTTTCATTTACATACCGTTCATCGTCATCGATATGGTTGTCGCGAGCACCCTGATGGCGATGGGCATGATGATGCTGCCGCCGGCGATGATTTCCATGCCGTTCAAGATTCTGCTGTTTGTGCTGGTCGACGGATGGCAAATGACCATCGGCACGCTCATTAACAGCTTTGGCTGACCGGAGGGAAGCACATGATTTCACAAATCGAAATATTGACGATACTCAAGCGTGCAATCTACACCATCCTTACGGCATCCGCGCCCATGCTTGCCGCCGCGCTCATCATCGGCGTACTCGTCTCGATTTTTCAGGCGACAACACAAATCAACGAGCAAACACTTGCGTTCGTCCCCAAGATTATCGGCATCTTGTTTGCGCTGCTGCTGTTTGGCGGCTTCATTATAAGCAGCATCAACGGCTTTACGGTCGAGCTCTTCCAGTCCATCAACACCATGCTGCGCTGATATGGAACTGACATGGATGTTTGGGCATTTGGACTATATGCTCCTGCTGTTTCTGCGCGTCAGTGGTCTTCTCATCGGCAGTCCGATTTTCGGACGTAAGAATGTGCCCAATATTGCAAAAATCGGCTTTTGCGGCATTCTTTCCGTGTTGTTCCTTTATGGTGCGGGCATGCCCGAGGCATGGGTGAGCTATCGCACGGTGCTGGAATATGCGCTGACCTGCGTGCGTGAGCTGCTGTTCGGCTTTGCAATGGGCTTTGTGCTCACCGCGATGTTCGCGGTTGCACTGACCGCGGGCAGCATGATCGACACCCAGGTCGGCTTCAGCATGGTCAGCATATATGATCCGCAAAACAATACGCAGGCGCCGATTTCCGGCAATATGCTCAACATTATGCTGATTGTGCTCTTCTTTTCTATGGATGGACATCTCAAGCTCATCGGCATGCTGTACAGCACCCTGGAAACCGTGCCGATTGGGCACGCCGTGCCGGCATCGCAAATTATGCTGGTCGCAATCGAGCTGATGAGCAAGTCGCTCGTGCTGTCGGTCATGGTCGCAATGCCGGTGATTGCGGCAGGACTGGTGCTTGAATTTGCGCTCGGCGCGATGATTAAAACCGTACCGCAGATGAACATGTTCGTTGTGGGTCTGCCTCTCAAAATCATCATCGGTCTGCTCGTGCTTGGCAGCGCGCTGACCGTATTTGCAGACTTCAGCGGGGGTATTTTCAGCACGGCATTTGATTTGATTGACCACATGTTTGGATATTTGCAAGGGGCCTAGCAAAGGGGGGACAGCATGGCTGACAGCGGAGAAAAGACCGAAAAAGCGTCCCCGAAAAAGAAAAAGGACGCGAGAGAAAAAGGCGAAACCCATAAAAGTATGGATTTGTGCGCCGCGGTCACAATGGTCGCGCTGTTTAGCGTGCTGCGCTCAGGCTTTGATCCTTTTGTCGCCTCGCTCCGCCGATTCACCGGTGGAATGATGAGCGGCAGCTTTCTGGCGCCGCAGGCGGCACAGCTTTCCACGGAATCGGTGCGCACCCTGTATCGCACGGTGCTGTTTCAGATTTTACCGCTCATCCTGCCGCTGCTTGCCATCGCGATGCTCGTGGGGGCGCTGGCGCATGTGATGCAAACCGGTCCCATGCTGACCACAAAAAAGCTCAAACCCGATTTCAATAAGATCAATCCAATCAACGGTTGGAAACGCATTTTTTCCAGTGCGACGATTATGGAGCTTGGTAAATCCACCATTAAGATTGTGATTATAAGCAACATTGTGTGGCGCGAAATGCGTGCCGGCATGCCCTCCTACAGCCGCACGATGTATTTAGATATATCAACCGCATTTTCCCAAACCATGAACACCTGCTTTTCCATGGGCGTAACCATCGGCATGGCATTGACCGCCTTTGCAGGGGTGGATATGCTGTATCAGTGGTGGAAGTTCCAAAAGGACCTCAAAATGACCAAGCAGGAAGTAAAAGAAGAGAACAAGCAGCTCGAAGGCAACCCCGAAATCAAGGGGAAAATCAAGCAGAAGCAGCGGCAAATGAGCACCATGCGCATGATGCAGCAGGTGCCGAGCGCGGACGTGGTCATTACAAACCCGACGCACTACGCCGTTGCGCTGCGATATACGCAGGGGCAGGACAGCGCGCCGATTGTGCTGGCGAAGGGACAGGATTTCCTCGCGCAGCGCATCAAGAAGATTGCTGCCGAACACAAGATCGTCATGGTAGAAAACAAGCCGGTCGCGCGCGCCCTCTATGCTGCGTGCGAGGTGGGGCAGGAAATTCCCGCCGAGATGTATCAGGCGATTGCAGACATTCTGATTTATGTCTATAAAGTAAATAACAAACTGTAAAACGGAAAGGAGGCGCCCTGTGAAGGCTGCAGACATTGCCATCAGCGGACTGATACTCGCGATCATCATGATCATCATCATCCCGATCCCGACCTGGATACTTGACACGCTGCTCATCATGAATATCACGATTTCGCTGTTCATTCTGTTGGCAACGCTCTACATCAAACGGGCGCTCGATTTTTCGGTTCTGCCAACGTTGCTGCTCCTTACAACGTTGTTTCGTCTGGCGCTCAACCTGTCCTCGACGAAGCTTATTTTGGGCAACAACGGCGATGCGGGCGAGGTCATCCGCACGTTCGGCAACTTCGTCATCGCGGGCAATCTGGTCGTCGGTGTGGTTGCATTTATCATCATTGTGGCCATTCAGTTCATCGTCATCACAAAAGGCGCGGAGCGCGTATCCGAGGTTGCTGCACGCTTTACGCTCGACGCAATGCCGGGCAAGCAGATGGCTATCGACGCGGATCTCAACACGGGTGCAATCGATGAAGCGACAGCGCGTGCGCGCCGCTCCGATATTCAGCGCGAGGCAGACTTCTACGGCGCAATGGACGGCGCGAGTAAGTTCGTCAAGGGCGACGCGATTTTAAGTATTATTATCACCATCGTCAATATCGTCGGCGGACTCATCGTGGGCGTGACGATGGGCGGTATGGAGATGGGGGATGCGGTCAACGTGTACACGCTTGCAACCGTCGGTGACGGTCTGGTCGGCCAGATTCCGGCGCTCCTCATCTCGACCTCGACCGGTATCGTTGTCACCCGCTCAGCGTCCGAGGGCAGCTTCGGCACCGCACTGAGCGAACAAATGCTGTCCAATCCGAACCTTCTCATTTTGTGCGGATACATCCTATGCGCGCTGGGTCTGGTGCCGGGCTTCCCGAAGCTCCAGATTTATGTGCTTGCAGCCTTGCTTGCAGGTACGGGATATATGCTGCGCGGCAAAGAAAAGGCGAAGGTCGCTGCCGCCGCTGCTGCGCCGGCCGATACGGAAAAGCAGACGGCGGAAGAAAAACGCAA
>CAZOJP010000047.1:0-13155 GCA_964580155.1 uncultured Intestinibacillus sp. | reverse complement strand
CGCCTTTTTCGTAATACTGGACACGGTTATTCAGCCGTTGGAGCTTGTGCTTCTCCTGCTGGATTTTCACCTCATTGGCGGCGTATTCCTGTTGTAGTTGCTCGATGGTTTTGCTCATAAAATCCCCCTTCAAGTAAAAATGAAAAGACCGCTTTGCCAGAAAAGGCAAAACGGTCATGTGTTAGGATAGGTTCGGTATGCGGTTGTCAGACCCGCCGGAAAGATACACCCTCTTTGCGTCTGTATCTTTCCGGCGGGTGCGCGGGGATAGCTGCAAAGCAGCGCAAGGGTGCGCAGCCCCTTGTTCGGAGCGCAGCGACGCAAAACAGCCCAGACTTCATCAGTCTGGGCTGTTGCTCCGCAGGACGCACGATACAGGCCACAAGGCCATGTATAGAAGTGCGCCCTTTGGATTATTCCACTGGGGTCTTGTTAGAATCATCCGTTTTGTGCTTCATCTTCGCAAAAGCCACAAAACAGAAAATCATTTCAAGAACTACAAACATGGCATACATAAACATACATACAATGGACACAGCATACATGATACCCGCAACTAAAGCAGCCCAGCGTGCTTTCAGAGCCCAACCCAACCAGTTAAAGATGACAGCAACTCCTACACATACCATGTGCGGCGTGACTAATGCGGCTGCAATACCGGCACCAATGGCCTCTGCGCCATCAGTAGAAACAACCCCACCAGAAAAATAGGAAATCAGATAGATTAAGTAGAGCGTACCAATAATGCCAGATGCCAACAATAATTTGCTCTTTTTCATTTTTAAGACCTCATTTCATTAGGGATTCAGCGTAACGGTTTCATTGAATATATCGTCTGCGGACCAGTCATCAGAATTGTAGATCCTGAGTTTCATTTCAATTTCTTCGACAGTTGTAATATCATTTTCCTCAAAATCAGAGGTAGACCACGACATAGACGCAAATGCAACTTTCCCAGCGCTTACAGAAGATGCCCAAAATGGGTCGGCCATGAATCCGTTGACAGATGCCTCGTCTACGCTATATGTCAATTCCTTGTCGGTCTTGTTTATCAGATAAAGATTGACCGTATAACCCCAGATGCTGTCCTCGCTGTAACCTGTCACAATCACAGTAGCACTGTCGTTATCAACAACCACGGTATCGGTAGATTGGTTCTCCCTTACAAATGCAGTTGCGCTTTCCTCACCAAAAGGATAGACATGAACGGTTTCTCTTGCAACGCTATCCGCAGACCAATCGTTGGAATCATATACCCGAAAAGAAAGTTCAATATCTGTAAAATCGTCAATGCCGTTGGCAGAAAGATTGGAGTCAGAAAAACTTATCTCCTCATTAGATTTTTTTCCTGCTGCGACTTCAGTAGCAAAAAAAGGATCAGCTTGGACACCATTTATTGCGGCAGAATCAATAGAAAACATAAAGGTTTTGTCAGCGGATTTGTTTTCTAAATATGTTTTTAGTGTATATCCCCACATATTGTCAGGCTCAATTCCTGTAATCTTGATTAAACACTGTTCGTTATCTACGACAGTAATTTCTTCAAAAGTGACTTCTTTTTCGCCTTTGCTTTCTTCCTCGCTCTCGTTTTCAGAGAGTTCACCAGAACTTGCAGAAACCGAGGCTGTGCCAGCATTGCTTGGAGTTGATTCACCGCCGCAAGCTACAAGAGAGAGTAGTAAGGAAAATGAAATCAGTAATGTCGCCAATCTTTTCATCTCAAATCCTCCCATGATTAAAATGTGTACCTTTTTGTAATGCGTGGTTTATAGGTACTGTTTTTATTGTACCACGGGTCGGGTAATATTTCCATATCTATTTGACGAAATTGTTCATTTTTGGGTGAATGGTGCAACTGCCAGTGATTGCCCACAAAAAGGTACACATTCCTGTAAATCTATCCTCATTACAACAACTTGGCCTTTTCGTAAATCGATGCCCGATAGCGAAAGGTGGCAAGAGGCATTCCACATTCCGTTGCCGCAGTGGTGCCTGTGGTTTTCCCATTTTTCCATTTCTGGTAAGCATTGTGAAAATTGTCGGGTAAGGGTTTGGGCGGACGCCCAAACCGTACACCTCTTGCTTTGGCCGCTGCAATGCCCTCTGCCTGACGCTGCCGAATGTTTGTGCGCTCGTTCTCTGCCACGAAGGACAACACTTGCAATACAATGTCGCTAAGAAAGGTTCCCATTAGGTCTTTGCCCCGGCGGGTGTCCAGCTGCGGCAAATCCACGCTGCTCAAATCGCTCAACCGCATGAACGACTTGGTGGAGGGCTGCCGCATCACGGGCGAAATCACGCTCGACGGCGCGGATATTTACGGCAAAATGGATGTCAACCTGCTGCGCCGCCGCGTCGGCATGGTGTTCCAAAAGCCCAACCCCTTTCCGATGTCGATTTACGACAACATCGCCTACGGACCGCGCACGCACGGCGTGCGCGCGCGCGCCCAGCTCGACGAAATCGTGGAGCGCTCTCTGCGCGGCGCGGCCATCTGGGACGAGACCAAGGACCGCCTGAAAAAGAGCGCGCTCTCGCTGTCGGGCGGGCAGCAGCAGCGCGTTTGCATCGCGCGCGCACTCGCCGCCGAGCCCGAGGTGCTGCTCATGGATGAGCCGACCTCCGCGCTCGTGCTGCTGCTCGACGTGACAGAGCGGCAGGCGACGGAGCGGCTGCGGCGCGAATTTTCCGCCAATGTGTCGCACGAGCTCAAGACACCGCTGACCAGCATTTCGGGCTATGCCGAAATGATTGCGGGCGGGCTGGTGCGCCCTGCGGATGTGCGCGGCTTCGCCGAGCGCATCCACCGCGAAGCGGGGCGGCTGCTCACGCTCATCGAGGACATCATGAAGCTGTCGCGGCTCGACGAGGGCGGCGACGCACCCGCGCACGAGCCGGTCGAGCTGCTTGCGCTCGCGCGGCAGGCGGCGGAGCGGCTGGAGCTGCGCGCGCAGGCGCTCGGCGTTACAGTGCGCGTTTCGGGCGAAAATGCCGTGGTTGTCGGGGCTTACAGCCAGCTTTTCGAGCTGATTTTCAACTTGACCGAAAACGCGGTCAAGTATAACCGCGCGGGCGGCAGCGTGTCCGTCACCGTGCAGCCCAATCCGGCGGGCGCGCTGCTGACCGTCGCGGATACGGGCATCGGCATCCCCGCCGACGCGCAGGCGCGCGTGTTCGAGCGCTTTTACCGCGTGGACAAGAGCCGCTCCACGGATACAGGCGGCACCGGGCTTGGGCTGTCCATCGCCAAGCACATTGTGCGGCTGCACGGCGCACAGCTCACGCTGGAGAGCGCGGAGGGACACGGCACAGTCGTGCGCGTGCGCTTCACAGATGCGAACGCGCGTCACATGCCTCCGGCGCCGCAAGCATGACAGCCGATTTTTTTGCAAGCCCGCAATCACGCTGCGTCCGTTCCTTTTGTGTGCGTTAAAATTTTGCATAATGCGCGGCTTTTTGCCGCACACTACTGCCAAAGAAACGCATAAAGGAGCGAATAAGCATGGCAAAAAATCGACAGGGCGCACGCGCGCTGCGTTTCGCGAGCGCGCCGCGCATTGCGGGGCATGCGTCCATCGTGGGAAAAAAGGAGGGCGACGGTCCGCTGCGCGGCACGTTTGACCGCGTGGCGCAGGACGATGACCGCTTTGGGCAGGACAGCTGGGAAAAGGCGGAGAGCGAGCTGCAAAAGGAGTGCATCGAACTTGCCGCGACGCGCGCAGGCTGCGCGGTGTCCGAGCTTGACTGCATCCTCGCAGGGGATCTGCTCAACCAGTGCATCGGCTCGACCTTCGCCTCGGTCGCGTCGGACGCGCCCTTTCTCGGTCTGTACGGCGCGTGCTCGACCATGGCGGAAAGTCTGCTGCTCGGCGCGCTGCTCGTCGACGGCGGCTATGCCGACCGCGTTGCCGCGGCAGCCTCCTCCCATTTCTGCTCGGCGGAGCGGCAATATCGCTTTCCGCTTGCCTACGGCGGACAGCGCACCCCGACCGCGCAGTGGACCGCAACCGCGGCAGGCGCGGCGATCGTCACGCGCGACCCTGCGGCCGGCGATGTGATGGTGACCGGGGGCACAATCGGGCAGATGGTCGACATGGGCGTGACCGATGCGGCGAACATGGGCGCGGCAATGGCGCCTGCCGCCTATCGCACGCTGTCTGATTTCTGGCGCGATACGGGCACCAAACCGACCGATTACGACATGGTCGTGACGGGCGACCTCGCACGCGTCGGCGGCGATCTGCTCGTCGAGCTGTTCCGGCGCGACGGCATCGACCTCACCCCGGTCTATTCCGACTGCGGCACCATGCTCTTTGCGCCCGAGCAGGATGCGCACGCAGGCGCCTCGGGCTGCGGCTGCTCCGCCTGCGTATTATGCGGACATTTGCTGCAAGAAATGCACGAAAAGCGGCTGAAACGCATTCTTTTCGCGGGTACAGGCGCGATGATGAGTCCGGTTTCCATCCAGCAGGGGCAGAGCATCGCAGGGGTCTGCCATGCGGTAGTTCTCGAAAGGGTGGTGTCATAATGGAATATTTACGCGCTTTTATTACAGGTGGTATTATTTGTGCGCTCGCACAAATCGCCATCGACAAGACCAAGCTGACCCCGGCGCGCATTCTGGTGACGCTCGTCGTGCTCGGTGTTGCGCTGACCGGTTTCGGGCTGTATCAGCCCCTCGTGGACTGGGGCGGCGCAGGGGCGACCGTGCCGCTGCTCGGCTTTGGCTATGCGCTCGCCAAGGGTGTCCTCAAGGGCATCGCGGAGCACGGGCTGCTCGGCGCGCTGACGGGCGGCGTCACAGGCGCGGCAGGCGGCATCGCGGCGGCGATCGTGTTCGGCTTTGTGATGGCGCTGCTTTTTCGCCCCAAAAGCAAGTCCTAAGCCCATGCCGCACGTTCTCTTTGTGCGGCATTGCCGGGCCCGATCCGTTCCGGCGGCGCACAAAAAGCCCCGCGCGGCAAAAGCCGTGCGGGGCGCTTTGCTGTCCGAAGCGGAAGCTTACAGACGGGTGTAGCCGTGCGGTGTGACGAGCGCGTCGAGCGGACGGCCTGCGTGGCAGTCCGGACAGTCCTTCGCGCCGACGCTGTTGTGATAATGCGGAAAGGACGCGCCGTTAAACAGGTGCACCACGCGCTTGCCGTCCAGCGTGTCGATGTTTGCAAACAGCGCGGCAAAGCCCGTGACATATCCGCCGTAATACTCCGCGCACTCCTGCGCCTGCCGCAGCGTCTGTCCGGTGGAGGCGGTGCCCACAAGCACGAGCACGTCGCGCCCGTCGAGCATGGGACGCAGATTGTCGGCAAAGATGAGCTGTCCGTTGACGCCGCTGTCCGGCTCGACAAGGCAGATGTCCTTGTCGTCGTTCATCGCGCCCAGGCTGCCGTGCGACAGCTCGCGCACAAGATAGGCGCCGATATACTCCGTGCCCTCCAGGCACATGATGGTGTCGATGCTCGTGCCGCTGAAATAGGTGCTCAGCGTGCGCGCCGCCTCGGTGGCGAGGGATTCGCGGTGGCGCAGCTCGGACATATCGATATAGTAGTTGATGTGGGAGTGGTTCGTTGCAAAGTGTCCGGGGATCGCATCGGCAAACAGCCGGGAGTTGATCGCGGAAGCGACGCGGATCGGTTGTCCCATAGGTCAGCCGCCTTTCTATCAGAACCGTATTTTTTTTCATAGAATGTCTTTATTATAGCGCAGCTTCACCAAAAATACAAGGAACACAAAATTCGAACAAATAGACCGCAGGGCAAAAAAAATACCCGCCACACGGACGGGTGATTTTCTTCTTAAAGAGCGGCCTTTGCCTTTTCGACCAGCGCGTTGAACGCAGCCGTGTCTGCAATCGCCATCTCGGACAGCATCTTGCGGTTGATTTCGATGCCCGCCTTCTTCAGTCCGTTCATGAAACGGCTGTAGTTGATGTCGGACATTTTGCATGCCGCGGAAATACGGGTGATCCACAGGCGACGGAAATCGCGCTTCTTCTGCTTGCGGCCGATGTACGCGTACTTGAGGGACTTCATGACAGCCTGGTTTGCAACCTTATAGTTTGTCGATTTGGTACCCCAATAGCCCTTGGCACGCTTCAGGATCTTCTTTCTTCTTTTGCGCGTCATAACCGCGCCCTTAACTCTGGCCATTTTAATTTCCTCCTAATAGCAAAAATCAGTGTGCGTCGTGACGCGAATTAAGCGTAGGGCAGCAGACGCTTGACCTGTGCTACGTTGGTTGTGTCCGCGTAGCCGGCCTTGCGAAGCTGACGCTTGAGCTTGGTGGTCTTGCCGTGTCCGTTGAGCAGGTGGCGCTTGCCCGCGTGGCCGCGCTTAATCTTACCGTTCTTTGTGACGGTGAATCTCTTCTTGGCGCCGCTGTGCGTCTTAATCTTGGGCATGGTGGTTCTCCTCTCTGTGATTGCCGCGGAAAAGCGCGGCTTTTCGGTTCAATTTATTTGGATTCCTCGGACTGCGTTTTCGCGTCCTTGTTGTCCTTCACGGGTTTTTCCTTGAGGGGTGCCATGAACATAATCATCTGGCGGCCCTCAAGCTTGGACGGCTTGTCAACCGTGCCGTATTCCTTGCAGGTTTCGGCAAAGCGGCGGATCAGATCTCGTCCAAGCGATGCGTGTGTGACCTCGCGCCCGCGGAAGCGCACGGTCACCTTGACCTTGTTGCCTTCCTTGAGGAAGCTGATCGCGCGGTTCGTTTTGATGTTGAAATCACCGATGTCGATGTTGGGCGTCATGCGGATTTCCTTCACTTCGACCACGTGCTGGTTGCGGCGTGCTTCCTTTTCGCGCTTTGCCTGCTCGAAGCGGTACTTGCCGTAATCCATGATTTTGCACACAGGCGGCTGTGCCTGCGGCGCGATCTTGACAAGGTCCAGCCCCTTTTCGTCCGCCCTCGCCTGCGCGTCGCGCGAGGATACGATGCCGAGCTGTTCGCCGTCCGCGCCAATCAGGCGGACTTCCCTATCGCGGATTTCTTCATTGATCTGATGTTCCATGCTGCTAATGCCAAAGCACCTCCAAACATTCCGTAGAAAACTGGTATTTGAACGCACAAAAAAGGGCGGAAAATAATTTTCCGTCCAAAAAAACATCACGCAACGCGCACTTATGAAGAGCGTGCATGCGAAAATGTTGACCCGTTTGCAAATGCGGCGGGTGAGGACGGTGTCCTGCTTTGTTGTGCCTTGTTAGTATAACAGACGGTGCACACGCTGTCAAGCGGCTGATGCAAAAAAACCGCCTTTCCGGAAAATACCGCGCGCGGCGGCGCAAAAAGCCGCGGGCACACGCATCTTTTACCCTGCCGCGCATACAATAGTTTCGTCGGTGCCGTGGTTTCTCTTTATTTTGAAAAGAAACCGCTTGAAATCTCAGTCACTTTACGGTATGCTAATAGCAGAACAAAACCGCGGCGCGGCGCGACCGCTATTTTCGAAAAAACAGGAGGCGCTTTGCTATGAGCGACGAATACGGCAACGATTTTGTCATGCTGACCGATGAGGACGGCAACGAGCAGGAATTTGAGCACATCGACACCGTAGAACTGGACGGTCAGGTTTATATGGCGTTCATCCCCGCGGAGCTTGCGGCGGAGGACGAGGCCGAGGTCGTCATCCTCAAGGTCGTCGAAGAAGACGGCGAGGAAATTCTGGCCTCGGTCGAGGACGACGCGGAGGCGGATCGTGTTTACGACATCGTCATCCAGCACGTCGAAGAGCTGTACGAGGCAGACGAAGAGACCACGCTGCACTAAATTCTGTCCGGCATATCTCCCTGCCCTGTGCGACAGTCGCCTTTTTTTAACCCACATTTCGTATCAGGGATCCCGAAGCAGCGTTCGATGCGCAAGCGCAGGCCTCCCGCTTCGGCGGAAGTTGGAAGCGCAGCGCGCACCGATAGGGAACCCACCTGCTCTTCGTGCAGGTTACTGATCTGGCGGCATCGGCAGGGCGGGGTTTTTATCACAATGCACGCGCGCCTTTTCTTTGATGAAAGGGCGCGTTTTTTTTCGCTTCCGCCGCGCGTTCGTGTATTTTCGCGCGCCGCAGCGTGTATACTAATAAACGTCGTCCCCGGTCGCGATGCGCAGCTGTTCACAAAATGTTCACTTGTGTTTTTGCGCAAACGTGCTATACTGGTTACGGAGAAAAAAATAGGGAGGTGGTACTTTGATGAGAAGAATCTGCAAGCCGCAGATGCCTGATTCGCCCGATATCGATGACATGATCTTCGACAGCGGTGAAGCCGAAACGAGCGACAAGTAAAGCGTTTTCTGGTAAGTTCCACGCTAAAAGCGTGGTTTTTTTGTTTTATGCAGCAAAAGAGGAACTGAAAATATGGCATCAGACGTGCATTTAAAAAAGTGACCCGACCGGCCTCGTGCCGTTCGGGTCACTTTTTTATGTAAATCTCATCGTCCGAAGTAGGAAAAATGCATATAATCGCGCTTGCTGCGCCACGCGTTTCCGCCCCAGGAAAAGCCGTATTTCGTGAACGCGTTGTACACGTCACCGTTTGCCGGGATGGAGAACGGATCCTCCCCCGGTGTATAGTGCGTGCCGCAGGTCGGGGTCAGGCTGCCGTCCGCGTTGATCGTCGCTTCCATGTTCGCGTCGTAGTTGAGGTCGACCGCGGTGCCCCAGCGGTGCTCGCTCGTCGCGCTCGCGCGCCATGCGTAGCCGCCGACATCGGAAATCGGGAATTTTTCCTCCCCGTTATAGATTTCAATGAAAATCGCCGTGAAAACCGCTGCAAGGTTGCGGTTGACCGCAATATACGCCTTGCCCGCGGTCTTTTCGCCGTCGCGCAGCCGCCAGACCGGCACGCTGATCTCGGTCATCGCCGCCTCCGCAAGCGCCGGTGTCTGGAAGAAGCTGCCCGCACTGCCGAACACGAACGCCATCTTGTCCTCCTCGGTGAGGGGCAGCACCGAGGGCACCGCGCCGTCCTCCGCCGTATCCGCCGCCCCCGTCTGGGCGCCGGCCGCCGCGTCGCTGTCCGGCCGCACGGCAATGCTGCCGTCCGGATCCGCCGGAATGACGCCTGCCGCCGCGCCGCCTGCCGCCTCCTCTGCCGCGCCGCTGCCTGCGGGCTGAAACGCCTGCGTAAAGCGCAGCGCAATGATGAGCGCCTGCTCGCGCGTGGTGCGCGCCTCGGGCTGCAGCTCAACGAGCAGGGCGGCCTCGCCGCTGCCGTCATTCACCGTGCGCGATACGCCGCGCACCACCTGCGCCCCCAGCATGCGCTCGACCGGCTCCGCCGCCCACGCGGCCACGCGCGCGCGGTCCGCAAAGTCCGAAATCGCCTCGGGATCGGCGGCCGGGCGCGCGCAGTCCGCCGCAAGCAGCACGTTGTCCAGCAGCTTGCACAGCTCCTGCCGCGTAATCGCGCCGTCGGGGTCAAAGCAGCCGTCGCCGCGTCCGGATACCAGCCCGAGCGCGTATGCGGTCGCGACCGCGCTGCTGTCCGTATCGAAAAACGGCGAATTTTTGGCGGTTTGCACGGTTTTGCCGCTCATACCCTTGTAAAGCGACAGCCCGACCTCGCAAAACTCCGCGCGCGTGATGGAGGCGGTCGCGCGTGCCTGCGCCAGCGCCTTCGGCTCCAGTCCGGCGGCGGCCGCCGCCTTCACCTCGGGCTGCGCCCAGCCGGTCACGCCGGACAGCGCGCGCGCAGACGGGAGGGCGGAAAATACACAGCCTGCCGCAAGCAGCGCGCACAGGGGACGGATCAAACGCATGGGGTTCACAACCTTTCTGATTCTTCCATAAAATAGGTTTTCCAGCATAAGCGCACATTCAAATTCAACCGAATGTTATGAACGGTGCGCGAACTTACATTTATTTGAAATTTATTTTTTCCACTGATTTTTCGACAAAAAACGCTGATTTCCGGAAAATTCCGTGAAAACGCGCTACTTATTCACAGTTTCCACAGAGTTTTCCACAGGCTGTGCAAATCTGTGCGTGCAACCTGCCGATTACAAAGCGTAATACGACTCACAGCGCGCGGTCGAGCGTGCGGTATTGCAGCGCTTCCGCGAGGTGTGCGGCGGAGAGCGTGTCCGCTCCGTCAAGATCGGCAATGGTGCGCGCCACGCGCAGCACGCGGTCGTGCGCACGCGCGGTCAGTCCCAGACGGGAAAACGCCGCGGCCAGCATCTTTTCCGCCTCGGGCTCGAGCACGCACCACTGCGCCAGACGGGACGGCGGAATGTCCGCGTTTGCGGACAGACCGGTGCCGGCAAAGCGTGCGGTCTGGCGCGCCCGTCCTGCGAGCACACGCGCGCGGATGTCCGCCGAGCACTCGCCCTGTGCGGCGGCGCGCGCGGAAAGCGCCTCGTATTTGACCGGCTGCACCGCAACCTGAATGTCGATGCGGTCGAGCAGCGGGCCGGACAGCCGCTGTAAGTATTTGCGCACGCGCTCGGGCGGACAGGTGCAGCGCGGCGAGCCGTACCAGCCGCAGGGGCAGGGGTTCATTGCGCACACGAGCAGGAACCGCGCCGGATAGTCCACCCGTCCTGCCACGCGCGAAATCGTGACGCGGCCATCCTCCAGCGGCTGGCGCAGCGCTTCGAGCACGTCGCGGTGAAATTCGGGGAACTCGTCCAAAAACAGCACGCCGCGGTGCGCGAGCGAAATTTCGCCCGGACGCGGCAGCCGATTTGCGCCGCCGCCCGTCATGCTGGGCGCGGATACGGTGTGGTGCGGCGCGCGAAACGGCCGCCCTGCCATGCGCGCGGCCTGCGCGCCCTGCCCGTCCGCCGACCAGACGCGGATGACGTCCAGCCGCTCGGCCGCGGTCAGCGGCGGCAGGATGGAGGGCAGGCGCTTTGCCATCATGCTCTTGCCCGAGCCGGGGAAGCCGCTGAGCAGAATATTGTGCGAGCCGCACGCCCCGACCTCGAGTGCGCGGCGCACCGCCTGCTGCCCCATGACGTCGGAAAAGTCCAAATCCGCCGGATAATCGTCGGGCGGAGCGGGGCAGGCGCACGGCGTGAGCTGCGCCCTGCCGTCCAGATGCGCGAGCAGGTCGGACAGCCGCGCGACCGGATAAACCGTCACACCCTCGGCAAAGGCCGCCTCGTCCGCATTGTCCGCAGGGATGAACACCTGCGCAAGCCCTGCGTCGCGCGCGGCAAGCGCCATCGACAGCGCACCCGTGACCGGACGCACCTCGCCCGTCAGCGACAGCTCGCCGAAAAAGGCGCAGTCCGCGCGCGGCGTGTCGATCTGGCCGCTTGCCGCGAGCAGCGCGAGCAAAATGGGCAAATCGTAGACCGTGCCCTCTTTTTTCGTGTCCGCAGGCGCGAGATTGATCGTCACGCGCGACACCGGCCAGTCAAATCCGCAGGACTTGACCGCCGCGCGCACACGCTCACCCGCTTCGCTGACCGCCTTGCCGGGCAGGCCGACCACGTCCAGACGGGGCAGACCGCCCGATAAAAAGCACTCGACCGTGACCGGATACCCGTCGATTCCGCGCAGCCCTGCCGAGCGCACCACCGAAACCATATCGTACGCACCCCCCTTTTTCGCGGTTTGGCGCGCGCGCAGTGCATAAATGCGGCGCGCACGTGATAATTCGCGAATTCTATTCCAATAATAATACAAAAGCGTCCAACTTACAATGACTTTCGCGGCAGTGCAAAAAAATGTTCCGATTTTCGCGTTAAGCGGTTTACATCCTCAGCGTTTTCTGATAGAATAAAAAAGGTCAAGTGTACCGTTTTACAAGGAACGTTTGCATCGCTCCCGTGCGGCGCGCAGACCGGCTTTTAGACGTCAACATTTCCGGAAAACCGGACAAGGAGGAATTATTTCATGGCTAGAAAAATGAAGTCCATGGACGGTAACACCGCTGCGGCACATGTGTCGTATGCGTTTACCGAGGTCGCGGGCATCTACCCGATCACGCCGTCCAGCCCGATGGCGGACAGCGTCGACCAGTGGGCGGCGGCTGACCGCAAGAATATCTTCGGCACCACCGTTAAGGTGATTGAGATGCAGTCCGAGGCGGGTGCCGCAGGCACCGTGCACGGCTCTTTGGCGGCAGGCGCGCTGACCACGACCTACACCGCGTCGCAGGGTCTGCTGCTCATGATCCCGAACATGTACAAGATCGCAGGCGAGCTGCTGCCGTGCGTGTTCCACGTTTCCGCACGCACCATCGCGGCGCACGCGCTGAACATCTTCGGCGACCACTCCGACGTAATGGCGTGCCGCCAGACCGGCTTTGCAATGCTGGCCGAGACCAACCCGCAGGAGGTCATGGACCTGTCCGCGGTTGCGCATCTCGCAACCATCGAGAGCCGCGTGCCGTTCATCAACTTCTTCAGGTGTGGGACTACGAGGATCTCAAGGAAATGTGCGACATGGACGCGGTCGACGCGTTCCGCAAGCGCGCGCTCAACCCGGAGCGTCCGGTCATGCGCGGCTCGCACGAAAACGGCGATATTTTCTTCCAGCACCGCGAGGCTTCCAACAAGTTCTATGACGCCGTCCCCGGCATCGTGGAAAAATATATGGGCAAGGTCAATGCCAAGCTCGGCACAGACTATCAGCTCTTCAACTACTACGGCGCGCCGGATGCCGACCGCGTCATCATCGCGATGGGCTCGATCTGCGACGTCGCAGAGGAGGTCATCGACTACCTGACCGCGCAGGGCGAAAAGGTCGGCCTCATCAAGGTTCGTCTGTACCGTCCGCTCGCAACCGACAAGCTGATCGCGGCGATCCCCGCAACCGCTACCAAGATCGCGGTTCTCGACCGCACGAAGGAGCCGGGCGCACAGGGCGAGCCGCTCTATCTGGACGTTGTCACCGCGCTGGCAAACGCAGGCATCACCGGCAAGACGATTGTCGGCGGCCGCTACGGTCTGGGCTCCAAGGACACGCCTCCGGCATCGGTCTTTGCGGTCTATGAGGAGCTGCTCAAGGACGCGCCCAAGCGCCAGTTCACACTGGGCATCAACGACGACGTCACCCACATGTCCCTCGAGGAGAAGCCCTCCCCGAACACCGCGGCAGAAGGCACCATCGAATGTAAGTTCTGGGGTCTGGGCGGCGACGGCACGGTTGGCGCGAACAAGAACTCCATCAAGATCATCGGCGACCACACCGACAAGTACGTGCAGGCCT
>CAZOJP010000046.1:1751-13754 GCA_964580155.1 uncultured Intestinibacillus sp. | reverse complement strand
ATCTGCCTTACAAGCAGAGGGTCACAGGTTCGAGCCCTGTTGTTCCCACCACTTTGGCCCGGTAGCTCAGTTGGTTAGAGCGCTAGCCTGTCACGCTAGAGGTCGTGGGTTCGAGCCCCATCCGGGTCGCCAATTTGCCTCTGTAGCTCAGTCGGTAGAGCAGGGGACTGAAAATCCCCGTGTCGGTGGTTCGATTCCGCCCGGAGGCACCACATATGCGGATGTAGCTCATCTGGTAGAGCGCCACCTTGCCAAGGTGGAGGTAGCGAGTTCGAGCCTCGTCAGCCGCTCCATAAAAAAGCATCCGCCAAGTGGTGGGTGCTTTTTTATGCCTTATTTGCCCATTTCCGCTATTTTGCAGAAACGGTCATCCATATTCCCAAAATGCGGTATGCCGCTGTGTGGTGCAAGCGCCCAAACGGGCCTTCGCTTGCGGCTGCTGTGCTGCTTGACCGCAAACCTTTCTGCGCAAGCGCACAGTTTCCTTACACCGCTTGTGTCGTTTCCGTTTTATTGCCGAGACGCTAAAAATAGGAAGGAACATAGAAATGAAATGGTTTAACAACTTAAAAATCGGAGCGCGCATACTGACCGGCTTTTTTGCCGTTGTCCTGATTGCGGGTCTCATCGGCGGCGTTGGAATCCGCAACCTGCAGAAGCTAAACAGCTCTTACAAGCAATCCTATTCGGAAAATATGCAGGCGATACAGTATTCCGAGCGCATGAGCACCGCGTTTCAAAAAATCCGCATGGACGTATACGGTTACGTTTTGGCATGCAGCCCGGCGGACAAAGCCTTTTACCGGGAAGCGCTGAACGAGCGTCAGGCCACCCTTGAGGAAAATATGGCGGCATACGACCAAATGCTCAGCGCCTATCCGGCAGAACTCGTGACGGCGGACACGACGCGGCTCCAAGCTGTCCAGACCTCGGTTGCCGCCTATGACGAAAAGCGTACCGAGTTGATTGCAATGCTCGACCGCGATCCAAGTCTCCGCGACGAAGCCTTTTCCTGGCTGCGTGATGGCGGCGCGCTGCGCAGCCTGACCGGGCCTGTGGACGAAGCCATCGAAAGCATGATTGTGAGCAATGTTGCATACAAGGACGCTCAGATTGCCGCGAACGGAAAAATTGCGCAGGCATCCACGTTTTTCATTCTGATTTTCATGGCATCCGGCATGATTATCGCTATTTTTCTCGGTCTGTACATCGCACGCCGCATTTCAAAAAGCGTCGCCCTGCTTGTAACAGTTTCGCACAAGGTTACCTCGGGTGATTTGAATGTGCAGGTGGACGCAAATTCAAAGGACGAAATCGGCGTGCTGGCGCAAAGCTTCCACGATATGACGAGCCACCTGAAAACAATCATCGCAGACCTTACATATGGGCTGGAGGCCTTTGCAGACGGCAACTTTGTGCTGGACAGCCACGCACCCGAGAGCTATGTCGGCGATTACGCGCCTTTGGCTGTTTCTATGCGCAAAACGCGGGATAAGCTCACCCATACGCTGCAAAACATCGATATTGCCGCCGCGCAGGTCGCCGCCGGCTCGGATCAGGTATCCAGTGGCGCGCAGGCCCTTGCCATCGGTGCGACAGAGCAGGCCTCCTCCGTCGAGGAGCTGGTCGCCTCCGCAGAAATCATCGCGAAGCAGGCAGAGGAAAACGCGGCGGCAATCACAGCGGCCGGCGGCTCTATCGACAAAGCCGGCGCCGGTGTGAGCACAGGAAACGAGCATATGGACAAGCTTGCGCAGGCAATGGATGATATCAGCTCGGCTTCCAACCAGATTGCCAATATCACAAAGGTGATCGAGGATATCGCGTTCCAGACCAACATCCTTTCACTCAACGCCGCGGTCGAGGCGGCGCGGGCGGGCAGCGCAGGCAAGGGCTTTGCCGTTGTGGCGGATGAAGTCCGCAGCCTTGCGGCAAAGTCCGCAGATGCAGCGCAGCAGACCGGTACGCTCATTCAAACCTCGGTCGCGGCCGTCAAGCGCGGCTCGGAGATTACCGCGTAAACCGCGAAGGTGCTCCGCGATGTGGGCACAAACGCCGCAGAAGTCACAAACAGCTTCGAAATTATCGAGCAGTCTATCGCAGAGCAGACGACGGCCATCGAGCAGATTAAGGAAGGCCTCACCCAGATTTCCACCGTGGTGCAGACAAACGCGGCCACCGCGGAAGAAAACTCCGCCACCAGCGAGGAAATGTCCGCGCAGGCAGCGGCGCTGCGCGCCGAGGTCGGCCGGTTTCAGCTGACCGCGGAATCCGCGCAGGAATCCGCGCAAGCCGCGGCCGGTATGAACGCGTAGCACGGACGCACCCGAGGAGGTCTGTCTGGCATGGCCAAGCATGAGTTTGCACCGATGGTGGAAAACCCCGCCCTCGGCTATTGGCACACGCTCAAAAGGGCGGAAAAGGGAACACCCGACACACGTATTGTGCCGGGTGTTCCCTTTTTTCTGTTTGGGTCGCATGAAAACCGATGTGCGCGCGCTCAGTCCTCCGTATACGGCGACACGTCCGGTTCGATCCACGCTTTGCCGTCGCGCCAGTCCACATCGAAGTCAAACAGCTTGGCGATGTCGCGCAGCTTGATGTAGTTGTTGCCGCCGATGGTATAAGCGCTCAGGCCCGTCACAGCCGCGCCGGTGCTGCCCCACACAAAGTCCGTCGTGCTGGCCGCCGCGCTTTTGCGGTCTTTGCCGATTGCGGCAAGCTCGCCGCTTGTCTTGGTATATGCCGCATGGTTGTACAGCTTTGCCTTGCCGTCCTCCCAGCGCACATCAAAGCGCGTTTTGAGGAGCGCGCCCACATCGCGCAGCTTGACGTAGTTGTTGCCGCCGATGGTGTACGCAGGCAGCGCGGCTTCCGCACCGTTTAGCATAAATTTGGTGTCGGTGGGGATGGCGGCAACGGTGGGGGCCGGAGCCGGAGCGGGTGTCTGTCCGGATGTGCTCCCGGAGGACGTCATGTTATTCGGGACGGCCGAAATAAGCGATTCCACCCGATCCAAAAGGCCGCTCCATTCACCTAACCTCAAATGTTCTGCTGCCACCCAATGGATGGTTTTGTATTGAAGAGCCGCTGCCTGCTCCCATGTTATTTGGGCATTTGCGCTTGTGTTGCCGCTGATGGCAAAGCTCTTGATGGTGTCCTTGGTGAAAGCGGAAAATTTGACGCTGTTCCTGCCTTTGTTATAGTTCATGAGTTTTATTAAGTAAGAGGTAAACTCCCCGTAGGTGGGATGCGCACTCCATTTCATATTTTTATCAGTAAAGACACCCCAGGCGTAGCAAAGCACAATACTTCCCCTGTATTCCTCGGCTTGCCCCCCTTCTTTGCGCAAACTCTCATGCAAACCTTTCGGCCCTTCTGCCGGGTAATAATATCCCAACATACTGAACGCATCCCAGAAGAATCCCGCCACTTCAGCATTGCTGATGGGTCTGCTCCAGTCCTCAAATGATATATCGGCAGAGTAGGGTATGTATTCGGACAGGACAACCCCCGCTCCGTCCGGATATCCTTTTTCCGCGGGACGGACCATCATTTTGGGATTCCCGGAGGGACGCAGAGCAACTCTGTTGCCGAAGGATATCTGCCATAGATACGGATTCCCTACAGCCGTTACCCGCGTGCCGCCCGCATTCACTTTTGTCAGTCTGGGAGCCCACATATAGTACGTTCGACCTTCATACTTCACCTTCGCCCAGTCGCCCTTGATCTCAGTCACTTCTAAAATAGTGCCTGCCGGCATTTCCCCGATAATTTCTCCATTCGGACCGGAGCGGTATACTGGGTTTGAACCGACTTGATACATCGCCCTGTCATCTATTTCGTCCGCAATGCCCAAATAGCGTCCATCCGCCAATTTTATGGTTATCTCAGCCCAGTCGCGGTCTACAATACGCTTTTTCTCAACATAAAATTTCATGGCCCTTCCTCCCGTGCGTAAGAATGCCTTGCCTGCGGAGTCGATGTTGATAAAGGTGTCGTTTCCGATGGCGTACATCAGACCGCCACCGCCACCGCCAATGGAGCCCAGACGGATGCTGTACCAGCCGTTGTCCATCGCGTCATACAGGTTATAAGTAGTATCATTTGGCGTAGGTGCAGCCTGCGCAGGAGGAACATATGTGCCGGTTGATGCAACCGTATATTTCCCCACGATTTGGCTCGTTTTTTCGCCCGGTGCCGTCCATCGCAGGGTAATCTCCTGCTTGCCTGCTGTGTACGCGAATACCGCACCTTGTTCTAACGTCACGTTTCCGGAATTTCTGAAGCTGATTTCGCTCGAGATGTCCTTTTTTGCGCCACCTATTGTAACCTCTGCTTGAATCCCGGTGCGATCAAAGCCTTCGCCCACCGCGTATGCGGTCTTTTTGGGGTACGACAGTATGGTCACATTTTCCGCCGCCCGCGCCGTTGCAGGCAGCAGCGTGAGCGCCATGCAAAGGGTGAGCAGCATGCTCGTCAGCCGTTTTCTCATCATCTGATTCCTCCCTCGGAATTTTCACTCCGATCTCATCTTTTCGTACCTATTCACGCTAACAGAAGCCCTGCCGAAAAAACCACCTGCTGCATGAAACATACATTTTTCGTCACGAATCATCACAGCGAAGCGCCGGTTTGTGGTAAAAATCCCTCCTAAAGTCAACCTGTGGAAGGAATGTCAACGAAAGCCGAGTGCGCCGCGCCAGGCGCGCAGAACGCAAAAAACGCCGCCTGCAAAGCCGAGACATGCTTCAGCTTTGCAGGCGGCGCTTATGCTCCCGATTGACAGCGGGTCTTTTAAGGCGCGACCGCGTCCATCCGACCGGTCACAGGGTCCATCAGAAATCCATATACCGCAACATCCTGCGGCACCAAAGGGTGCGTGCGAATGGTTTTGATCGTTTCGCGCACCGAATCGTCGGGCTTTTCAAAGCCCTTGAGCCAGCGGTGCATATCCACACCCAAATACTGCATCAGCGCAAGCTGCGCCGGATCGACGCCGCGCGCGGTCATTTTGCCGACGAGGGCCTGCACATCCAGGTTCTGCATGCCGCAGTCATAGTGGTTGATCACGAGAATTTCCTGCACACCCAGTTCGTAAATTGCCACGATCAGGCTGCGCATGACGCTGCCAAACGGATTTGTGATGAGCGCGCCCGCGTTCTTAATCATTTTGACATCGCCGTTTTGCAAATTGAGCGCGGCGGGCAGCAGCTCGGTCAGGCGCGTGTCCATACAGGTTAAAATTGCAATTTTCTTATTCGGATATTTGGTCGTATGGTAGGTTTCATAGGCCTTTTTCTCGACAAATGCGCGGTTATATTGCAGGATTTCCTCGATTTTTGACATCTTATTCGTTTCCTTTCCGGCGGCTCGATGCGTGCGGCTTTTCGGTATTGTACCATACCGCGCGCGTGCTGTCGATCTTTTTTATGCGCCGTACAGCCCCGCGCGGTCATTGATGACCAGATTGCGCAGCGCGTTATGCTCCAGATTGAGCGCGCCGTCCTCCCCCTTCAGAAAGCCCTTGCGCGTCAGTTTTTCGATTGTGCCGCGCGCCCAATCCGGAATATCCGCCCACGTTTTGTAAATCGTCATGTCCTCTTCCCCTTTCAGCTGCTCTTTAAAATTTGCCCAGGCGTTTGCGTCGCGCACAAACGGCTCGGGGCAGCATTTGTGCGTCACATCAAAGTGCCGCAACACATTTTGCGGTGGAACCGCATAGCGCGCCGCGAGCATGCGCAGCAGCGCCGCCGCGTTATCCAGCGTGCCCTTTTGGAAGCAAAATCGCCCCTGCGCATCGCGGTATGCGCACAGCTCCACACCGATTGAATTGCTGTTGCGGCATACCGCGTGGTAGTACGCGCCGCGCGTGCCGCAGTGCCACGCGACGTATTCCTCGGGCACGCTGCACCAGATTTCGTGCGCATCCACAAAATAATGCGCGGATACCCCGGGCTGCGCGGCCGCGAAATACTGCGCGTTTGCGCGCGCGGTATCGCCGTCGTTTCCGGTATAGTGCACGACCAGATAGCGGATGTCGCGCGGCTTTCGCATGCTGTGCGCCGCGTAATTTGCGGGATTTGCCCGCTTCGTTTGGATGTTCATCGCTCGCACCTCCTTATAAACAGGTGCGAAAACAAAAAAAGTTGACCGCGAACGGTCAACTTTTTCTTTTTTAAGGCAATGTGAGTTGGGATTCGGGCAAATCCTCATCGCGCAAAATCGCGCCGATGGACGGAATCGTGCGGCAGCGGTATCGTCCGTTGTCCACAAGTCCCGCGTCCTCCATGCGGCACGCGCGCGTAATCGTATGCTTGCCGCGCAGAACCATGACCTGCACGCCCTGCGTCGTGCGCGTCGCCTTGACATCGAGCGCACCGACCGAAAAGGTCAGCGCGCGGTTTGCCGTGGAAAACATCGTCAGCTCCTGTGCGTCTCCCGCGACGAAAAACGCAACTGCGCGCGCCTTATCGGAATATGCGCCGGTCAGGCGGCGGCGGTTTTGCTTGGTTTCAAAGCTCGCCATCGAGAAGCGCGTCGCCTTGCCGTTTTCAAACACCACGACGAGCGTACCCTTATAGTCCTCGGGCAGGAAGGCAAACACCGGGGTTTCCCCCTCGTCCATGCCGAGCTTTTGCGGCAGAAAATCGCCGAGCACGGAGGCCTTGCAGTCGTCAAACTCATGCAGCCGCGCCTTATAGGCATGCTGCTTGTCGGTCAGGAAGATGATTTCCGCTTTATTCGTGGTTTCGAGCTGCCACACGATCTCGTCCCCCTCCTTCAGCTTGTGCTCCGAGCCCATGCGGAAGGATTGCGGCGTGATTTTTTTGAAATAACCCTCGCGCGTCAGGAATACAATCACGGGGTACTCCTCGATGTGCTCGCTCTCGTCGTAGGCTTCGACCTCGTGCGCGTGTACAATCTCACTGCGACGCGGCGCGGGATATTTCTTGATGACCGCTTCCAGCTCTTTGATGATGATCGCGCGTATCTTCGCCGGGCTGCCCAAAATATCCTCGAGCCGCTTGATTTCCGCTTCAAGCTCGCTTGTTTCGCGCAGACGCTTGAGGATGTACTCCTTATTGATGTGCCGCAGCCGAATATCCGCGATGAAATCCGCCTGCGGCTCGTCGATGCCGAAGCCGATCATGAGGTTTGGCACGACCTCCGCGTCCTCTTCGGTCTCGCGGATGATGGAGATCGCGCGGTCGATGTCGAGCAAAATCTTGGACAGACCCTGCAGCAGATGCAGCTTTTCCCGTTTCTTGTTCAGATCAAACGCGACGCGGCGGCGGATGCTTTCCGTGCGCCACAGCGTCCATTCGTCGAGCAGCGCACGCACACCGAGCACCTTGGGCATGCCGCCGATCAGCACGTTGAAGTTGCACGCGAAGGAATCCATAAGCGGCGTCATTTTCATGAGCTTTACCATGAGCTTATCGGGCGCAACGCCGCGCTTGAGGTCAATCGCGATTTTAAGGCCGCTCAGGTCGGTCTCGTCGCGCACGTCGGAAATTTCGCGGATCTTACCTGCCTTGATGGCCTCAATCGTCGTTGTGTACGGAATCTCGGTGACCTCGATGATATTTTCCTTTTTGAGGTACTTCCACTTCGCGCGCACCTTGAACGAGCCGCGCCCGCTTTCATAGATGCGGCGCATTTCGTCCTCGTCGAACACAATCTCGCCTCCGGTCGTAAAATCGGGGGCGGGCAGCGTGCTCAGCAGATCGTGCGCAGGATTTTTGATGCACTCAATCGCCGTGCGGCAGGTCTCGTGCAGGTTGAAGCCGCAAAAGCTCGATGCCATGCCGACCGCAATGCCCGTATTGGCGGACACCAGAATGTTGGGGAAGGTCGTGGGCAGCAGCGTGGGCTCGCGCATTGTGCCGTCGTAGTTGTCGACAAAGTCCACCGCATCGTCGTCAATATCGCGGAACAGCTCGGTGCAGATGCTGTCGAGCTTGGCCTCGGTGTAGCGCGCAGCGGCATAGGCCATATCGCGCGAGTAAACCTTGCCGAAGTTGCCCTTGGAATCGACAAACGGCGTGAGCAGCGACTCATTGCCGCGCGTCAGGCGCACCATCGTCTCATAAATCGCCTGATCGCCGTGCGGATTGAGCTTCATCGTTTCGCCGACGATGTTCGCGGACTTGGTGCGGTTGCCGTTTATCAGGCCTTTTTTGTACATGGTGTAAAGCAGCTTGCGGTGCGAAGGCTTGAAGCCGTCCAGCTCCGGGATGGCGCGCGACACGATGACGCTCATCGCATAGGGCATATAGTTTTGGCGCAGCGTGTCCGTGATGAGCTGATCGCTTGACGGATGCTCGCGTCCGGTTTTTTGTTGTGGTTTTTTAGGCATTCATTTTCACCTTAAATCAACTAATATCGACAAAATCAAGATAGTGGTGGCCGTTTTCTGCAATGTACTCCTTGCGTCCCGCGAGGTTTTCGCCCAGCAGCAGGTCGAACATATCGCTTGTCGCCTGCGCATCCTCCGGACACACGCGAATGAGGCGGCGCGTCTCCGGATTCATCGTGGTTTCCCACATCATGTCGCCCTCGTTTTCGCCCAGACCCTTAGAGCGCTGGATGAGCAGCTTTTTGCCCTCGAATTTTTTGAGAATGGCGGCCTTTTCGCCCTCGTCAAAGGCAAAATAGCTTTTGCCCTTGTATTCAATCTCGTAAAGTGGGGATTCGGCAATATAGACATAGCCCTGCTCGATGAGCGTGGGCACAAGGCGATAAATCATCGTCAGGATAAGCGTGCGAATCTGGAAGCCGTCGACGTCGGCATCGGTGCAGATAATCACCTTGTGCCAGCGCAGCGACGCAAGATCGAACGATGCAAGATCCTTCGCTGCCTTGCCGCGCACCTCCACGCCGCAGCCCAGCACCTTGAGCAGGTCGGTGATGATGTCATTTTTGAAAATTTTGTCAAAATCCGCCTTCAGGCAGTTGAGAATCTTGCCGCGTACGGGCATAATCGCCTGAAACTCGCTGTCGCGTCCCTGCTTGACCGAGCCGAGCGCGGAGTCACCCTCCACGATGTACAGCTCGCGGCGCGCGGTGTCCCTTGTGCGGCAGTCGACGAACTTTTGCACGCGGTTTGCCACGTCCAGATTGCCGGAAAGCTTCTTTTTGATGTTGAGCCGCGCCTTTTCCGCCTGCTCGCGGCTGCGCTTATTGATGAGGATCTGCTCCGCAATCTTGTCCGCTTCCGCCTTGTTTTCAATGAAGTAGACCTCGAGCCCCGCCTTGAGGTATTCGGTCATCGCTTCCTGGATAAACTTATTCGTAATCGCTTTTTTGGTCTGATTTTCGTACGAAGTATAGGTAGAAAAGCAGTTTGTAATCAAAATCAGGCTGTCAAATACGTCCTGATAGGAAATCTTGCTTTCGTTTTTCTGGTATTTGTTATTTTGCTTGAGGTAGCCGTCAATCGCGGAGACAAATGCTGAGCGCACCGCCTTGTCGGGCGAGCCGCCGTATTCGAGCCAGGAGGAGTTGTGATAATACTCAATATGGCTGACCGCGGAGGAAAAGCAAAACGCGCACGACAGCTTCACCTTGTATTCGGGCTTGTCCGCGCGGTCGCGCCCGCGCTTTTCCGCCTCATAGAACTGCACCTCGGTCAGCGGATTTTCCCCCGCCAGCTCGGTGACATAATCAACGATGCCGTTTTGATAGCAAAACTCGGTCGTTTCAAACGCGCCGTCCACCTGATTGCGCAGCACAAAGCGCAGACGGTTGTTGACGACCGCCTGCCGTTTGAGCACGTCGAGATAGTAATCGACCGGAATGCTGATGTCGGTAAAGACCTCCAAATCGGGCTTCCAGCGGATGACCGTGCCGGTTTTTTTGCTGCCCGCCGGTTTTTTCACAAAGCCTTCCTCGGTGCCCGTGCGGTTTTCACCCTTTTCAAAGTGCAGCGTATATTCGAAGCCGTCGCGCACGACGGTCACGTCCATATACGCCGAGGCGTACTGCGTCGCGCAGGTGCCCAAACCGTTCAGCCCGAGCGAAAACTCATAGCTTTCGCCGGTGTCGTTCTTATATTTTCCGCCTGCATACAGCTCGCAAAAGACAAGCTCCCAGTTGTAGCGCTTCTCGTTCGGGTTCCAGTCGACCGGAACACCGCGGCCGCGGTCCTCAACCTCGATGGAGGCATCCGCATAGCGCGTAATCGTGATGCAATCGCCGTAGCCCTCGCGCGCCTCGTCTATTGAGTTCGACAAAATCTCAAATACCGCGTGCTCGCATCCCTCAATCCCATCCGAGCCGAAGATGACGCCCGGGCGCTTGCGAACGCGGTCCGCGCCCTTGAGCGAGGAAATGCTGGCATTTCCATATTGTGTGGTACTTTTTTTCATCCAATTCACCTATTTATTCACAGATAAGTCTATTATAATCTATTTTTCCCGCTTCGTCAAATGACCTGAGGCGCCGCGCGCATAACCGCGCCGTTTTTTTCATATTCTATTGCGGAAGGGGGTGTGGCAAATGGAGGTCGGTTCCTACTTGGTATATGGTGTTCTGGGGCTTTTTATCCTGCTCGCGTTCTGCGCGCTGTTCGCGCCGCTCCGCTGGGCGCTCAAGACGTGCATCCATGTGGGGCTTGGATTTTTGGGGCTGCTCGTTGCGAACGTATTCGGCTCCTTCCTCGGGGTGACGGTCGGCGTCAATCTCGTAAATACGTTTGTGGTGGCGCTGCTCGGTCCGGCAGGCGTGCCGCTGCTGCTGCTGCTGTCCTGGGGGCTTACATAGGGCGCTTTCCGCCCTTCTTTCATTAAAGGACTGATGATGATGCCCAAATTATATTCCAGCCTGTCTGTCAGCATGCCGCGTCTGCGTGCACTGCTGCGCACCGATCGCAATTTTGATATCGTTGTGCGCGAGGTGACCTTTGCCGGCGGACGGCAGGCGGCATTTTTCCTCATCGACGGCTTTGTTAAGGATACGCTGTTCGAGAAAATCATGGAATTTCTCTACACACTGGATGAAAGCGCCTTTGCGTCCGCCGAGGTCTTTTCCCGCCGGGGTATGCCCTACTGTGAGGTTGCGCTTGAGCCGTGCGAGAACAAGCTTCTCACCGCCATTTTAAGCGGGCAGACCGCGCTGCTCATCGACGGCTTTGCACAGGCGATTCTGCTCGACATCCGCACCTATCCGCAGCGCGATACTGCGGAGCCTGAAAAAGACAAGACCTTTCGCGGCTCGCGCGACGGCTTCGTGGAAACGATGGTGCTCAACTGTGCGCTCCTTCGGCGGCGCATCCGCTCGCCGCAGCTGTGCTTTGAGAGCTTCACCGTCGGCGCGGCCTCCAAAACCGACATCGCGTTGTGCTACATGGACGACCGCGTGGACAAGGTGCTGCTCGGCAAAATCAGGTGTAAGCTGGAAAATGCGCATGTTGATGCGCTGACCATGAACCAGGAGAGCCTTGCCGAGGTGCTGCTGCCGCATAAATGGTGGAATCCGCTGCCGAAATTCAAATATTCCGAACGGCCGGACACGACCGCGGCGCAGCTGCTCGAGGGCGATGTCGTGCTGCTTGTGGACAACTCCCCCGCCGCTATTATGCTGCCGACCTCCATTTTTGACGTGATGGAGGAGGCGAACGACTACTACTTTCCGCCCCTGACCGGCACCTATCTGCGCCTGACCCGTTTTTTTGTGCTGCTGCTCATGCTGCTGCTCACACCGTGCTGGCTGCTGCTCACCCAGAATCCGCAGTGGGTGCCCGACTGGCTTTCCTTCGTTGCGCTGCAGGAAAATCCGTTTGTACCGGTTTTCTGGCAGCTTCTCCTGCTCGAAATCGGCATCGACGGCCTCAAGCTTGCGACGATCAACACCCCGAGCATGCTCACGACCTCGCTCTCGGTTGTCGCGGGCATCGTGGTCGGTGATTTTGCGGTCAAAAGCGGCTGGTTTTCCGCCGAGCCCATGCTCTATATGGCGATCGTCGCGCTTGGCAGCTACAACCAGCCCTCGTGGGAGCTG
>CAZOJP010000046.1:0-1741 GCA_964580155.1 uncultured Intestinibacillus sp. | reverse complement strand
TTCAAATTCATGCGCATTGCGCTGCTCATCGCGGTTTACGTCTTCGGTCTCTGGGGGCTGATAATCGGACTGGTGCTCATCTGCGCCCTGCTCGTGCGCACCAAAACCTTTGCCGGGACAAGCTATCTCTATCCGCTTCTGCCGTTTGATGGCAAGGTGCTGTGGCGCAAGCTGTTCCGGCCGGGCATCCGCAGCCAATAAAACAAAGACGCCCCGAAGTCTGTGCTTCGCGGGCGTCTTTCTTGAAGGGCAGCGGAGGGAAGGCGTGTCGGCTCCGCTTTGCGTGCGGCCGCGTGATGCCTTTTCCGTGTGTCGCGCCCCATTGTTGTTGGACTGCCAAATCCCGACCGCGCGGTATTCCGTCCCACGGCCGGGCTGACAGATTTAAAAAAAGTGGCTGATTCGCGGAGTTTTGTTCCCGTGATCTGCATCTATCATATCGCATGAATGGGTATAAAGTTTGTCAAATGTGTGCACGCTTTGCAAACAAATCATTGACATTTTGCAACAAACTCTCCATAATCGTCCATCTTTTGCACACAAAAAGTACACAAAAAGGCGAAGCCTTGCGGCTTCGCCTTTCCTAGGTTCTTACTTGAACTTTTTCTTCTTTGCGCGTGCTGCCTCAGACTTCTTGCGGCGCTTGACGCTCGGGCTCTCATAGTGCTCGCGCTTGCGGAGCTCGGAAAGCGTACCCGCCTTGGCGCAGGATCTCTTGAATCGGCGCAGTGCGCTGTCGATGGATTCATTTTCCTTAATGCGGATTTCCGACATCGTTTTCCCTCCCTCCGCGCGTTCCGGATGAACGCAAAAAAGGCGCGGTTGCGACCCTTTTTAGATTACGGGTGCAGAGATACTTCTTCCCTACACAAAACCGTAAGGTTATTATATCGTTTTTATCGGTTTTTGTCAAGGGTAACCAACAATTATTTTGCAACGATATTCACGATCTTATTCTTCACCACGATGGTTTTGACGACCTGCTTGCCCTCAATCGCGCGCTGCACCTTTTCGTCCGCCATCGCGGTGTCGATTGCAAGCTGCTGCTCGCAGTCCACCGGCAGCTTGATCGTGCTCTTGAGCTTGCCGCAAACCTGCACCGCAATCTCGATTGCGGACTCCGTGGTCTTGTCGTCGTCATACGCGGGCCAGGACTCGCGTGCCAGCACGCCAAACGCGCTCTCGTAGCCGTAGCCGACCTCCTGCCACAGCTCCTCCGCGATGTGCGGCGCGAACGGGCACAGCAGCGCCAGCAGCGTCTTGTACTCCGCACGGTTGACGCCCTTGTCGTAAAATTCGTTCACCATGCTCATCAGCGCGGCAATCGCGGTGTTTGCCTTGAGGTTTTCGATGTCCTCGCCGACCTTTTTGATGGTCTTGTGCATGAGCACCTCGTGCTGCGCGGAATAGCTTTCGCCCTCGGTGAGCTGCGCGGACAGGTTCCACACGCGCTCGAGGAAGCGGCGGCAGCCCTTGATGGATTTGGGCGACCACGGCGCGGCCTTTTCAAAGTCACCGATGAACATTTCGTACAGGCGCATGGTATCCGCGCCGTAAGCGTCCACGATCTCATCGGGGTTGACGACGTTTCCGCGCGATTTGGACATTTTTTCGCCGTTTTCTCCCAGAATCATGCCGTGTGAGGTGCGCTTCTGATATGGTTCCTTGGTCGGCACGACACCGATGTCATACAGGAACTTGTGCCAGAAACGGCTGTACAGCAGGTGCAGCGTCGTGTGCT
>CAZOJP010000045.1:1398-14264 GCA_964580155.1 uncultured Intestinibacillus sp. | reverse complement strand
AACCCTCACAAACAGAGTCAGAGTCTGTCGTGCTACCTTTACACAATCCGGCTATTTCACAATTTCCCGTAGCTGCTGAAGATTATTATATCGAGAAAAGCGCACGCTGTCAAGCCTTCTTTTTTGAAAATTTTCCGCATACGGGGATGCGGCATCGCCCCGTGCAGCGCGGGCAGAGCCTCGCCTTCATGCCGCCGCAGGGGTGCTCCGTTGCTGCGGCATGAAGGCGTTTAGCGGGGCTTTGCCCGTTTGACAGATCGGCGGACGGCGGACAGCGCCACCGCGCACAGAATCAGCGCGGCGAGGGAGAGCGCGTTCACCAGCAGCTTGGCGTGCGTCAGCCGAAAGAGCGCGTTGACGAGCGCACCGCCTGCCAGCATTTGCAGGCAGTACATTTCGAGCGTCGCGCTGCCGAGCGCGTCCACCGCGCCCCATGCGTGGTCTTGGAACGCGGCATCGAGCAGGAGCAGCAGACCGAGCACGCAGGGCAGCGCCGCGACATAGAACATGCCATCAAACGGCACGGTGAGCTTGCTTCGGTATCCGAACTGATACACTAGTGCGATTCCGGGCACAAACAGCGCGGCGCCTGTCGCAATGCGCCGTTTCGCCGGCCATGCGCCCTCGTATTCCGCAAAAAAGACGCCCAGCAGAATCACCGGCACGCGGCACAGGAAAATGCTCACATCGACGATGCCGCGCAGCCCGTATGCGGTTACAGCCATCAAAGCGACCCATGCGCTCATGGAGATTGCGAGCCGTTTTGCAGGGCTGTGCCCGGACAACGCGGCTGCGCAAAACGGAAACGCGAGGTACAGCAGCAGCAGGGCAGGCACGAACCACAGGAACGAGCCGCCGCCGTTTTTGATGAAGTCCAGAAAAAGAGCTGTAGCAAAAAAACGGGAGGGCGATAGCTGGCCCAAAGCAAGGGCGGCCGCGCAAAACAGCAGGAACAGCGGATACACCCTGACAACGCGCCTGCCGATAAACGAACGCTTGGAGCGGAGGTCGGAAAACGTCAGTGCATAGGCGGACAGGAAAAAGAACAGATCCACCCCGATGTAGCCGGTCGCGACGACAAAGCGCTCAACCTGACCGGGCATCCCACCGGCGGGGAAAACCGGTATCCAGAGGTGGTACACCGCGATTAAAAGCGCGGCGACCGCCATGATACTCTTTTTCGTTTGCAGAATGTGCATGGCATCAGCCGAAGGTCGGAAGACCGCCCTCGGCGAGCGCATCGGATGCAACCGCGTCAAGCACGGTCACCGCGCCGTCGTTGACAGCGGCTTCAAAGTTCGCGAGGATGCCATCGGCGGTTTCCGCGGAGGACATCACGAGAACCGCGTAGTGTTCGGTATAGGCGGCCTGCTTGACGTCTGCCGCGACGCAGATCCACTTGCGCGCGTCCGCATTGTCCAGCATCTGCTGCGCGAGGGCGGCGGTGTCGCCGTTTTCACTGCGCACAAGCACCAGCGAGTGGGGCATCGAATTGATGAGGGCATCCGCTTGGACACCGGTCAGACCGTCGGCATAGGGGATGAACGCAAAATATTCGAAGTCCTCCGGGGTCAGCTCGGTCGCTTCATAGGCGGGAACCTCGACATTGTCGCAGAGCCGGTCGATGATTTCGGGCAGCGCCGCACCCGCGGCATCGCTCGGGCTCTTTCCGGAGCAGCCGGCGAGCAGGGTAAAGATCAGGAGAAGCGGAATGAGTTTTTTCATGGGTATCAGCCACCTTTCGTGTATGTGTTTTGCTTGTTAGACGCGCCGCGTGCAGCAATCGTTCCAAAGAATTTCAACTTTTTTTGTATAGGATGCCCCACATGCTTTAAAGAGCGCAGGCGTGCGCGCTTTGACACCGCCCTATCAAAAAAAAGGCCGCCACAGGGCGACCTTTTTGATGCGCTAGGACGGTTTCGTCCGATACTCTCTTTTAAAAGTGCAAAAAGCGCGTGTGCGCATGCCGATGTTCGGTTGCGCGCGTCACTTCACCTCGCAGAGCGAGAGCGCTGCATCGTCCGCGATGATGCTGACATCGCCGTGCAGCTGCAGGACCGAAGCGGGGACCCGGGGCGTAATCGGGCCGAAGAACGCATCGCGCACGGTTTCGGCCTTGCCCTCTCCCGAAACGATGAGCACGATTTTGCGCGCGCGCATGATCGTCTGGATGCCCATCGTGTATGCCTGACGCGGAACCTCGTCCGCACTGGAAAAGAAGCGCTTGTTGGCTTCGATGGTGGACATGGTCAGCTCCGCGCAGTGGGTGCCCTTGGAAAAGCACGCATCCGGCTCGTTGAAGCCGATGTGGCCGTTGAGCCCCATGCCGAGCAGCTGCAGGTCGATGCCCCCCGCGGCCTGAATTGCGGCATCATAGCGCGCGCATTCGGCCTCCGCCGCCATTTGCGCGCCGTCCAGCAGATGAATGCGGCTTTCGGGCACGTTCACGTCATCGAAGAAGTATTTGTGCATGAAATAATGATAGCTCTGGTCGTGGTCCGCGGTCAGTCCGCGGTACTCATCCAGATTAAAGGTCGTGCATGCGCTGAAATCAAGATCGCCGTTCCGCAGCCGCGCGGCAAGCTCGGCATAGGTGCCGATCGGGGAGGAGCCGGTTGCAAGGCCGAGCACGGAGTCCGGCTTGAGAATCAGCTGCGCGGAGATGATATTGGCCGCCTTGCGGCTCATGTCCTGATAGTCCCTGACACGAATAATTTTCATAATATCCTTCTTTCTATATGGTGAAGCGTTTGGGCTTGCCGGAACAAATGCTGCGGTATACGCCGCGGAAAAGTGCGCGTTATGGCATCGTTTGCGCACGCACACGCGCGGCAATGCGGCAAAAAAACCAAACTCCAAACAAGCCGGCAAGGAAAGCCCGCGCAGATTATGGAATTTGGTTTTGCCTGCATGACCAGTTACAATCCAAGTATCGTATTCGATTGGCCATACTATCATAGCAGGCATTGCCCGCTGTTGCAAGCGGCAAATGAGACAGAATTTTCCGAAAATTTTTTATATAATCCGTAGAATGTTTCAAGTGCCTGCCGAGAGCGGAAACGTGCACCCGAGGGGCTGTATCCCATGTTCCGACGGCTTTTTCACAGAAAATGGTGTACTCTAGGCGCGTATGGGAGGTGTATACCATGATGGACAAGCTGTACAGGGTGCTGGTGTGGATCGCAGCGTTTGCAATTGCGGCGCTGCGCCCTTGACTTGGGTGTGGGTTTTTGCTATCCTTTCATGTATAGAAGGAGCGAGGGTCCATGGTACAGTGCTTTGCAAAGACAAACTTCACCGCGCAGCCCGGCGCGCCCAGACTTGCCTACGTCAGCAAAACCGGCGAGGCGGACAGCATCCATCCCCGCGTGATGCACGCGCATGAGGACGTGGTCGAAATTGTGCTCGTGACGAACGGAAGCGGGGTTTACTCCATCGACGGCGTGCGCTACGAAATCGAGCGCGGCGACCTAATGCTGTACAACAGCGGGGTGGTGCACGACGAGCCGTCCGGCCCACACGACCAGACCCGGCGGTATTGCTGCGCAATCGGCAATTTGCAGCTGGAGGGCCTGCGCGAAAACGCCATCATCGGCGCGCGCGAAACGCCGGTGCGGCATCTGGACGGGCAAACGTGTGACCGGCTGGAGCATCTGATGGGAACGCTGTTTGAAACGCTCATCGCGGGCGAGGAGGACAGCGCGCACTACCTCATGCGCGCGCTGCTCGCAAGCGTGCTGCACGTTCTGCGCTGCGATCAGCCGCGGGAGGAAAGCGGCAGCGTGCTCGGTCAGCGCATCAAGGCGTATATCGACACCCGCTATGCAGAGGAAATCAGCCTGCAATCCATTGCGGACAGCCTCAACGTCAGCCCGTATTATCTGGCGCACGTATTCAAAAATATGACCGGCTATTCGCCGCTGCAATACATCGTGCGCCGCCGCATCGGGGAGGCGCAGACCCTGCTCATCACGACCGACGAGCCGATTACACGGATCGCCGCGCAGGTCGGCTACGGCAATCCCAGCCACTTCAACCTGCTGTTTGCCAAAAATGTCGGCATGACGCCGCGTGAGTATCGCCGCAACTATATTGCGCGCAAGCCATGACCGCCAGCGCAAGAATTCACAAGTTTGCCGGCGCCCGACCGGTTTGTGCGCCGGAACACCCGGTTACAGCCCTGCGGAAAAGCAAGAAATCTCTAGTAAGTTTTTCATGATCCGGTATAATAGAAGCATCAGAAGAAGACAAAGCGCGGCGCGCTTTAGGGTTTGAGAGCGAAAGGATATGAGAAGATGAAAACGATCAAGATTGGTTCTGTCGGATTGGGACGTCTGGGCTTTGAGCACGCGAGCAACCTTGCCACGCAGGTTCCGGGCTGCGAGCTTGCGGCAATTTGCGATGTAGACGCGGCGCGCGTCAAGGAAGTGGCGGAGGAGCTGGGCGTTACATACCAGTATACCGACTTTGAGGAGATGTGCAAGAACCCTGAGCTTGATGCGATTGCGATTGTATCGCCGTCCTTCCTGCACACGCAGCAGATCGAAATTGCGATGAAGCACGGCAAGCATGTGTTCTGCGAGAAGCCGCTCGGCACTGACGTTGCGCAGTGCAAGGAGGCCGAAAAGGTCGTCGAGGCACATCCGGACCTGATTTTCCAGCTTGGCTTCATGCGCCGCTTTGACAGATCTTATGCAGAAGCAAAGCGCAAGATTGACAACGGCGACATCGGCAAGGTCGTTCTGGTGCGCTCCTACACGCAGGACCCGCGCTCGACGATCGAATCCACGCTCAAGTTTGCGCCGCACTCGGGCGGACAGTTCCTCGATATGTGCGTGCATGACATCGACCTCATCCGCTGGTTCACCGGCTCGGATGTCAAGAACGTCTGGGCAGTCGGCGGCGTGTTTGAGTTCGACCTGTATAAAGAGCTGAACGACGCGGACAACGCCGCGGCGACCATCCAGATGGACAACGGCGCCATGGGCTTTATGTTCACGAACCGCACCCACGCGGCAGGCTCGAATGTAGAGACCGAAATCATCGGCACGCACGGCACGCTGCGCATTGCCAATGTCGGCGCGAAGAACCTGCTGAACATCGTCGACGAGCACGGCTCGCGCGAGGAATACTACCCCGATTTCATGAGCCGCTGGCACGAGGCTTTTGTCGCGGAGATGAAGGCATTTGTGGAGCATGTGCGCACCGGAGACAAGCCCAAGGATCTCACGGTTTATGACGGCACCGCGGTTTCCGAGGCGGCCTACCGCTGCAAGGAATCCTTTGAGACCGGCAAAATGCTGCCGATCCGCTAAGCGTCACCGGGACTGAAACAAAAATACCGTATCGAGGCATAGGTGCGTCGATACGGTATTTTTTTGTGCGTGATGAAAGCGGTTACACTAGCTTTCGCCGTCCTCGGGCGTCCGTTTGAGCCACCGATCCACCCGGCTTCGCGTGAAAAACGCATTGACCGCAATCGCAACAACAACGCCGATGGCGGTATCAAGCATTCGGGCAAAAGCATAGGAGATATAGTTGGGCGGCGTGTCAAACAGGATGATGCACAGCACCACGCCGCCGGGCTGCACCGCCCCCGGCCACCGAAAGGCCACCGAAGACCAGACCAGGAGGATGATGCCCAAAAAGACCAAAGCGACCCGCAGATAATAGTTTTCTGCCGAAAAGAAGAAGTATTCCATCCAGAGCGCCGCCATTGCCAAAAGACCGCCGAGGACGGTTCCGATCAGGCGGTTGCCGCCGCTTCTTTTGGATTCGTTCATATCATTTCCCATGCCGAATATGGAGCCGATGCAGGCAAAAGCGGGAGACCGGTCAAGCGGAAGGTAAATCAGGGCGAGTGCCGCCGCCGTCAAAGCGGTTTTCAAGCTCCGTTGTCCGAGCCCCGGAATCGGTGCGTTCCGCGGTCTGTGCTTCTTCATGTAAGTAGAATCCTCCGTTCGTGTGCAGCGCCCGCATCGGGGCATCAAAAATGCGGGCACAATCACCGCATTTCATATCACGATGGTATCATTTGCAATAGCTGCGCCTGTGCCCTTGCACTTAGTATACACGAAAAGGATGATTTTCACAATATTCTCTGTGCGCATTGGGCATAAATGAAGGCTGAATTTGATGTCCGGCGCGCCGCAGGACAAGAAAAAATCGGCACAGCGTCCAAAACCGTGCCGATTTTTTTGTGAAAATGCTCTAAGAGACAGAGGTTATGTGAAAAAAAAGCCGAACAGCCGCGCGGCCGATGCCACAGAGAAGCAGGTGAGCACCGCGACCGCAGTCGGCAGGAAAAAGGCGAGCAGCGTCCATTTAATGCTGCCGGTTTCCTTGTGAATGGTCAGGCAGGTGGTGGAGCAGGGCCAATGCAGCAGGGAAAAAAGCATGGTGCACAGCGCGGTCAGTCCGGTCCAGCCGTGCGCCACCAAAACCGCGTGCAGCGCGGGCAAATCGCCCCAATCGGTCAGCTGACCGGTCGATAAGTAGCACATCAGGATGATGGGGAGCACAATTTCGTTCGCAGGGAAGCCCAAAATAAACGCAAGCAGGATGATGCCGTCCAGTCCGAGCGCACGCGCAAACGGATCGAGAAACGCCGCGCAGTGCGTGAGCAGCGAGGCATTTTGCACCGTGGTGTGGGCAAGCAGCCAGAGAATGAGTCCGGCCGGGGCGGCCACGCTTGCCGCGCGCCCGAGTACAAAAAGCGTGCGATCAAAAATCGAGCGCACAACGACCTTACCCAACTGTGGCGCGCGATAGGGCGGCAGCTCCAGCGTAAAGGACGAGGGTACCCCTTTGAGAATGGTCGCGGACAGCGCGCGGGACAGCAATAATGTGACCACAACGCCCAAAAGCAGCACCAATACGAGGATCAATGCGCTTGCCGCAGACGCGGCGAGTCCGCCCGCTGTGCCGATGCAGAACATCGAAATAATCGCAATCAGCGTGGGAAATGCGCCACCAACCGAAGGGCAAGTTTGCGCCGGAATGTGCGTCTTTTGACGCTACCGACGAGTAGATCGCTGACAGATTCCTACTCGCCGTCCATAAAAATATGGAGATCCTCGCCATCCCAAACGATCTTCTGCACGAGCAGCTTGATTAAGGTGCGTTTTTCGTGGATGGAAAGGGTATGAAAGTTGCCTTTCAGGCTTGACAGCGCTCCAGCAAGCATATCAACCTGAATTTCCTTATTTGCAATGAGGCCAGCATCCTTTTCAAGCCTACCACGCTCTTTTGTAAGGTCTGAAAGTTCATTGTCAAGCTCCGTGATTCTGGCGTTGACACGCTGAACAAAAGCAGCGCCGAGGTTTCCCTGTGATATGGTGTGTACGAGGTTATCCATTTCCTCATTACACTTTTTTATTCTGGTATCAATGCCATTTAAGGGATTCTCTCGAACCTGCCCTTGCAAGTCGCGCTTCAGCTTCTCAAGGAGCTTGTAGATATCAGAACTCTCATCGGTGTACTTCATCAAATATTCGCAAACCATATCGTCAGCCTGTTGCCCACCGATGTTTTGACAGTCACATAACTCTGTACCACCGCGCAGCTTGCTATTGCAGACATAATCAAACAATTCAGGGTTTCCGCTTTTGCCGGAACGCGGCTTTGCAAACATTCGGCTTCCACATTTATCACAGAAAATCAATCCGGACAGCAAAGAATAATCATTGTGCATTTTTGCGGGCTTCTTTCCTGTCGGAATATTATCTTCAATGATATTCTGCACGGCCACCCATTTTTGTCCGGACACACGCCCCTTGTGCTTACCAATGGCAATGATCCATTTATCCATTGACTGGCGCGGTGCGTGCTTCTTTTTGTAATCACGCTTGTTATAGGCAAGCAATCCGTGTTTACTAAAGCAGTCTTTTTCCTCAAAGCAAACATCCGAATTATGTGCGGTAAAATAATCAAAGGCTTCTTTGTCAGCAGTACAGTAAACGGGATTTTGCAGAATTTCCTTGATGCCAAGAAGCGAATAGTATTTGCCTGACCGTGATTTGATGCCCTGCTTGATCAAATATTTACTGACTGCTGATATACTGCGCACTTCCAGAAACTTTTCAAACATGGCATCAACAGCTCGTAATTCGTCAGGGTTGTCTTTGAGTTTGCAGGAGGTTTTGACCTTTCCATCAATAACGATCTCCTGCTGCTTTTCTGAAGTAAATCCTGTGGGTGTCGTGCCGCCGAGCCAACGCCCCGTGCGGGCAAGCATCAGCATATTATCACGCACACGCTCTGCAATGGTTTCACGCTCTAATTGGGCAAAAACCGAAGCAATATACATCATGGCCTTGCCCATAGGCTTTGATGTGTCGAACTCCTCTTTAATGCAGACGAAGGAAATGCTGCGGTCGTTCAGATCCTCAATCAGTGTGGAAAAGTCGCTTACATTGCGGCTGATACGATCCAGCCGATAACATACAATGAAATCCGGTTTTTTTAGCTTGATATCGCGCAGCATCTGCTGAAATTGCGGCCTATCTGTATTTTTTGCAGAAAAGCCTTCATCTTCGTAAATCGTAATATCGGTATCAGCTACATCGTAAAACTTGCCATGAATATACTGCTTACACATTTCAATCTGGTTTTCGATGCTTTCGCCTTTTCCTGTATAAACAGACTTACGACTGTAAATAAAAAATCTCAATTTCTACTCACCGTCCTTTACGCTGTCCAGATAGTCGGAAATGATTTTCGCGCATAGATTTGAGAGCGAGCGTTTATCCATTTTTGCTACCCTATCCAGCTTCTCTTTTTGAGATTTTGTAATGGTAATAAGAATCCTTGTATTTTCTTCTGAAACAGCCATATGATCACCTCAGAAAAAGCATATCACAGTGTATCACTTGATGTCAAATTATTAAAGTGCTTGGATTATGAAAACAGTTATGGGTGAAAAATTGGCATTTTACCGGAGGAGATGTCGTTACGAATATTTTTCATAAAGCAGTACACAAACATATTACCACGATATACTATCGTTTTTCCCCAGGAGGTGATGACAGGCATGGGACCACCGTTAGACTTTCCGTATTACTATGGCCGTGAGGCCGAGCAATACGCATTTTACCGTATTCCCAAGCTGCTGATTTCAGATGACCGTTTCCGCTATGTGTCAACAGACGCAAAGCTGCTTTATGGCCTCATGCTTGACCGTATGAGCCTGTCCATCAAAAACGGCTGGCTGGACAGTGACAACCGGGTATATATCTTCTTTCCCGTGGAGGAAGTCATGGAGGTGCTGAACTGCAAGAGCGAGAAGGCCACCAAGCTGCTGGCGGAGCTGGACGGCAAGAAAGGCATTGGCCTGATCAAGCGTGTACGGCAGGGACAGGGCAAGCCCTCTCTCGTCTATGTCAAGAACTTTGCGGCAGCACCGCCATAGGCAACAGTCGAAAGTCTTGACTTTCGATAATCGAAAATCAGGATTTTCGGAATAGCTGCGCCATTTTCAGACTTTCGGAAATCGAAAATCAAGACTGCGGAAAATCGAAACTCTGGACTTTCGAAAATCGAAATGTAGTTATACTGATAGAGTAAGACTGAATAGAGTAATATTACTGTCCGAGAAAAGAATATATGCTGGTAGAGATAGCTGTATTGTGGCTATCCACTTTTTTGTCAGGGGCATTTCTCCCCGCTATACTGAACATGAGCTGTTTGGAAGGAGGAATGTCAATGGATACTCGTGCGGCACAAACGGACGCACAGGCGCAAGGCCAGACAACACAGCCGCCGCAGAGCAGCCCACAGACGCAGGCCCTTGACCCGCAAGCTCAAGAACCGCCATACCAACGGCAACGGGAGCAGGGACAGCGGCATTTTATCCGTGAACGACAGCAACAGGCCGCCCAAGGCGGCACAGGGCGGGCATATTCGGGATATGACGGAGGGCACGGGGCGCAGAACGCGCCCGATACCCTCCAGCCGCCCACGGCGCGGGAGCGTGGCCGCCTGAAAGCCATCGAGGATAATAAAAGCCGTATCAAAACCCGGAACCTGACCGAAAAAGAAAACGCCGCCCTGCGTGGGCTGAAAGGCTTCACGGAGCAAGGGGCGCAAGGCCCGGTCCGCATCAAGCAGAAAAAGGTCAGCGCGAAAACCGGCACCGCGGCGGTGCGGAGCGCAGCCGCCAAGGATCGCCTGATGACACCGGCTGCCGTTGCCGCAAAGAAAGCCAAGCAGGAAGCCCAGAAAAAGATGCAGAAACAAATGCTGAAGCAGGCGGTGGTCAAAGCGAAAAAGGCCGCCCAGGAAACGGCCAAGGCAACCGTCAGAATCGCCAAGGCCGCGGCCAGAGCCATCGCCGCAGCCGCCAAAGCCATCATCGCCGCTGGCGGCGGTGTAGTGCTGCTGGTGGTCATCCTGCTGGTGGCGCTGATCGCCGCCATCGCCGCCTCTCCCTTTGGCATCTTCTTTTCCGGTGAGAACACTGGCCAGGACGCCGTGCCGGTATCTGCGGCGGTAGCGGAAATAAGCAGCGACTTTAACACCCAGCTGGAGGCTTTGCAAGCTGGCGAATACGATGATGTGGTCATTCACGGCGCTGCCGCCGACTGGCCGGAGGTGCTGGCCGTCTTTGCAAGCCGGGTGGCCGGTGCGGACGGCTCTGAAGCCGCCGATGTGGTGACGATTGACCGGGAGCGGATCGAGAAACTAAAAACTGTGTTCTGGGATATGACCGCTATCAGCAGCTATGTTCAGGAAATAGAGCATGGCGACAGCGACCCGGACGATGAGGTGGACGACAGCTGGACCGAATACATCCTGCACATCACCATTACGGCAAAATCGGCGGCGGAAATGCCGGCGTTCTATGGCTTCACACCGCGTCAGGAATCCTCCATGAACGAGCTGCTGGCTAACCGGGCCATGCTGGTGGAGCTGATTGGCAGCCTGTCCATCATCAGCGCCGATGCCAGCGCCGTGTTAGATAATCTGCCCGCAGACCTCACGGCGGAGCGGAAAGCGGTGATTAAAACCGCCTGCAGCCTTGTCGGCAAGGTCAACTATTTCTGGGGCGGGAAATCCTATGTCATCGGCTGGGATACCCGCTGGGGGCAGGTCCGCAAGGTCTGGGCGGACGGCAGCTCCACCACCGGCACCTACCGCCCCTATGGGCTGGATTGCAGCGGCTTTGTGGATTGGGTATTCTACAATATCACGGAGGGCGAGTACATCATCGGCCACGGCGGAGGTGCCGCCAGCCAGCACGAATACAGCACCGATATAGCGTGGGCAGATGCCCTGCCCGGCGATCTGGTATTCTACCCCGGCGATGAACACGTCGGCATCGTCGGCGGCAGGGATGAAAGCGGCAATCTGCTCATCATCCACTGTGCCAGCGGCTACAACAATGTGGTCGTCACCGGCATCGAGGGCTTCATTGCCATAGCCAGACCCGATTATTACAGCGAATAGCAAAAACCGCCGTCAGGCGTCCATCGTGGCGTCTGACGGCGGGCTTTTTTTGCTTTTTTTATTCAACATATCATATACTGATTTTGCGAAATATCACGGTTTGGCTCATACAGCGCCACACAGCCTTGTTACTGATCCTGTTCCGGGAATCGGATTTCACCGTGCGTTTCTTCAAAATCGCCAATACACTTCCGGACCAGCGAAAGCAGCAGCCAATTCATTGAACGGTCATCGTATTTTGCCACATAATCAAATTTACGGAGCAAATCCTGTTCTATTCGTAATGACAAATGCTTTTCGTTCTTTTTCATGGCTACCTCCAACATGAACCTATTATGAGTTTATTTTAGGTTCTGTATGCGCTATAATGTAGCCATGAACCCACGCTGGGTTCACAATAACTTGACGGTGGGTGCTATTTTGCTAATTACTTTTTGCGGACATAGTGAAATATCGGAGCCGGAGGCGGTACGGGAATGGCTGTGCGGCGTGGTATGGGAACTGATTGCCGAAGGCGCGGATGTTTTCTATCTTGGCGGTTACGGAGCCTTTGACAGCATGGCGGCTGCGGTGATACGGGAGGAGAAGAAAGGGCATACTAATCTGGAAATGGTGCTGGTGCTTCCGTATCTCAATTCAAATATGGATGCTACGGGCTATGATTATACCGTCTATCCTCCGCTGGAAACTGTGCCGTTTCGCTTTGCCATCTCCAAGCGAAACCAATGGATGGTGGAGCAGGCGGATGTGGTGGTGGCCTATGTCACCCACGGCTGGGGCGGCGCGGCGCAGACGCTGGCCTATGCCCGGCGAAAGAAAAAGAGAATCGTGCTGTTTTCTGCGAAATAAAGCTGTCACGCGCCTTGCTCGTGCAGAAATAAAGCACTACTATTAACAAAAAGGAGGCATGACCCCATGACAGAAAGAACCGTATATCCCGAATGGCTGGAAGCCAATGAGGACGCACTGGCAGAGGAGATAGACGCCCTTGAATCCGAGCTATATGAAACCAATCCCGATTTTAAGAAAATGCGCGACGAAAAGCGCAGACTGCTGAAGGACACCCCAAAGCTCCGCGCCGCCTTTGACGATGGTGAACCGGAGGCACTCACAGCGGAGGAAGTCAGCACCCTTGCACATATCATTGACCTTGAACGCCGCATGAGGAACATCACCGACCAGGCGATCTTTCTCTACGGCAGGAAGAACGCCTATATGTTTATGCGCAGCGCGGGAATTATCTGATTGAAAACGCACTAAAATACTGCCGGAGTCACTTGTGGCTTCGGCAGTTTGCACTCTAAACACCCCATATAATCAATCACTTTATGCAAATCGGTATAATCCTCAATACTACATAAAACTACAAAAGTGCATTGCTTTTGCATCTCGCTTGTGGTATCATAAAAACATCTGGAACA
>CAZOJP010000045.1:0-1358 GCA_964580155.1 uncultured Intestinibacillus sp. | reverse complement strand
CGAAAGCGAGGTGACTGCGGTGCCGGAAAACAATATGCAAGACAGATGGATTTCATTGCAGGAAACCTGCGATTACCTCGGAGTGGGTCGACATACGATACTGCGCTGGATTGAGCAGCGCAATATGCCCGCGTCAAAGGTTGGCAAGCTGTGGCGCTTCAAAACCTCCGAGATCGACGAATGGGTCAAAAGCGGCGGAGCTTCCGAAGAACAGGAGGCACAGAGTGAGTAGATTGTTTAGAAATAACCGCAATTTGTCCGTGGCGGCATTCTCATTCCTGTTCGCCTATCTGATGTCTTTCCTGTTTCAAGGGCGGGTTCTTTACAGCACCGTTGAGGCTTTCAACGCCCAAGCGGAATCCTACATATTCACCGCAGTTATTGCTCATTTTGCTGGCTTATTCACCTGCGGATATTTTATCAAAACACAGCGGCAGGCGAAACGGTTCATGCTGCTGTATATGGCCGTTTGCCTGCTGGCAACGGTACCCTTCTTTTTTGTGCCCTCCGCGCTGTGGAATATCGGATTGGCTGTCGCCGGCTTTGCCGCAGGCTGTGCGGTGGCGGCGTGGGGCTTTTTCCTTAAGGCGTACACGCCGAAGCGGGAGCGCATCAAAACTTGTGCCGATGTGCTGATCTGCTCCAACCTGCTCATGATTGCCATCAATGTGGTGACTGAATACACCTCCCACAGTATCGGGATCATTCTGTCTATGCTCTGCCTTATCATCGGCGGCGTGTTGACCCTGCCGTTGCCGGATGAATTGGAGCCGTCCAATGAAACGGTGCAGAAGCCAGAGCGCGCAGCTATCGGTTCCATCAAGACTCCGATGCTGGTGCTGTTCCTATTCGTCACAATCATCACCATCGACTCCGGACTGATGTATCAGGTCATCAACCCGGCATTTGAACATTTGACCGGCCTTGTGAGTTGGTATTGGGCTGTTCCTTACATCGCTGCTCTTGCTTTTATGCGAAACCTCTCACCCAAGAACAGAGTGCAGCGTTCTCTGTTTCTCTATGTGGGCATGGGCATGATCATGGCGGCGTTTATCATCTTTATGCTGCTGGGCCGGAGCGTCGGAGATTATCTGGTGGTCGATACCCTGATGCTGGGCGCCTGCGGCATCTTCGACCTTTTCTGGTGGAGCATCATCGGCGAAACGCTGGACTACTCCAAGAATCCGGCGCGGGTGCTCGGCATCGGACTCTCAGCCAACGTGCTGGGCGTATTGCTCGGCGGCATTCTCGGCTCAGCCGTGACATCCATAAACCTTGGCAAAGCGGAGGTGGCGGTGATTGCTCTGTCGGTGGTCTGCGTTACGCTGGTCATCCTGCCCCCGCTCAACCGCCAGCTT
>CAZOJP010000044.1:0-15389 GCA_964580155.1 uncultured Intestinibacillus sp. | reverse complement strand
ACTGCGTCGAGGTTCTGCCCAAGGGCTTTGGCGGCGCGCTGATGATGATCGTCGGTATCAACTCCGACGGTACGGTCGCAGGCGCAAAGGTCACAGCACATGCGGAGACCCCGGGTCTGGGCGCGAAGGCGCAGCAGGATCCGTCGTGGATGGCGCAGTTCGCGGGCAAGGCGGCTGACGGCTCGCTCGCAGTCACGAAGGACGGCGGCGAGATCAACGCCATCACGGGCGCGACCATCACCTCCCGCGCCGTCACCAAGGGCGTTAACACCGCGGCGCAGTTCGTCGCGACGCTCGGTTAAGAAGGAGGAGGAAACGATGAAATTTTCTGACCAGCTTAAAGCCGGTGTCATCCTTGATAACCCGGTATTCATGCAGACCATCGGTCTGTGCCCCGCGCTCGCGACGACGACTTCGCTCAATAACGCGATCGGCATGGGTCTTGCGGCGACCGCCGTTCTGATCGGCTCGAACCTCGTTATTTCGCTTCTGCGCAAGATCATCCCCGACAAAATCCGTATTGCAGCGTTCATTTCAATCATTGCGACGTTCGTATCCCTTATTCAGATGCTGCTCAACGCTTATGTGCCCGCACTTGCCGCTTCGCTCGGTCTGTTCCTGCCGCTGATCGTTGTAAACTGCATCATCCTCGGCCGCGCCGAGGCCTATGCGTCCAAGAATAAGCCGCTTCCGTCCATCCTTGATGGTGTGTGCATGGGTCTGGGCTTCACGTTCGCGCTCGTCCTCATGGGCTTCTTCCGTGAGCTGCTCGGCGCAGGCACCATCCTGTCCGGCTATGTCAACGGCGTAAACGGCATCCGCATCTTCTCGAACCCCGCAGTCATGATGATCCTGCCCGCAGGCGGCTTCCTCGCAATGGGCTTCATCCTCGCGGTCATCCAGAAGATCATGTCCGGAAAGGAGGACAAGTAAATGTTTGAATTTCCCGCAGCAATGGGCGTCACCGATCTGCTGAGTCTGGCGATCGCGGCGATCCTTGTCAACAACTACATCCTTGTCCAGTTCCTCGGCTGCTGCTCATTCTTCGGTGTTTCCAAAAAGACCGATACTGCGGTCGGCATGGGCATGGCGGTTATCTTCGTCATGGCTCTGGCAAGTGCGGTCTCGTGGGCGGTACAGTATTTTATTCTTGTGCCGTTGCATCTGGAGTACATGCAGACCATCGCGTTCATTCTGGTTATCGCAACGCTCGTACAGTTTGTTGAGATGTTCATGAAGAAGTCCATGCCCGCGCTCTATCAGGCGCTCGGCATCTTCCTCCCGCTCATCACCACCAACTGTGCGGTACTCGGTGCGGCGATTACCAACATCAACAACGGCTACTCCTTCATCGGCGCGGTCGTATACGGCGTTGCCGCCGGTGTGGGCTATACGCTCGCGATCGTGCTGTTCTCCACCATCCGTGAGCGTCTGGATCTGACCTCCAAGTGCCCGAAGTGCTTTGAGGGCTTCCCGATCGCGCTGGTTTCCGCGGCGCTGCTCGCGATGAGCTTCATGGGCTTCTCCGGCCTGAAGATCTGGTAAGGGCGAAAGAAGGGGTGTATTAGAATGGATATTCAAAACGTAATTTATGCAGTCGTCGTGCTGGTTGTCATGGGCGTGCTGTTCGCGATTCTGCTCGGCATCGCCGCGAATGTGTTCGCGGTTGAGGTCGACGAGCGCGTGCCGCTCGTGCGCGAATGTCTGCCCGGTGCAAACTGCGGCGGCTGCGGCTATCCGGGCTGCGACGGTCTGGCGGCGGCAATTGTTGCGGGCGAGGCCCCGGTCAACGGCTGTCCGGTCGGCGGCGCCGCGTGCGCGGAGCAGGTCGCGCAGGTCATGGGCGTGGAAGCGGGCGCAACCGAGCGCAAGGTCGCGCACGTATACTGCAACGGCGGCTGCAACGCGGTCGACAAGGCGAAGTATGAGGGTCTGCAGGACTGCACCGCCGCCATGCGCGTTGCGGGCGGCCCGAAGGAATGCGCATACGGCTGCATGGGTCTGGGCTCGTGCGTCAATGCGTGCGCATTCGACGCGCTGCACATCGAAAACGGTGTTGCGCGCGTGGACGCGGACAAGTGCGTGGCGTGCGGCAAGTGCATCACAGCCTGTCCGAAGCATCTCATCGACTTTGTCGCTGCGGCAAAGAAGGTGCATGTCAACTGCATGAACCACGACAAGGGCGCGGCCGCGATGAAGGTCTGTACCACCGCATGCATCGCGTGCGGCATGTGCGAGCGCACCTGTAAGTTCGATGCCATCCATGTCATCGACAATGTGGCAGTCATCGATTACGACAAATGCACAAACTGTAAGATGTGCACCAAGGTCTGCCCGAAGGACTGCATCGAGCCCGTGGCGACCGCGGAGGAAAAGGAAAAGTTCAAGGCCATGCAAAAGGCACAGGCGGAAAAGGCCAAGGCCGCCGCACAAGCCCAGACAGCGCAAGCGTAGCCCGCGAACGCAACCTGATTTTACATTGTTTGCGCACAAACGGGGAGCGGTCACCATACCGCCCCCGTTTTTGTGATAAACCTGCGAGAAAAAGAAAGAAAAGGAGTTCTTTATGTATCATCCGTACCGTGGGCGGCGCGCACAGCGGCGGCGTGTGCTGCGCGGCGTCTTGATTGCGCTGCTCAGCCTGTTCATTGTCTCATGCATCATTTTCCTTCTTTTCTTCCAGCGTATGTCCACCGTTACGCTGTTCGGACACACCCTGATGTGGCCCGGACACGGGCAGACGCAGACGCAAAAGCCGGAGGATGCGGTCGATTTTCAGGTCGTCGAGGGCCAAAATAACACGGCAAAGCCCGAGACACCGCCCGAAACGCAGACCCCTGCCGTCACCCAGCCGAGCGTGACGCGCACACTCGAAATTCCGTCGGACAAGCTCGCGGACAGCGCGTATCTCGCGCAGGCCGCGCAGCTCAAGGCAAGCGGAAAGCTGACGCACGCCGCAATTACGGTCAAGGATGCAGACGGCACGGCCATCGGCGCGGACACGCTGCGCGCGCCGCTGGCGGCGCTCAAGGAGGCCGGCTTTCAGACCACCGCGGTGGTCTATGCCTTCCGCGACAACGCGTATGCCAAGCAGACCGCGGCGGCCGCCCTGCAAAACGTGGACAAAAAAGCGTGGCGCCTGCCCGACGGCAAGCGCTGGCTCGATCCGGCCTCGGACGAGGCGATGCAGTACCTGACCGCGCAGGTGCAGGCGTGCAAGGACGCAGGCTTTGACGAAATCGTGCTGCGCGCGTTCGGCTATCCGCCGGAGGGCGTGCTCGGACGCATCGCATACGGCGATGCCTATGCCGCGCCCGCGGCGCGCGCCGATCTGCTTGCGCAGCGCCTGACCGCGCTTGCCGCGGCCGCCGCACCGGTCAAGGTGTCGGTCGTTGCGGACGATCCGACCGCGCAGGACGGACTGAACGGCAGCACCGGACAGGATGTCGCCAAGCTGTATCAGGCGGCGCACGCGCTCTATGTGCCGATGGCGGTGCAAAACGAGACGAGCGGCGACAGCATGCGCACCATCATCGGCAGGCTGACGGGCGGCGACACCGCAAAGCTCGTGCCCATGTATACAAGCGCCGCGCTCGCGCCGACGCTGTTTGCGGGCGAGGACGCGCTGTACTTCACGCCGAGCGAAACGGGCGGCACGCTCGCGCAGTATCTCGCGCAATAGCCGAGACAGATAAAAAAAGTTGTCACCGCGCTGTATGCGGTGACAACTTTTTTGATTGCGTGGACGGGCGCACAGGGGGGTGCCCGTCCGATTTACTCACTTGAGCGCCGCGACGATGTCCTCCATGGAGCGCGCGCCGACCATTTTGTCGGTCTGCTTGCCGTCGCGGAAAAACAGCAGGGTGGGGATGCTCATAATGCCGAAGCGCGCCGCAAGGGCGGGCTGCTGGTCAACGTCCACCTTGCAGATTTTCGCGCCGCCCGCAAGGGCCGCGTCGACCTGCTCCAGAATGGGCGCAAGCATCTTGCATGGGCCGCACCAGGTCGCCCAGAAATCCACGAGAACCGGAACCGAGGAATTCTTGATCTCGGCATCAAAGTTTTGTTCGGTCAGATGAAGGATTGCCATAATGATTACTCCTTTCGCAGGGGGGATATTGTGTTTGATAAGGGGTTTACTTTATCCGCCCATTTCGGTATAATTTTATCATATTCTGGCAGCGCGCGCAATACCCGAATGGGAGCGGTCACGCAGGAAAGCGCGGACGCGCGCCGGAGTCACCCGCGAAAATGACGGAAAAGAGGGCTGCATTTTGCAGGATTATTTACACCAGACACTGGACAAGCCCGCGATGGACGCGCTGAGCGCACTCGGCCTGGCGCACATCGGGGACGCGGTCTACGAGCTGCTGACGCGCACACGCCTTGCGGCGGACGGCTCGACCACCGCAAAAAATCTGCACAAGCAAACGATTGCGCTCGTGTGCGCGCCCGCACAGGCACGCGCGGCCAAGGTGCTGCTGCCCCTGCTGTGCGAGGAGGAGAGCGCGGTGTTTCGCCACGGGCGCAATGCCAAGCCCGGCAGCGTGCCCAAATCGTGCACGCATGGCGAATACAGCCTTGCGACCGCGCTCGAAGCACTGTTCGGCTGGCTGTATCTGCGCGGCGATTATGAGCGGATCAACGCGCTGTACGACGCGATTGTGCGCGCGGAATGAAAAAACAGGGCTGCCGCACGGTAACATCACCGTGCCGCAGCCCCGTTCCGCGCAAAACCGATCCGCGCTTTAGTTGGCGCCCGGCTGATTTTTGCGATTCTGACCACTCTGCTGTTTCTGATTCTGGCTCTGATTCTGGTTCTGATTTTGATGCTGATCAGGGCACTTGTTCTGGTTCTGATTCGGCTGATTCTTCGGCATAACGGCTCACCTCACTTTTTTGGATTTGAGGATAGTATGCCGCGGAAAACCGGCTTTATGCAAAAAAAACAGGGCGCAGCCTTGCGTATCGGCAGGAAGTTTGATAAAATGCTATTTAGATGCGAATTGTTTTGTAAAAGGAGAGTATCATAGATGTCGGGACATTCAAAGTGGAATAATATCGCCAAGCGCAAGGGCGCGAACGATGCGAAAAAGGCCAAAATCTTCACCAAAATCGGCCGCGAAATGGCGATTGCAATCAAGGAGGGCGGCTCGGCAAACCCCGAGAACAATGCCCGTCTGCGCGACGTTGTCGCAAAGGCAAAGGCGAACAACATGCCCAACGACAACATCAAGCGCACACTCGATAAATATTCCGGCGCGAACGGCGCGATCGAGTACGAAGCCATCAACTACGAGGGCTACGGCCCGTCCGGCGTTGCGGTCATCATCGAAACCCTGACCGACAACCGCAACCGCACCGCGGCGGATGTGCGCCATCTGCTCGACAAATACGGCGCGGGCATGGGCGCGACCGGCTGCGTCAGCTGGCAGTTTGACGAGAAGGGCGTTATCATCATCGAGCGCGACGAGCAGGATGAGGACGAGGTCATGATGGCGGCGCTTGACGCGGGCGCGGAGGATTTTCAGGCGGACGAAACGAGCTTCCAAATCTACACCGCACCGGCGGATTTCGGGACCGTGCGCGAAGCCCTCGAAGCCAAGGGCTATGCCTTCCTCGAAGCCGAAATCGAAATGGTGCCGCAGAACTACATCAGTCTGGAAAAGGAAGAGGACATGGCGCAGATGCGCAAGCTGCTCGACAACCTGGAGGACAACGACGATGTGCAGAGCGTGTGGCACAACTGGGAAAACGAAGGCGATTACGAGGGCTAAGCTCCCGCGCCATACAAAAAGCCGTCCGATGGGCGGCTTTTTTGCGCTTGCAAGTGCGGGCGCGCATACGATAAAAGGGTTTGTTGCAGCTTCGCAGGCGGATCGTCCGGACAAATCTTAACAGATTCTTATAATGGAAAGAAAACTGTAAAAGTGCGTGCATTTGAAAAAAGAGTATGGTAATATGATGCATAGAAGCTATTTCTGGATATGCAGAGGGAGGATTATTATGAAGAAGTCTATGAGACTCGCCCTGGTGGGCGCGGCGGCCGTGACCACGTTGGTCGCGTCCGCTTCCGCGGCAAACTTCGACAGCACGGCGGACAAGCTCAAGGCGCTCGGCCTGTTCCAGGGCGGCACCGCGGGCTATGAGCTGGACCGCGCACCGACCCGTGCCGAGGCGGCGACGATGCTCGTGCGCCTGCTGGGCAAGGAGACCGAGGCGCAGCAGATGACCTATGACGCGCCGTTCACCGATCTGGAGGACTGGCAGAAGCCCTATGTGCAGTATCTCTACGACAACAAGCTGACCACCGGCACGACGGACACGACCTTTGCGCCGAACAGCAAGTGCGACGCGCAGATGTACACCACCTTCCTGCTGCGCGCGCTCGGACACAGCGATGCGGCAGGCGGCGACTTCACCTATGCGATTGCGCTGCAAAAGGGCGCGGAAGAGGGCGTGGTCGATCCGTTCAACTGCGACACGGCGAACTTCCTGCGCGATCACGTCGCGGCGATGAGCTACACAGCTCTGGCGGTACAGCCCCGCAACAGCGACGCGGACACGCTGCTTGACAAGCTGGTGGCGGACGGCGCGGTCGCAAAGGACAAGGCGGCGGACACCCAGGCGTTCTTTAAGCGCTACAAGGACTATGTCAAGGTGAGCGAGGCCTATTCCAAGCAGGGCAAGATGTCCGCCAAGATGGACATGAGCGCGCACGTCAAAAGCGCGGGCGCGGATCTGATGACGATGTCCGTGGTGCTGAGCACCGCGGCGGATATGGATCTGGCCGATCTCAACAAATCCAGCATGGCAATGACGGGCACCATGAAGCTGGAGCTTGCCAAGGAGCTTGTTTCCGCGGGGGATCAGTCCGTGATCGAAACGCCGTACAACGTGTATTACACGAACGGCAACTACTACATGAACATGAGCGGGCAGAAGCTCAAGATGCCGATGGATTTCAGCGCGATGCAGGGCATGGTCGACCTGACGAGCTATACGACCACCGGCCTGTCCGCCGTTGAAAGCCTCAAGGAGACCACCGCAAACGGTGCGACCACCTATGCGGTCAAGTATGCGCCCGGCGCCATGAACAGCATGGTCGCAGGCATGCTGAGCAGCATGAACATGCAGGAGCTCACCGGTGCGGCGGCCGATGTGACCTTCGGCGATCTGACCGCGACGAGCACGTTCAAGGACGGCAAGTACATCGGCGCGGAGATGTCGATGAGCATGTCGGCTCAGGCGGCGGGTCAGTCCATGGACATGAAAATGACCATGAAAATGACCGATATGAAGTTCGGAAACGACGTCAAGGTCGAGCTGCCGGACGATCTGTCCTCCTATCAGGAATTCGGCGCATAAAAGGCGCTTCTTCGCGCAGCCCGTCCCCATTTTTGCGGGACGGGCTGTTTTTTACACTTCGTTAATGCAATTGTGCTGCGGACGGTGTATAATAAAGAGTATTATACGGGTTAGGTGGGTGCTGTTTATGGCAAAAAAGATACTGATCGTCGAAGACGAAGAAAATATTCGCGAGCTGCTGCGTCTGTACCTCGAGCGCGAGAGCTATGAGGTGGTCGAAGCGCCGAACGGCGTGGAGGGTCTGAAAAAGTGGAAGAGCGAAAACCCCGATATGCTGCTGCTTGACGTGATGATGCCGATTATGGACGGCTGGGAGGTCTGCCGCACCATCCGGGAGGAGTCCAACGTGCCGATCATCATGCTGACCGCGAAGGGCGAGACCTCGGACCGCGTATCCGGACTGGAGATGGGCGCGGACGATTATATCGTAAAGCCCCTCGAAATGCGCGAGGTCATCGCGCGCATCCGCGCGGTGTTTCGCCGACTCGCCCCCGAGGACAGCGGCAAGCTGAGCTATGACAAGCTCGTGATCGACAAGCAGGCCTACGATTTAATCGTGGACGGCAAACGGGTCGACGCGCCGCCGAAGGAAATCGAGCTGCTCTATTTTCTCGCGTCCAGCCCGAATCGCGTGTTCACGCGCGCGCAGCTCCTCGACGACGTGTGGGGCTTTGACTACTTCGGGGACACGCGCACGGTGGACGTGCACATCAAGCGCCTGCGCGAAAAACTGGAAAGCGTCAGTGACAAGTGGGATCTCAAGACGGTCTGGGGCGTGGGCTACAAGTTTGAAACCAAGGATTGACCGTAAAATGAGGCCGTTTGTGTGAAAAAAACATTTTTCGTTAAGAATTTTCTGTCCTATGCGTCGATCACGCTGATCGCGCTGCTGCTCGCGGGCATGGCGTTTTTCCATCAGGTCAACCGCTATGCCATCAGCGAAAAGCAGGTGCAGCTCCGGCAGGTCGCCATCAATGCCGCGGAGCAGACCGCGGGCGTGCTCGGCAACTACAACACCGAATACGACAAGCTCTATCAGCTTGTGCTGCTCTTTATGGCGAAGGACAGCAACGTATCCATCCTCATCACGGACACCGCGGGCACGGGGCTGCTGCAGGCGGACGAGAGCAGCGTGGGCCGCGCAGCGCAGATTCAGGTGCCTGCGGCGGTGCTGCGCCGCGTCAGCGCGGAGGGCTATTACAGCGAAATCGGCACGCTGGGCGGCGCGCTCGCGGAGAAGAGCTATGTCGTGGGTGCGCGCGCGGTCGAACCAAACGGCGCGGTGAGCGCGTTCGTATTCGTCAGCGCGTCGGGCGCGGCGGTGACCGGCATGCTGACGCATATCATGCGCACCTTTGTCATGATTGTATCCATCGCGCTCGTCGGCATCCTGTTTACCGCATACGTCACCTCCTCGCGCATCACGCAGCCGCTTAAAACCATGTCCAACGCGGCAAAGGCATTTGCGCAGGGTGATTTTTCCGTGCGCGTGTCGGTCGATAACGAGTGCGACGAGATTGACGAGCTGGCGCTTGCGTTCAACAACATGGCGGGCGAGCTTGAGCAGCTTGAAGAGCTGACGCGCGGCTTTATCGGCAACGTCAGCCACGAATTCAAGACCCCGATGACGACGATCGGCGGCTTTGTCGACGGAATGCTCGACGGCACGATCCCTGCAGAGCGGCATGAAAAGTATCTGCACATCATCTCGGAGGAGGTGCACCGGCTGTCACGCATGGTCGTGCGCATGCTCGACGCGGCGAAAATCCAGTCGGGCGAGCTGCTGCTTGCGCCCGCGCCGTTTGATTTTTCCGAGATGGCGAGTCAAATTATCCTGTCGTTTGAGCAAAAGCTGGAGGCCAAGCGCGTCGAGGTCGAGGTCGAGTTTGCCGATCAGCTCATCGTGATGGGCGACCGCGACCATGTGTTCCGCGCGGTTTACAACCTGATTGACAACGCGGTTAAATTCGTCGAGGAGGGCGGCTGTCTGCGGCTGTCCGCCGCGCAGGAGGGCGCGATGTGCGCGTTTTCCGTGTCCAACACGGGCGACGGCATCTCGGAGGACAACCTGCCGCATATTTTCGACCGCTTCTACAAGGCGGATCCCTCGCGCAGCCGCGACCGCACCGGCGCGGGGCTGGGGCTGTATATCGTCAAGAACATCATCAACCTGCACGGCGGCGATATTTCCGTGCGGTCGGACGGCGGAACCACCGAGTTTTCCTTCACGCTGCCGCTGGCGCAGATGAAAAAAGTCCGCGAAATCGAGGGCGATGATTTAACAAAGCGTTCATAAAGCTATCAAAAAACGTGCACAATGCCCGTGTACAATGGTCTCAGAAACAAGGAGGAGCGATCCTCCCGGAAGAAAGGGACGATGATCAATGGATTTTAAGTATAACAGTGAGCATGACGAGCGTGACGAGCAGCTGCAGTCCGCACCGTCCGCACAGCAGCAGGAAAACGAGCAGCCTGCACAGCCCTATACCGCCGCACCGCAGGAGCCGCAGCAGGAGCCGCGCACCCCGTATCAGACACCGGTGCACAGCGGCGACAGCTATCAAAGCTACGAAGAATGGCGGCGCGCGCAGCAGATGGCGCGCATGGACTACGGCGATGCAAGCGGCTTTAGCACCTATGAAGAATGGCAGCGCCAGCAGAATACGGGCACAAACGGCAAGGGCAAAAAGCGCCGCCGCCGCGTGCTTGCCACCATCGGCGGAGTCGCGGCAGCGTGCCTGCTGCTTGCGGCAGGGGTGGGCATCGGCTCACAGCTCGGCTCGTTCGGCGGCGGAGACGCAGCCTCTCAGGGCGCGCGCGCAAACGATCCGAGCAAGCCCGCGCTGACCATCACAAATGCCAGCAGCGGCACGTCGACAAGCGATCAGGGACTGAGCGGCGAGGAAATTTACGAACGGGTTTCGCCCTCGGTGGTCAGCGTGGTCGCGAGCAACCTTGCCACCTCGGGGCAGTCCTCGGGCTCGGGTGTCATCATGTCGGCGGATGGCTATGTCATCACAAACCACCACGTCATCGACGGAGCGCAGCAGGTCAAAGTGGTAACCGCGGACGGCATGCAGTACAATGCGAGCGTCATCGGCTCGGATGAGCAGACCGACCTTGCGGTGCTCAAGATTTCCGCGGACGGCAAGACCTTTACCCCTGCGGAGTTTGGCGATTCCAAGCAGATCAAGGCGGGCGAAAAAGCGTTTGCAATCGGCTCGCCCGGCGGTGTGCAGCTTGCCAACACGATTACGACCGGCTCGATTTCCGCCATCAGCCGCGACATCACAATCGATGACCGCGTTATGACGCTCATCCAGACCGACGCGTCCATCAACCCCGGCAACTCGGGCGGCGCGCTCATCAACAAATACGGTCAGGTCATCGGCATCACCTCCGCCAAGCTGAGCAGCACGGGCGGACTGAACAGCACCTCCTATGAGGGACTGGGCTTTGCAATTCCGATTGACTCGGCCAAGGAGGTCGTGGACGAGCTGATTCAGCACGGCTATGTCTCCGGCCGCCCCGCGATCGGTGTGACCGGCTATAATATTTCCGAGCAGACCGCGCAATATAATGATGTGCCGCAGGGCGTGCTGATCACCGCGGTCGATGCAAACTCCGACGCGGCAAAGCAGGGCTTGCAGTCAAACGACATCATCACCGGTGTCGAGGGCAAGACCATCACGACGATGGACGAGATTAACGCCGCAAAGAAGGACAAAAAAGCGGGCGACCAGCTCCGGCTGACCGTCTACCGCATGAGCACGGGCAAAACCATGAATATCACGATTCTGCTTGCCGACCAGTACGAGCTGGCAGGCGACACCTCGTCCCAGCAGCAGCAACAGCAGCAGAGCCGGGGCAGCAGCGGCGGATATTATATGTTCCCGTAACAAAACGACAAAAAAGGGCGGCGTGCAGCCGCTCTTTTTTCAAATGGAGGGGAGGATGAAGATGGGGGACAGCTTTGCGCGCATCTATGAGGTGGTGCGCCGCATCCCTGCGGGCTATGTCGCAACCTACGGACAGATCGCCGCGCTCGCAGGCAATCCGCGCTGGGCGCGCGTGGTGGGCTATGCGCTGCACGCAAATCCCGATCCGGACGGCATCCCGTGCTATCGTGTCGTCAACCGGGACGGCAGGCTCGCGCCCGCATTCGCGTTCGGCGGACAGGAGCAGCAGCGCGCCCTGCTCGAAGCGGACGGCGTGCCCTTTTGCGCGGACGGAAATGTCGACCTTGCGCGCTGTCTATGGGACGGATTTTGAGCACAATGCAAGGCGCGAACGCAAAAGCGTCATTGCCCGCACCGCGGAGAAGAAGAAACGACCGATAAAAAGCGTGTAAAAAAAATCCATAAAAACACAAAAACCCAGAGCGGTAAAACTGTAGAAAACACACAAATTCCATATATAATCCATGTAAACCATTGGAAAATCGAGAAAAAAACGCACTATTTTTTCAAAAAATAGTCGATCAGTTCTTGTATTCGACAATTTAACGTGATAAAATAGCGTCAGTAAAACGCCGAGAGGCGACCAGCCTATAGGGATAAAGGAGTTAACGCACATGGAAATTAAGAATCCGTATTTGCAATCTGTTTATGATGGTCTTGCACACCGCAACGCGCACGAGCCGGAGTTTCTCCAGGCGGTATACGAGGTATTCGAGTCCCTCGTTCCGGTCGTCGAGGCGCGCCCCGAAATTGAGAAGAGCGGCATCATGGAGCGCATGATCGAGCCGGAGCGCACCGTAAATTTCCGCGTTTCGTGGGTGGACGATGCGGGCAAGGTGCACGTCAACCGCGGCTGGAGAGTGCAGTTCAACAGCGCCATCGGCCCCTACAAGGGCGGCCTGCGCCTGCACCCGTCCGTCAACCTGTCCATCATCAAGTTCCTCGGCTTCGAGCAGATCTTCAAGAACAGCCTGACCGGCCTGCCCATCGGCGGCGGCAAGGGCGGCTCGGACTTTGACCCGAAGGGCAGATCCGACAACGAGATCATGCGCTTTTGCCAGTCCTTTATGACCGAGCTGTACCGGCACATCGGCGCGGATACCGACGTGCCCGCGGGTGATATCGGCACCGGCGCGCGCGAAATCGGCTTCATGTTCGGCCAGTACAAGCGCCTGCGCAACGAGTTCACCGGCGTGCTGACCGGCAAGGGCCTGTCCTACGGCGGCTCCCTCGCGCGCACCGAGGCGACCGGCTACGGCGCCTGCTATTTCATGAACGAAATGCTCAAGGACGCGGGCACCACCTTCGAGGGCAAGCGCGTCGTCATCTCGGGCTCGGGCAATGTCGCAATCTATGCCAACCAGAAGGCGACCCAGCTCGGCGGCAAGGTCATTGCGATGAGCGACTCGAACGGCTATATCGTGGACGAAAACGGCATCGACTACAAGGTGATGAAGGAAATCAAGGAAGTCAAGCGCGCGCGCATCCGCACCTACCTCGATTATGTCCCGTCTGCGCAGTATTTTGAGGACAAGGACGGCGCGAAGGGCATTTGGACGGTCGCCTGCGACATCGCGCTGCCGTGCGCCACGCAAAATGAGCTGAATGAGGCTTCCGCAAAGGCACTCGTTGCAAACGGCGTTAAGGCGGTGGCCGAGGGCGCGAACATGCCGTGCACGCCGGAGGCGGTTGCCGTGTTCCAGCAGGCAGGCGTGCTCTTTGGGCCGGCGAAGGCGGTAAACGCGGGCGGCGTTGCCACCTCCGGACTGGAGATGAGCCAGAATAGCCAGCGCCTGAGCTGGACGTTCGATGAGGTCGATGCAAAGCTGCATCAGATCATGGTGAACATCTACAAAACCTGTAAGGATTCTGCGGAAAAGTACGGCATGGCGGGCAATCTGGTTGCCGGTGCCAACATCGGCGGCTTTGAAAAGGTCTGCGATGCCATGCTGTGGCAGGGCGTAGCGTACTAAAAAAAATAGCGATAAAAAAGCGGTGTGATCGTGTGATCACACCGCTTTCTAGTTATCGGGTTTAGCCGATGCCGCCGAAGATGATGCCGCATACAAAGACCGTCATGGTCAGGATGCAGAACAGATACTTGTAAACCGGATAGTACCAGCCGCCGATGCGGTGGGTACGACCCTTGGAGACCTCGTCCTCGACCTTTTTCTTGCCCCAGACCCATGCGAACATGATGCCGGCAAGACCTGCGCCGAGCGGGCACACATAGATGGAGACGAAATCCATCCACTCGCCCACGATACCTTGGATGCAAATCGAGGCGACTGCGCCGATCACTGCGATGATGACAACCGCCTTGGCGCGGCTGAAGTGCAGGTGATCCTGCAGCGTTGCAATCGGTGCCTCAAAGAGGTTGACAAGCGAGGTCAGACCTGCAAACAGCACGGCAACGAAGAAGACCGCCATGACGATGCCGCCGCCGGGCATTGCGGAGAACAGGTGCGGGAGGGAGACGAACATGAGGCCCGGGCCGCTCTCGGAGAGCGTTGCGCCTGTGGTCGCCATTGCAGGGACGATGACGAGCGCCGCCAGCATAGCAGACATCGTGTCGAACAGCGCGATTTTCCATGCTGCGCTGAAGGTATCGGTGTTATCGTCCAGATAAGAGCCGTAGATGACCGTGCCGTTGCCTGCGAGCGACAGCGAGAAGAACGACTGTCCGAGCGCGTAGACATAGAGCATGGGGTTCTTGAGTGCGGCGGGGTCGATCGTGAACATCCACTTGTAGCCGTCGGATGCGCCGTCCTGCATCGAAACATAGACCGCAAGACCGATAAACATCAGATAGAACAGCGGAATCATGACCTTGTTGGCCTTTTCGATGCCGCCTGCGATGCCCATGACCATAATCGCAAAGGTGATCACGAGCGCGATGATGAGCCAGAGGTTGTTGCCGAAAGCGGAAGCCGTTGCGCCGAACGCTGCGCCGAAGCCTGCGGCATCGGTCGGAGCGAGTGTTGTGCCGGTGAAGCTGCCGACGGTGTACTTGAGGATCCAGCCGACGACGACCGAATAGCCGATTGCGAGCGCGAGCGCGCCCAGCATCGGGATGGCACCGATGAGCTCACCGATGCGGCGTTTGCTCTCGCCGCGCGAAGCGCAGGCCTGACCGAACGCACCCACCGGGCCGGTGCGTGCGGCGCGGCCAAAGCTCATCTCGCCGATGACGCCGGAAAAGCCGATTAGAACGTCAAAAATCAAGTATACGAGCAGGAAGGCGCCGCCGTAGGTTGCCATACGGTACGGAAACAGCCAAATATTGCCCATGCCAACTGCGGAACCAATGCATGCCAGAATAAATCCCCATTTGGATTGCCAGGAATCACGTGTAAGGGTCGCTTCGTTTGTATTGGTCATAATGACACCTCATTTTTCTCTTTTAATAGACCTACAGCGATCTAAAAAACGACGCCCGCGGAAAAGTTCACTTGTCCGCGGGCGTGTAGAGTAGGCAGTCTTCCTGCACGCTCTCTACGCGGCGCAGGTTACGCAGGATTGTCTATCTCTCGGTTTAGTCCTTGTTCGGGTACGGCTCAAGGAAAGCGTGGAAGTGACGCATCGGCAGATTGTGGCCCCAGACGATGCGGATGTTCGGGATATTCTCACGATCCTCGTACAGTGCCTTGACAGCGGCGATGACATAATCAAGATGCTCACGGCTCAGCTGGCTGCGGTTGATGGCGAAACGAACGACGTTTGCCACCTCGGCCTGCTGCTCGGGAGTCTTGAGGTCATACTCCATCGAGTAGTCGCCCAGCTCGGAGGTGCGGATGCCGTAACGGCGGATCAGCTCAATGCTGAAGCCCTGTCCCGCAAACTTCTCGTGGCCGCGCTTGCCGTCAAAGAATTCGTCCATGTTGATGTAAACCGCATGGCCGCCTGCCGGCAGAACAACACCCTTAACGCCGGCCTTATAGAAGCCTTCCGCCAGGTAATCGCACTGCTTGACGCGCTCGTCGAGGTAGTTGAAGTTGCAGCTCTCGTACATGCCGCAGGCCAGCGCCATGATGTCACGGCCGGACATGCCGCCGTACGAGT
>CAZOJP010000043.1:14901-17184 GCA_964580155.1 uncultured Intestinibacillus sp. | reverse complement strand
CCATACTGTTGGAGCGGTCTACGACGAGCAGAACATCCGCGCTGCCAATGGTCGTGGCAGACGCGCCGTTTACGGTCAGATCGACTTGGTACAGCCCGGTGTTGCTACCCTGCTCAAATGCCTTTTTGGTCAGTCTGAGCGGTGCGTCCCCGCTGCCGGTCGAACCGTATACAAACGTAATGGTCTTGTCGTACAGATTTTGTGCCGTATCGTTGACCGATGTGACCACGTAGTCCCCGATCAGGATGCGGTAGGGGCTGCCGTCCGGCGTAATCTTGATGTTGCTGCTGCCGGTTGCGGGCACCGCCACATTTGCCGTGCCGCCCGCGGAGACCGCCACATCAGGCTCGGCCGCGCCGTTTGCATAGATGTGGTAGGTATCGCTGCCGCCGACCGCCTTGATTGTAAGGTTTGTATGCGTCGGTGGCGCTACGAGCAAGGTCGGCGCGCTTGTGCCGTTGCCGCCCGCGGTCAGCGTCCAGCCGGATGGGTTGGCGCTGGTGAAGGTCATGGTGTTGCGATAGGTCCTGCTCCAAATATATTCTCGTTCGAGAATATACGTTCCCAGTGTTACCTCGCTTTCGCTGCCGCGCTGCGCCTTCAGGGTCAAGGTGTGCGTGCCTCTGTAAGTGTAAAAGCTGCTGAAGTCTATCGTTTTCGCATTGCTTGCACCCGCAGCAGTCACGGTGGCAGAACCCTTCTGTGTGCTGCCGTCGTACAGCCGATAGGTAATGCTTTCATTCGCCGTCTGGCCGATCGTCAAGCGGTTGGTCTGTCCGGTCAGCGTGATCGTCGCCTGCACGGTTGCGTTTGCCATCAGCACGCCGTGCACGGACGCTTCGTCCTCGCCGCCGTCCGCCATGACAACGCGCGGGCCGAACACATACGTTCCGGTTGCGGGAACTGCGGCGACCGAGTCGCTCACAGGTGCGGTGATTTCATCCTGCGCCTGCGCGGTGTCGTCCGTCTCATCCGGAAGGATTTCCGGTGCTGCGGCGCTCTCCTCGCCTACGATCTCCAGCTTGAGCTGAATCGTCTGGGTTTCCGGTGCTTCTGTGTCGGCTTCCGGTGCTTCTGCGAGCGGAACGGGAGTTTCTTCGATTTCCGCCGCCACCGCGGTGTCGGCCGGCACCTCGATTGCAAGGCTTTCGACCGTATAGGCCGTGCCTGTCGCGATGTTTTCAATGAGTGCACGCTGACCGGGCTTCAGCTCGACAACGCCTTGTTCGCTGAATGCCACGATGCCATCTTCGGTCGCCGTGCCGTCCGCCGCGATGATCTGCCGGCGCGCTTCGCCGGTGTAAACCGCGCCGTCCAGCGTCACGCGGAACGGGAACGCGATTTCCTGATAAGCACTGTCCGCCAGGTTGTTGTCCACGGTCAGTGTTGCAAACGGCTCGATCACCGGCGGCAGCTCAATGTTGTCGCCCGGCTCACCTGCCGTAAGCTCCAGCTCGCTCACGCCGCGCGGTGCGACCGTGAACAGATAGCTATCGCCCACCCACCATGCGGTCAGACCGCCGATGGGCTTGCCGTCCTTGGGATTATACTGCAGCAGCGCTTCCAGTGCGCCGCCGCTCAGCCGCTGCGCGTCCGGATCGACAACCCAGCCGCGAATGACCGAAGCTGCCGGGACTTCTGCGTCCGGAATTTCCGGTGTATCCGCAGGCTCGGGCTCCGCGGGCGCTTCCGGCTCGTCGGGCTCTTCCGCCGCGTCTCCGTCTTCCTGCGCTTCCATCACGATGCGCGGGCCGAAGGTATAGCTTGCCGCCAGTCCGTCCGATGCCGGCTCTGCGTCTGCGCCCTCATTCGAGGGATCAGGCTGCGCTTCCGGTGCATCTTCCGGGTCCTCCGGTGTGCTCGGCGCGGTTGCTTCTGTCGGTTCCTCGGTGGTTTCGCCGCCCTGTGGGGGCTGCTCCGCCGGTGTATCCGTTGTCGGCTCCTGCGGCTCGGTCACCTCGGTTTCGGAAGGAGACGCGGGCTCATCGGGCAGTTCCTGCTCGGGGAGCTCAGGCTCCTCCGGTGCAGGTGCCTCGGGCACGGGCTCTTCCGGCACGGGAATTTCCGGCACGGGAGTCGTCGGCACGGGAACTTCCGGTGCAATGGGTGCCGGCTCGGGCTCGCGCACTTCAAGCGCATAGCCTGTCAGCGTGCCCGCACAAATATGCAGGGAAGAACCGGTCAGGCGCATTTGGTAGGCGTACTGCACGCCCTCGCGCACATTATAACCGATGATGGTGATGCCGGTAATCGCCCGGGCGACCTGCTCACGCGGGGTGAGCT
>CAZOJP010000043.1:452-14801 GCA_964580155.1 uncultured Intestinibacillus sp. | reverse complement strand
TCGTCCGGCTGCTGCATCCAGCTGCCGTCCGGCTGAAGGGTTTCACCCTGCTCGTTGCGCACTGTGATGACGCTTGCAGGCTGCACGGATGCGTCCTGCGGCACGTCGCCGTCCACAGTCGCCGCAACCAGCAGTGCTGCGCCGCTGTCCGCCCGTACCTGCGCGACCAGACTGCGCCCTGCGAGGGATTGCAGCAGGCGGGTCTGCAAATCAAGGTTGTCTTCTGCGTCCGCGGCCTGCGGTAGATCCTCTGCCGCAAGGTCGATGCCGCTGCTGTTGGCAAGCAGTGTGTCCGCGATTGCGTCCACATCGACCGCCGCATACAGCGTGGTCACTGAAACGGGTTCCTGCAGTGCCGCGAGCGCGGTTGTCAGGCCGCTGTTGAGCACCAGCAGGACCATCACCACCCATGCGGTGATCCTGCGCAACCGTTTCTTATACATCAAGCTCGTTCTCATGCGTCTCACCTCTATTCATTCAAATTGCGTTGTCTTACGCTTAGTGTACACCACCGCGGTTACACCGAAGTTACAAATTCAATTTTATCGGAAAGTTTTTCCGCCATTTTGCAGTCCCGTTTTTTATACATAATGCACTAATATAAGTAAAAATTCTACCTCTCTTTTTGCATTTTTTCGCCTTCTTCATCGCACTCTTCTTAAAATTTCACATTCTTCTGTCCGATTCGAGTCATTTCGCCACATCAGCGTTTGTTATAATTTTCTCAATTACTCCTACTTAACCGCATATTTTCGCCTTTATTGCACATTATTTTTTTTAAATTTCTTCTATTTTTATCACGATTGTAATTTCCTCCTTATTTTTTCAAGTTACGCCTCCGGTTACAAATTGATATGCATAAGTTGCGTCATTTTCGGTGTTTCGCGCGCTGTGTGAGCGCGCAAAAAAGACACCGCAAGGCGGTGCCTTTTTGAAGCGGAGAATCTCCCTCTGCCGGTGTCGATGATTTTTCTGTGCCGCTTACTTTGCCGAAATCACCACGGTCGACGCGTCGGCATTCCAGCCGACGAGCGCGCCGAGCGATTCCGAAATGAAGCGCACGGGCACAAGCGTGCGCGCCGCGCCGGTCGGGGCGGAGAGCTGCGCGGGCACGTCGAGCGTGCGCGTCTCACCACCGACAAGGGCGGTCGCGCTGCCGATTTTGACCTGCACGTCGATGCCGCCGCGCGTCATGGTCGCGGTCTGGCTCGCCTGATTCCACGCAACGGTCGCACCGAGCTGCTCAAAGATACCGCGCACGGGCACGAGTGTGCGCCCGTCCACGATGCGCGGCGCGACATCGAGCGGCACAAAGGTGTCGTTTACAACCAGCTGGATGCCGTTTGCCCCCTCGGGCAGGGGCATCGCCGCGAAGCGCACGCTGTCCGCGCGCACCTCATAGGTGTAGAGCACGCCGTTTGCGGTGTGGGTGCGCAGATTTTCACCCTGCTCGACCGGCGCCGCCTGATCGAGCCGGAGCGCGGCGCTCACCGCCTGAGACGCGGCCTCCGGGGAGACGAGCTTGACGATTGCCGCGCACACCGCGCCGAAATCCGGCGATGCGGCGAGCGCCGCGGTCTGGTTTGAGGTGTCGAGCTTGGCCGCGACAACGCGCGTACCCGTCGCGCTGCCCGCAGCAAAGACCGTGATGTGCTCCCCGAGCCTTGCGGTCGTGCTGGAGTCGGATGCGCCCGTGACGGTCAGTGCGTCCAGTCCGAGCGCCGTCAGACCCGCGGACAGATCGGTTTGCACCGCGGCGGGCGCCGCCTGCAGCGCACCGTCCGAAATATCATATGCGTGCACCGCGCCGCACAGCATAGCGGTCGCGAGCAGCACAGAAAGTGTTTTTTTCATGCGAAAAGACCTCCTTGGATGTGCTTTTATGATAGCACGCCGCGGTAAAAATGACAAGCGCGCACGGCAAAACGTTATACAACTGCAACATAAGCGCAAAAATGCCCCCGCCATGCAGCGGGGGCATTCGGCCTTCCCTATTAAAGGTGACCGTTTTTCATACGGGTGAAGTAGCTGCGGGTTTCCGCAACGACAACGCCGCTGAGCGCAATCAGCGCAATCATGTTCGGAATCGCCATCAGGCCGTTGAAGATGTCCGCAATGGTCCAAACCGCGGAAACCGTCATGTAAGGGCCGATGAAAACCGCGAAGATGTACAGCCAGCGATAGGTCATAACGCTCTTGAGGTTGCCGCCCGACAGGTATTCCAGGCAGCGCTCGCTGTAATAGTCCCAGCCGAGGATGGTTGTGAACGCAAAGAACACCAGGCACAGCATGAGGATGAACGCGGGAACCCGCGTCGGGAAGGGCAGGCCGTTCTGGAACGCATAGGTCGTGACCTGCACGCCCTCCAGGCCGGGCACCTGCCACGCGCCGGTGATGACGATGGACAGACCGGTCATGGTGCAGATGATGATGGTGTCGATAAAGGTGCCCGTCATCGTGACGAGACCCTGGCGCACAGGCTCGCGCGTCTGCGCCGCGGCAGCGGCAATCGGCGCGGAGCCGAGGCCGGCCTCGTTCGAGAAGATGCCGCGCGCGATACCCTTTTGCATCGCGACGATCATCGAGCCGACCACGCCGCCCGTGACCGCGGCCGGGTTAAACGCACCCTTGACGATTGTGACAAACGCGGCAGGCACCTCGGAAATATTGCAGATGAGCAAAACCACGCAAAAGAGCACATAAATGATCGCCATGAACGGCACGACAATCTGGGATACACTCGCGATGCGCTGCAGCCCGCCGATCAGCACGAGCGCCACGCACAGCGCAAGCACCAAACTCGTGATGACAACCGTCCAGGAATAGGTGCCGATGCCGGGAACCGTGACCGTCCACGTGTTCTGGGGATCGAAGAAGTTCTGCACGGCGGACGTGATGCCGTTGACCTGCGAAAACGTACCGATGCCGAACAGGCCGACGCACATGCCGAAAAACGCGAAGCACTTGGCAAGCCACTTCCACTTGGGGCCCATGCCGCGCTCTATATAATAGAACGGGCCGCCCAGCGCGTGGCCGTTTTCGTCCACCGTGCGGTATTTGACCGCGAGCAGACCCTCGGCGTATTTGGTGGCCGTGCCGAAAATCGCGGCGACGATCATCCAGAACAGCGCGCCCGGGCCGCCGGCCGTGACCGCGGTCGCGACACCGACGATGTTGCCCGTGCCGATGGTCGCGGACAGCGCGGTGCACAGCGCGCCGAAGCTCGTCACCTCGCCGTGACCGCCCTCCTCGTTCTTGACCATGTACTTGAGTGCAAGAATGAGCTTACGCGCCTGCAATCCGCGCAGGCGCACGGTGAGCAGGATGCCGCCGGCCATGATGAGCACGATAAGCGGCACACCCCACACGGCGTCGTCGATCATGACGAGAATTTTGTTGATGGTTTGGAACATTCGGTTTTTTCTTCCTCTCTCTTATAAAAAAATAAAAGTCGTGCCTTGCGGCGCGACTTTGAAGAGAAAAAGACAAAAAGCATGTAGCCTCTGTCCTTTTGCCTGAGAGATTGGCGAGGGGATGCCCCTTGCCGTACACCTTCGGCGCTTTCCGCAGTGCGGGAAAGACTCTCCAGAGTCACGATCGGTGATCGTGGTTAAAATCTTAACACACCTGTTTCTCAAGTTCAAGGAAAATTTACAAATATGGCAAAACGCACAAAAACGCGCCCGACACCGGCTAAATTTCCGGCATCGGGCGCGTGTGCTTGACAGGGATTATGCAGGGTCGGCGGCAGCTTGCAGTTTGAGTGTCAGCTTGCCGTCATTTTCATCGAGCAGCACGGTCTGCCCCTCCTTGATTTTGCCGGCGAGCACCTCCTCCGCGACCAGATCCTCAACCTGGGACTGGATGGCGCGGCGCAGCGGCCGTGCGCCGTAAACCGGATCAAAGCCCGCCTTGGCAAGGTGCGCGCGCGCGGCATCGGTCCAGCGCAGCAGCACGTCCATATCCTGCATGCGCGCCGCGACACCCGCGAGCATATTCGCCGCGATGCGCTCGATTTCCGCTTCGCTCAGGCGGCTGAACACGATGATATCGTCGATGCGGTTGAGGAACTCGGGCCGAAACGCCTGCTTGAGATCGCCCAGCACCTCTTCCTTGATGGATTGGAAGGTGCGCGCGTCGCCCGCGTCCTCCCCGTCGGCAAAGCCGAGGGATTTGCGCGCCTTGCCCGTGATTTTGGTCGCGCCGATGTTGGAGGTCATGATGATGACCGTGTTTTTAAAGTCGATTTTGCGCCCCTGCGCGTCGGTCAGCAGGCCGTCCTCCAGAATCTGCAGCAGGATGTTGAACACATCGGGGTGCGCCTTTTCGATTTCGTCGAACAGCACGACCGAATAGGGCTTTCTGCGCACCTTTTCCGAGAGCTGGCCGCCCTCGTCAAAGCCGACATAGCCCGGAGGCGAGCCGATCATCTTGGATACGCTGTGCTTTTCCATATATTCCGACATATCCACGCGAATCATCGCGCTTTCGTCCCCGAAAAGCGCTTCCGCGAGCGCCTTGGACAGCTCGGTCTTGCCCACGCCCGTCGGGCCGAGGAACACAAACGAGCCGATGGGCCGCTTGGGATCGCGCAGGCCGACCCTGCCGCGGCGGATCGCCTTGGCGACCGCGGTGACCGCCTCGTCCTGACCGATGACGCGCTCATGCAGCGTGTCCTCCAGCTGCAGCAGCCGCGCGGACTCGTCCTCGGTCAGCCGGGCGGCAGGAATGCCCGTCCAGCTCGCGATGACCTCCGCGACGTCCTCGGGCGAGACCGCGCCGTGCGCCTTGGCCTGGCTGTCGTGCCACTCCTTGCGGCGCTCGTCCATCTGGGTTTGGAGCGCCTTGGCATGGTCGCGCAGCGACGCCGCCTTTTCGTAATCCTGACCCTGCACCGCCTCTTCCTTTTCCGCGTTCGCCCGCGCAAGCGCATCCTCCAGACCCTTGAGATCGGGGGGCGCGGTCATCGCCTGCATACGCACGCGCGAGCACGCCTCGTCGATGAGGTCGATCGCCTTATCCGGCAGCTGACGGCCGGAAATATAGCGCACGGACATCTTGACCGCGGCCTCGATGGCTTCGTCGGTGATTTTAATGCGGTGGTGCGCCTCGTAGCGGTCGCGCAGCCCCTGCAGGATGCGCACCGCGTCCTCGCTGCTCGGCTCGCCGACCATGACGGGCTGGAAGCGGCGCTCGAGCGCGGAGTCCTTTTCGATATGCTTGCGGTACTCGTCGAGCGTGGTCGCGCCGATGACCTGAATCTCGCCGCGCGACAGGGCGGGCTTGAGGATGTTCGCCGCGTCGACCGCGCCCTCCGCCGCGCCCGCGCCGACCAGCATATGCAGCTCGTCGATGAACAAAATGACGTCCTGCGCGTTCTTCAGCTCCTCGAGCACACCCTTGATGCGCTCCTCAAATTCGCCGCGGTACTTGGTGCCCGCAATCATGCCGGTCAGATCCAGCGACAAAATGCGCTTGTTTTTGAGGTTATCGGGCACGTCTCCCGCGATGATGCGCTGCGCCAGACCCTCCGCAACCGCGGTTTTGCCCACGCCGGGATCGCCGACGAGCGCGGGGTTGTTCTTCGTGCGGCGCGACAGGATTTGGATAATGCGCTGAATTTCGTCCGCGCGGCCGATGACCGGATCGAGCTTGCCCTCGCGCGCCGCCTTCGTCAGGTCGCGCCCGTACTGCTCGAGCGTCTTGGTCGAGCCGCCCGATTTGCCGCGCTGCGCGGCAGGTGCGCCGTCCTCCGCCTCGTCCGCGTCGCCTGCGCCGACCGCCTGCGTCAGCGTGTTTGCAAGCCGCTGCAAATCCACGTCGAGCGCGTCGAGCAGCTGCAGCGCGACATTTTCGCCCTCGCGCAGCAGCCCCATGAGCAGATGCTCGGTGCCGACATAGCTGTGCCCCATCGCGTTTGCGGAGGCCACCGCAAGCTCCACGATGCGCTTGGTGCGCGGCGTCATGCCCTGCGGCGCGGTCTGGTCGGGCTGTCCCCGTCCGATGGCGCGCTCAATCTCGCCGAGCAGCTTTTCCTCGGTCACGCCAAACTGCGTGAGCACCTGATAGGCGACGCCGCCGCCCTCGCGCACAAGGCCGGTCAGCACGTGCTCCGAGCCGACGTAGCTGTGTCCGAGCTGGGCCGCGGTGTCCTGCGCCAGTGAGATCGCGTTTGCCGCGCGCTCGGTGAATCTATTTTGATATGCCATAAAAATCACTCCTTATAGGTGGAATCCTGTGTATTTCAAATGCTATTGCCGGTTTCAGTGTCTTTACCCTGCGCATGGCACTGCGCGCGCAGCCCCTGCCACAGCGCGTCCATGCGTGTGCGCAGCAGCGCCGCGCGCGCCTCATCGCGCTCGCGCGCAGACAGATCGCGCCCCTGCGCCAGCACGAGCGACGCCGGACGCAGCGCGCGCATCGCCGCGTAAACCTCCTGCGGTGTCACGCCCGTGAGCATACCCATTTGCAGCCCCACGAGCACCTCGGACAGCGCGTTTTCCGCGTCCTCGGTCGACAGCCGCCGCGCGGTGAGCAGCAGGCCTGCCGCGCGGCTCAAGCGGTCTGCCAGCCCGATTTCATCGCGCTCGCACGCCGCCTGCCGCGTTTTTTTCTCGCTTTCGAGCAGCTTCGCCGCCAGATCGGTCAGCCGCTGGCACAGCATTTCCTCGGACATACCGAGGGTTACCTGATTGGACAGCTGATAAAATCCGCCCTGTGCCGCCGTGCCTTCTCCGAATGCGCCGCGCAGCGCGCAGCCCTGCCGCCCTGCCCAGTTGCTGACGTGAGAAATCGCGTGCGCCGCGGTCAGCATGGGCAGATGGAGCATGACCGACACCCGCAGCCCCGTGCCGAGATTGGTCGGGCACGCGGTCAGATAGCCCAGCCGCTCATCGAACGCGAACGGGATGCGGCTTTCCAGCAGCGCGGCCAGCCGCTGCGCTTCGGCAAGGCACTCGCGCGGACACAGCCCGGCACCGAGCACCTGCAGGCGCAGATGGTCCTCCTCGCCGACCATGATGGAGATGCCGCCGTCCGCGGACACGAGCACCCAGCCGCCTGCCTGCGCAAGCGCGGGGGAAATGGTGTGGTTTTCCACCAAACGCTGCGTTTCCGCGGTATTTGGCACGATTTCGATGCGCGTGAAGTGCGCGCCCAGAGCGGGCGCGGCCTGCAGCGCGTCCCAAACCTGATCGGTCAGCGCGCGCAGCGTGTCCGCGCTCTGCCTGCCGAAGCGGTAGCCCTTGAGGTTGCGCGCGAGCCGCACGCGCGAGCTCGCCACGATGTCCTGAAAGCCGCCCTGTATCGCCCATGTGCTCATTTGCCCTCGTCCTCCAATCTGCGGATTTCGTCGCGCAGACGCGCCGCCTCTTCAAAGTTTTCGCTGCCGACCGCGTCCTGCAGCTTGGATTTTAAGCCGTCGATCGGGTTTTCCTGCGCGTGCTCTGCACATTGCGCGGCGGCGCTCGTCGGGGCGGAGCCGATGTGACGATCCGCGCCGTGCACTTGTTTAATGTAAGGGTTTAGGATGTCCTCGAAGGCGTGATAGCAGTCCGGACAGCCGGCGCGCCCGGTGCGGCGCAGCTCGGCTTCCGTCGTGCCGCACGATGCGCAGCGGCGCTCCGTGCCGCGCAGGCTGCCTGCCGCGGACGATGCAGGCGCAAAGCTGTCCCAAAGCGCGCCGATGCCGCCGCCGAGCGCGGCCTGAACCGGATCGCCAAAGAAGCTGTCAAACCCTGCGAACGCGTGCTCGAATGCGCCGCCGATGTTCATTTCGCGCGCGCAGTCCGCACACAGATGCAGCGCGCGAGTCTTGCCGTTGATGCTCTCCTTATAATAGGTTGTCACTTCATTCTTGCCGCATTTTTCACATTTCATAAGTCAACACTCCTTTGTGTGGGATTTATGGTTATATTTTTATAAGAGCTTCCGCTCAGGTCGCGATGCCCAAAATGGCGCATCGGAAAATGGACGCGCGCAGCCGGTCGCGGACGGTCTCGTCCACCTGCTCGAGCGCGCTGTCCGAGCACGCGGACAGCAGCAGCTGCCCCTCGGTCGCGCTGAGCAGCTGCGCGCTCACGAACGTCTGCGCCAGACGCGCCGCGTCCTTTTGCCGCAGCCGTCCGCCGATGCCGCGCGCCGCCTCGACGAGCGTGCGCTGTTTGTCGTCCATCAGCCGCACAATGCGGATATAGCCGCCGCCGCCGCGCTGGCTTTCCACCAGATAGCCGTTTTCCGGCGTGAAGCGCGTTTCAATCACATAATTGATCTGACTGGGCACGCACGAAAATTGGCTCGCCAGGCTTTTTCTCTGCAATTCTGCAATGCCGCCGCCGTCGGACAGCATTTCGCCGATGAAATCCGCGATGAGATCGCTCATTTTCATACGGTCCGCCTCCTTTGTTGTTTCTGTCTGCAAATTTCAGGATCGGCTTACTTTGTCTGACCTTCCCTGACCTTTGTGTTTATCATACACATTTGGCGCGCAAAGTGCAACATCTTCTCTGACCTTTCCTGACCAATGGCAAAACGCCAGACTCGATTATAAGAGTTTATCCCGCTCTTACGAAAGAATACGCTGTTTTTCTCATTATTTGACACGCTCCTGACCTTTCCTGACCAAAAGGCGCGCCCACGACCATATTGTACAATCCGTTCCGGAAAAGGAAGCGTCTGGCGCAAAATGTTATGGTCAGCTAACATTCGCCTTTGTTATTGTTTTTTTTAAATCCTGTGTTACAATATAGATAGAATTTTTCAACGAGGAGGTACCCCCCATGGCACATGTAATTTCTGATGCTTGCATCAGCTGCGGCTCCTGCGAGAGCGAATGCCCCGTCGGCGCGATCTCTGCGGGCGACGGCCAGTACGTCATCAATGCCGACGCTTGCGTCGATTGCGGCGCTTGCGCTGGCGGCTGCCCGGTAGGTGCAATCAGCGCAGGCTGATTTTTGCGTACTTACAACACGGCTTAAAGAGACCTGTCCCTCGGGGCGGGTCTTTTTATGCACTCGCCCCCTCTTTTGCAGGCTTCTGGCGCAAGATGATGATTTTTTGGTGCGAAGACTTTGTCTTTTTGTGCACATGGACGTTGCTTTCCCCCTACAAACAGCGTATAATGCCATCCGTGCCAGAAACGAGAGGGGGAATCACACTCTCTGCTTGCGGGCACGCCAAAAGTAGGGAGGCGGTTTATTTTATGAACATTCCACAGATCTTTTCCATTGTCGTTTTCCTGGTCGTCATCATCGCCATTATGACCGAAAAGGTGCATCGTGCGGTCGCGGCGATCGCGGGCGCGATGGTGCTGCTGCTATCCAAGATGCTGACGGTGGACACGGCCATCGGCTACATCGACTTCAACACGATCGGCGTGCTGATCGGCATGATGCTCTTTGTCGCCGTTGTCAAAAACTCCGGCATCTTTGAGTATATCGCAATCAAATCCGCAAAAATCTGCAAGGGCAACCCCTGGTACATCATGATTATGTTTGCGGTCATCACAGCGGTGCTGTCGGGCTTTCTCGACAACGTCACGACCGTGCTGCTCATCGGGCCGATGACGCTTGCCATCACCCACATCCTCGGGATTGACCCCATACCGTTTATGATCACCGAGATCCTCGCGTCGAATATCGGCGGTACCGCAACCCTGATCGGTGACCCGCCGAACATTATGATCGGCTCGGCCGCACATCTGAGCTTCATGGATTTCATCGAAAACACCGGCATCGCCATTGTCTTTGTCATGATTGCAACCATGGTGTGCATGTACTTTATCTATGGCCGCAAGCTGCACGTCGCGCAGGAGGCGATGCAGGCGGTCATGCAGCTTGACGAGCAAAAGGCCATCAAGGATCACGCACTGATGACAAAGAGCATTGTGCTCATCCTGCTCATCGCGCTCGGCTTTGTGTTCCACGCGCAGTTTAACATCGATTCGTGCACGGTCGCCCTGACCGGCGCGGCGATTATGCTGCTCATCGGCAAGCAGGATGCGGAGGAAATCATCCTCGGCGTCGAATGGTCGACCATCCTGTTTTTCACCGGCCTGTTCGTCGTCGTCGGCGGACTGGTCGAAACCGGCGTCATCGGCATGCTGGGCGATGCGCTCGTGGCGCTGACCGGCGGCCATCTGGTGATGACGATGATGGTGATCCTGTGGCTGAGTGCTATTTTCTCTTCCATTCTGGACAACATCCCGTTTGTGGCCACCCTCATCCCGCTTATTCTCACGATGCAGGCGGACGGTATGGACGTCACGGCGCTGTGGTGGGCACTGTCGCTCGGCGCATGCCTCGGCGGCAACGGCACCCTGATCGGCGCGTCGGCAAACGTCGTGCTGTCGGGCATCTCCTCGAAGGACGGCCACCCCATCTCCTTTATGGGCTACCTCAAGGTTGCATTCCCGCTGATGATCCTGTCGATCGTCATTTCCTCGGTATTCCTGCTCATCCGGTATTGATTCCTTAGGAGGGCTGTATTATGAACGAAAATACCATTAACGGTGATCTCATCGGCGTCTCCCTGCGCCAGCTCGGCGCGACCTCGGTGCGCGAGATCCGCAGCATGATGCACATCGCGACCTTTGATCTGGGAAACGGGGTCGAGGTGTCCTATGTGTTCAACATCACAAAGGGCAACCAGTATTATTTGCAGCGCATGCGCCCCTATTCCCTGCCCTGGGGCGTGTTTGCAGACGCGGCACAGATCGTGCGCTTCATCACGTCCGACATTAAGAAGTTCCGCAACGCGGTGCGCTCCTCCAACTTTAACGAGTTTGTCAGTCTTGCGGAAAAGACCACCATGCTCGTGACCCAGCTGGAGGCGGTGTTCCTCAACCACAACGTCACACCGGAATCACTGCAGGCCTTTGATGCCACGCTGGAGCAGCTCATGATGCGAGCCGACGACATGCGCGAGCAGTCCTCGCCGCTCTGATTTTTTCTGCAACAGCACGGTTATCTTCGCCGGCTTGCCTGTACACACAGGCAAGTCGGCTTTTGCATATCAATCGGGTAGGATAATCTACCATTTTTTACATTGCACGGTACGAACAAAGGGTGTATAATAGCACTCATCGAATGGGAGCCTTTGAAACGGCGACCGCAGGATTAAGGGGGATTTTTCATGCAATCTTATCGGTTTCTATTGGTTCTGGCGATTATTTTGCTCTCAACCAAGATGTTTGGTCTGCTGTCCGCGCGCGTGCACATGCCGCAGGTCGTGGGTGCGCTGCTGGCGGGCATCCTGCTCGGCCCAAGCATGCTCGGCATGGTGTCCGAAACCGATTTTCTGGCCAAGACTTCGGAAATCGGCGTCATCATCCTGATGTTCAACGCAGGACTGGACACCGACATCAAGGAGCTCAAAAAGACCGGTCTGGCCTCTTTCATCATTGCGCTCATCGGCGTTCTCGTGCCGCTCGCGGGCGGCTACGCGTGCTATCAGATGTTCTTCCGCGACGCCCTTGACCCCATGAATATGCTCAAGGGCATGTTCATCGGCGTCGTGCTGACCGCAACCTCGGTGTCGATCACGGTCGAAACCCTGCGCGAAATGGGACGGCTGCACGGCAGAGTCGGCACCACGATTTTGGGCGCGGCGGTCATCGACGACGTGCTCGGACTGATCGCGCTGACCATACTCTCCGCGTTCACGGACGAATCGGTGCGCGTGCAGGCGGTGCTCGGACGCATCGTGCTGTTTTTCCTGTTTGTCGCCGCGGTCGGCTTTGTCGCCTACAAAATATTCTCGCACATGGACACAGCCTGGGGGGAAAAGCGCCGCGTCGCCATCAGCGGACTGGTGTTTTGCCTGTTCATGAGCTATCTGTCCGAGGTGCTTTTCGGCATCGCAGACATCACGGGCGCTTATTTTGCCGGCCTCATTCTTTGCAACATTATGCGCACACGCTCATATATCGCAAAAAAGCTGACCGTTGTCTCGTATATGTTCTTTGCGCCGGTATTCTTCGCAAGCATCGGCATCAAGACCGAGCTGTCCGGCATGACGGGCGCGCTGCTCGCGTTTTCCGTAACGCTGCTCGTCATCGCGATCCTCACCAAAATTTTGGGCTGCGGACTGGGCGCAAAGCTGTGCGGATTTAATACGCACGAGGCGCTTTCCGTCGGTGTGGGCATGGTGTCGCGCGGCGAGGTCGCGCTGATTGTCGCGCAGAAGGGCGCGCAAGCCGGACTGGTTGACGAGCACATGTTCCCCGCGGTCGTGCTCGTTGTCATCGTCACAACGCTCATCACACCGATTTTGCTCAAGCTTGTCATGCGGCATGATCCGCCGCAGGCGGCGGCACAGGCCTGACCCCCGGCAGACGGACGGAAGCTTTTCCGTCCGTCTGCTTTTTCCGTTTTCGGAGAGAATGCCCGGGCTGCAGCCGCAACTTTGCGCGCATCGCTTGGATTTTTCCCGCGACTGTGGTATACTAAGGCGATATCGCATAAAGGGAAGTGTGCCCTTGCACAGTTAGATTTTTCATCAGACGAAACAAAAAGCCGCAGCGAATACCGGATGTATTTGCTAGGTTTTTTGTAAAGTATGATGAAAAAGATGCAAGCAAGTGCGCGCTTCAAGCGTCAGCTGTCCTTTGTGCGAGATTGCCCTAGCTATCTTGGAATTTCGATCGCGCTGGAGGCGTTCTATATGAGACTGAAGCGATATATCCCTGTTTTTGCCGCACTTTCGGGCGTGGTGGGCGCGGTGCTGCGCGGACTGAACCTGCGCAGCGGCTATGAGGTCGGCACGGGTCTGCCCATTGCGGGCAACGCGCCGCAGACCGCGCTCGTTGTGCTGTCCGTCGCGGTGGCGGTGCTGTTCTTTTTGGCGTCGCACGGCTTTGTCGGACGGCGCGGCGCGTCGTTCGAGGACGCGTTTGCGTGCGCGTCCACCGGATACAAGACGGTGGCGGTGCTGTGCGGCCTTGCGATGGGCGCGGCGGGCGCGGGCGGTCTGTACCTGCTCGCGACGGGCGCGGACACCGCCGCGCAGTCCCTGCTCGAGCCGCAGACGCCCACTCTATCCGCGATGCTGCCGCTTATTCCGCTATGGCTGCTCGCGCTGCTGTCCATGGCCGCGTTCATTGTGCTCGCGTCCGTGCAGGCGCAGGGCACCATGACGGAAAAACGCGCGGCGTTTACGCTCGTGCCCATGTTCTGGGCGTGCTTCGACCTCATCATCACGTTTAAAGACAACGGCGCAAGCCCGTTTGTCTCGCTCTATGCCTTTGAGCTGTTCGCGGCGATCGCGCTTGTCTTCGCGTTCTACTCGATCGCGGGATTCCTCTATGCGCGCTCCAATCCGGCGCGGTTTGTGTTCACCGCCTCGCTCGGTGTGTTCTTCTCGTTCACCTGCGTCGGCGGCTATCTGGTGTATGCCCTGCTCGGCGGCGGCGCGATCGTGCTGACCGCGGAAGCCGTGCTGCGCTACCTGTGCTTCGGCGCGGCGAGCGTGTATCTGCTCGCCAATCTGGCCCTTGTCTCGCGCCGCCTCGACTATGCGCCGCGCCACTGATGCCTGCCCTGCCTGTCCTTCCGCAAACCGCGGCCGGACAGGCTTTTTTGCACGCAAAATGACAGCGCGTGATTTTAATATTGCAGCGCGTATGCAAGAAAGACTGCAAGACGGTTGCGCGCATGCGCATGCTCATGCAAATCCGTTTTATCCTACAAAATCGCAGAACTTACCAACAAAACTGCACAATTTGATAATCTTTCACCAAATTGAAAACGTTTGCGATACTATATCCTCATGTCCTATATCGGATAAAAGCACTTGAATTACGGTGCTATAGTTATTATGCACAATGACGGCGCGTGGGTTTCGTGAAATCCCCCAGTGGAAGAACGTTAGAAAAATATGATATAATGTAATCGTGAAATAGATCAAAAATAGATGCAAACGGCAAGGCACGACTGGAGGAAACACACAATATGAGAAAATATGTATACCTATTCTCCGAGGGCAACGGCACCATGCGAGATCTACTGGGCGGCAAGGGCGCAAATCTTGCAGAGATGACGAACCTCGGCATGCCCGTACCGCAGGGCTTCACGATTTCAACCGAGGCCTGCACGCAGTACTACGAGGACGGCCGCATGATTTCCCCGGAAATCGAAGCGCAGATCATGGAATATGTCGGCAAGATGGAGGAGATCACGGGCAAAACCTTTGGTGATCTGGAAAATCCGCTGCTCGTTTCCGTGCGCTCGGGCTCGCGCGCTTCCATGCCGGGCATGATGGACACCATCCTGAACCTCGGCCTCAACGACCAGGTCGTCGAAGTGCTCGCCAAGAAATCCGGCAACCCCCGCTGGGCATGGGACTGCTATCGCC
>CAZOJP010000043.1:0-366 GCA_964580155.1 uncultured Intestinibacillus sp. | reverse complement strand
GAGCAGCTCATCGACAAGATGAAGGAAAGCAAGGGCATCACACTCGACGTCGACCTGACAGCGGACGATCTGCGCAACCTCGCGGAGCAGTTCAAGGCCGAGTATCGCGCCAAGATCGGCGCGGATTTCCCGTCCGATCCCAAGGAGCAGCTCATGGGCGCTATCAAGGCCGTTTTCCGTTCATGGGACAACCCCCGTGCAAATGTTTATCGCCGCGACAACGACATCCCGTATTCATGGGGTACTGCCGTTAACGTTCAGTCAATGGCATTCGGCAACATGGGCGACGATTGCGGAACCGGCGTTGCTTTCACCCGTGACCCGGCAACCGGCGAAAAGGGTCTCTTTGGTGAATTCCTCACCAAC
>CAZOJP010000042.1:0-17275 GCA_964580155.1 uncultured Intestinibacillus sp. | reverse complement strand
AAGATAACACAGTGCGCACACAAAAGACACTATCCGGTTGGATGGTGTCTTTTTTATTATAATGGAATATACGATCTCAGCGGATTACTGTCGCAAAAGCGTAGGTAGATTTAAATATCAATAGGAAAAGAGCACGGCGGAGCATGCGCAGTGTGGAAGAAAACTGCAATACATGATAGAATAAGAGAAAGCGTCGACGCCACGACCCACAATGATGCAAGCACAAACCGATTTTATTCGTATTGATTCACGCATATCGGAGAGACTCCGGTATATAGAGGAGATGCTGCTGTGCAAACAAACAAGAAACCATACATCGATATACTGCGTGTGTCTGCAATGCTGGCAGTTGTGTATTTGCACGTTGCGGCGCCTTCCTTAAGACAGTTTGCGGTGATGCCGGTATGGCACTTTTCCAACCTGCTCACATCGCTGTGCACAGCCGCGGTGCCGATATTTTTTATGATTTCAGGTGCGCTGCTTTTGTCGGATCCCAAGACCGCAGATCTCGCTTATTTGGCCAAGCATCGCTTGCCCCGTATTTTGGTGCCCTTTGTACTATGGTCGATCTTAAATGTACTGTATATGGTCAAAATTGAGGACATGCAGAGCGCAAAATACGCGATATTCTACATGCTTTCCAAGCCGGTTGTCATCCCTTATTGGTATATCTATGCGCTGATCCCCCTTTACCTGCTATCGCCGCTTTTAAAAAAAATGACCGAGGCCTTGACATCCGAGCAGCTTTATTATCTCTTGCTGCTTTGGGGCGTGAGCTGTGTGCTCCTCCCCACCCTGCAGCGGCTGGTACCGGCATCGGTTGCCCCCTGCTTTTCAGTCCATGAAACCTATCATGTGGGGCTGGATGGCGGCTATGCGGGATATTTCTTTCTGGGGTATGCGCTGGATCGTGCAAAGCGACGATGCAGAAACCGCACGTTGATGACTGTGATTGTGCTGGATGTGCTGCTGATTGCGGCGGGCACCCGGCATGCAAGCATCGGAAACGACGTGTATTCCGAACAGTTTAAAAGCTATCTCAGCCTGTATTGTGTGATTCTTGCAGCAGCGGTTTTCCTGCTTGTAAAAAATTTGTGCGCGGAACGCAAAACGCGCACAGATTTATGGCGGCAACTGTCCGGCGCCTCGTATTGCATCTATTTGGCGCACGTCAAAATCATCACAACCCTGCATCTGTTTGTCGTGAAGCAGAATTTTGCAACAATTTGGACGCAGCTCGCATTTTACGCACTGACTGTGCTGGTGTCGCTTGCCTGCGCATTGATACTGGCCAGCATCAAGCCGTTTTGCTGGCTTCTGACCGGGCAGAAATACCGGAATGCGTTCAATTTGCATGTTTTTGTCAAGCGAAAGCGTGAACGGCAGAGCACCCCTTGATTTTTGACTATTTTTTGTAACAAATTGCCTTTTGCGCGTCTTGCATAGGAACGCAAACGAAAACATTCGCAATTTCTGTCACAACAGCGGTTTACATTGGGGTTTAAAAGCATTATAATATTTCTAATATACAAATATGATGGAAAAAGTAACTGTATGTCACCGAAGCGACATGCAGCAGGTGGAAAAGGAGTCGAACGAAATGGCATTTTATTTTGAAGAACCGTCCCGTACCTTCAGCGAATATCTGCTGGTGCCCGGCTATTCTTCCGCAGACTGTGTCCCTGCGAATGTCAGCCTGCGCACCCCGATTGTAAAGTACAAGAAGGGTGAGGAGTCTGCGCTTTATGCCAATATTCCGTTGGTTTCTGCGATTATGCAGTCGGTTTCCGACGACAAAATGGCAATCGCACTCGCCAAGGAGGGCGGTATCTCCTTTATCTTTGGTTCACAGTCCATTGAGAGCGAAGCGGCAATGGTTGCGCGCGTCAAGAGCTACAAGGCGGGCTTCATCATCTCGGACTCCAACGTGAAGCCGGATCAGACGCTTGCCGACATCCTCGAGCTCAAGGAGCAGACCGGACACTCGACGATGGCGGTCACGGAGGACGGTACGGCGAACGGCAAGCTGCTCGGTCTCATCACAAGCCGCGACTATCGCGTATCCCGTATGGATCGCAGCACCACGGTTGCGGAGTTGATGACGCCGTTTGACAAGCTCATCACCGCGCCGGCGGATACGAGTCTCAAAACCGCAAACGACATCATCTGGGATCACAAGCTCAATGCGCTGCCGCTTGTCGACGCGCAGCAGCGGCTTGTCTATATGGTGTTCCGCAAGGATTATGACACGCACAAGGCGAATACGCAGGAGCTGCTCGACAAAAACAAGAGCTATGTGGTCGGCGCGGGCATCAATACGCGCGACTATGCCGAGCGTGTGCCCGCACTTGTTGAGGCCGGTGCAGACGTGCTGTGCATCGACTCCTCCGAGGGCTTTTCCGAGTGGCAGAAGATTACGATTGAGTGGATCCGCGCGCATTACGGCGAGACGGTCAAGGTCGGCGCGGGCAACGTTGTAGACCGCGACGGCTTCCGCTTCCTGGCGGAGAGCGGCGCGGACTTTATCAAGGTCGGAATCGGCGGCGGCTCGATTTGCATCACCCGTGAGCAGAAGGGCATTGGCCGCGGACAGGCAACCGCACTGATTGAGGTGTGCAAGGCACGCGACGAGTATTTCATGGAGACCGGTGTCTATATCCCGATCTGCTCGGACGGCGGCATTGTGCACGACTATCATGTCACCCTTGCACTCGCAATGGGCTCGGACTTCCTGATGCTGGGCCGTTATTTCTCGCGCTTTGACGAGTCCCCGACGAACAAGGTCAATGTCGGCGGCACCTTCATGAAGGAATACTGGGGCGAAGGCTCGGCGCGTGCGCGCAACTGGCAGCGCTATGACCTCGGCGGCGACAAAAAGCTGTCCTTTGAGGAAGGCGTGGACTCCTATGTGCCCTACGCCGGCCCGCTGAAGGACAACGTGGATCTGACGCTCAGCAAGGTGCGCTCGACCATGTGCAACTGCGGCGCGCTCACGATTTTGGAGCTGCAGAAAAAGGCGAAGATTACGCTCGTATCCGCGACCTCGATTGTAGAGGGCGGCGCACATGATGTTACGCTCAAGGAAACCAGCGTCGGCAATATCAACAAGTAAACCTTACTTGACTTTGCGTCCCGCGGCGATCAGTTGCTGCGGGACGCTTTTATGACCGAAGCAATGTTCACCAAAACCCCGTCAAAAGGAGTTATAACATGATTAAAGGTGCAATTTTTGATATGGACGGTACGCTGCTCGATTCGATGGCGGTGTGGGACCGGCTCTCGCAGAGATTCGTTGAGCCGTATGGCGTGCACATCACGCGCGCGGACTATGAAGCGGTCGAAGGCGGCACACAGTTTGATGTGGCGCAGTATTTTGTCACGCGCTATCCGGAAATCCCGATGACGGCGGCGGAGATGGTGGAGCGCATGAACGTGCTCATCGACGAGCGGTATGAAACGCTGGCCAAGCCGAAGAAGGGCGTGCACGCGTTCCTCGACGCGCTGCGTGCGCGGGGCATACCCTGCGCCATCGCCACGCTGACCGACCGCAGCCACGCGGAAAAGGCGCTGCGCGACCGCGAGATGCTGCATTATTTTGACCATGTGGTGACCGTTCAGGACATCGGCAGTAACAAGCGCGAGCCGGATATTTATCTGAAGACCGCCGCGCGCATCGGCTGCCGGGCGAGCGAGTGCATGGTGTTTGAGGACGCGCCCTACGCGGCGCAGACCGCGAAGAACGCGGGCTTTGCGGTTTGCGGCATCCTGGAAAAGGCCTATGCCGCGGACGAGCCGCTGCTGCGGCAGGTCAGCGATCTCATTGTGGAGCGCGGCTTTGACGAAATACATACGGCGATCTTCGGATGATTGAATGAAGGGGGTCAAGCATCGCGCGCCTGCGAGATGCAGAAAACGGGGAGGAATTTAATTTTGGAGCAGCTTCAGGAAAATAAAATGGGAACCATGCCGATGGGGCGGCTGATTGCGTCGATGGCGATGCCTGCCATCCTGTCCATGCTGATACAGGCGCTTTATAACATCGTAGACAGTATTTTTGTCGCGCAGATTGGCCAGGAGGCGCTGCTGGCGGTATCGCTCGCGTATCCGCTGCAAATCCTGCAAATCGCGGTCGCGGTCGGTACAGGCGTGGGTCTTAACTCGCTGATTTCGCGCCGATTGGGCGAGGGAAACCACGAGGCGGCGGGGCGCGCCGCGTCCCACGGCATCGTGCTTGCAGGCATCAGCGGTCTGGCATTTTTGGTGTTTGCGATTTTCGCCACAAAACCGTATTTTCACGCATTTACAAACGATCCTGTCGTGTTTGCCGGCGGTGTGACCTATACCCACATCGCAATCGGACTATCGGTGTTCAGCATGGTCTCCATCAGCGCGGAAAAAAGCGTGCAGGCAACCGGCAACATGGTCATGCCCATGCTGCAAAATCTGGCGGGCGCAATCACGAATATCATTCTGGATCCGATTTTGATTTTCGGCCTGCTTGGCGCACCCCGACTGGGTATCGCAGGCGCTGCGATCGCCACGGTTATCGGGCAGTCGGTCAGTATGGTTATCGGTTTGATCGTACTGCTGCGTAAAAAGCATGCGTTCACCGTGACGCTGCGCCATTTTCGCATGTGCGGGGATACCGTGCGCGAAATCTATCAGGTCGGCTTCCCGTCGATCGTCATGCAGGCCATTGCCTCTGTCATGGTCACAGGCATGAATATCATCCTGAATCCGATATCCACAATGGCGGTTTCCGTGCTAGGCGTGTATTATAAGCTGCAGAGCTTTGTGTTCATGCCGGTATTCGGCCTGACACAGGGTGCAATGCCGGTCATGGGCTATAACTTCGGTGCGCACAACCGTCACCGCCTGCAGGACGCGTATCGCATCACCTTCATCGCGGCATTTTGCATCATGCTGGCAGGCACAGCGCTGTTCTGGGCAGTGCCTGCAGAGCTGCTGCGCATGTTCAATGCAACCGAGGAGATGTTTGCGGTCGGCGTGCCTGCGCTGCGGACGATCAGCCTGTCGTTTGTCGGCGCGGCATTCGGCATTGTCAACTCGACCGTTTTTCAGGCGGTCGGGCACGGCGTGTCCAGCCTGATTGTATCGGTTGCGCGTCAGCTCTTCGTCATCCTGCCGGTGGCCTATGTGCTGGCGCGGATCGGCGGGCTGACGGTGGTGTGGTTTGCGTTCCCCGTCGCGGAGATCGTATCGTGCGCGCTGTCCTTCTGGCTGCTTGCGCGCATCTATCATCGCGAGCTCAAGCAGCTTGACGCACCGCCCATCAACCTATAACGCAAAGAAGCTCGCCGCATCGTGCAGCGAGCTTCTGATTACGCACCGCGTGCGGCGGCAGGGGCATAGCGCAGAATGCCGATACGATTTGTGACCAGGGTTGCCGCGAGGATTTTAAGCGCGTCACCCGGTAAAAAGGGAAACACGCACGCGAACAGCGCGGGAAGCAACGCGGTCTGCGTCGCATACATATACCACGCGGTGCCGAGAGCGTAGCACGCCGCAAGGCCGATGAGCATGGACACCGGCAGCATCCGTTTGACCGGAGCGCGCCGCAGCAGCAGTCCGACGAGCAGCGCGGCTGCGATAAAGCCGATGAGGTAGCCGCCGGTCGGCCCGAGCAGCACACCCGGCCCTGCGCGAAAGCCGGAAAACACCGGCACCCCTGTCAGGCCGAGCAGCACGAACACGATGACGCTGACCGCGCCCCACTGCGCGCCGAGCAGCGCACCGGCGAGAAAGACCGCGAGCGACGCGAGATTGATCGGCACAAGTCCGGGCAGCGGAAGGGCGATTTGCGAAAAGACTGCGGTCAGTGCGGCGAAGAGCGCCGCCAGCGTCATGGTGCGTGTTTTCATAAAAAACCTCCGACGTAAACTAAAGATAATATAATGGTTTACCAATAAAAAATAGTATAGCCGCGCCGCTTCCGCTTGTCAAGAGGGAAGGGCGCGGCTGCGCTTTTTTTATGCAAGCTCGAGCATTTTGAGGATGATGTGCGCACTCTGCAGTGCGGCACGGTGCATGAAGTCGTCGTAGGTGGTCTGCGCTTCGTCGTCCGCGGTGTCGCTCATCGTGCGGATGACGAGGAACGGCTTGCCGTGCATGTAGCTCGTGTGGCCGATTGCCGCACCCTCCATTTCCACGCAAGCGGGCGCGTAGGCGGCGTTGATGCGCTTCTTGGTCGCGCGGTCGGATACGAACACATCGCCCGACAGGATGCGTCCTGTGGTGACCGTGCTCTCAAGCGCGGGGAGCTGCGCGCACGCGCGCGCGCACAGCTCGAAGAGCGCGTCGTCCGTGCGGAAGAACTGCTGCTTCGGATAGTAGCCCAGCATGACCGCGTCCTGATCGTGGAAGCCGACCTCGCGCGCGACGACCACATCAAGCACGCGCAGTCCGGGTGCCATAGCGCCCGCGATGCCGACATTGATCACGCACTCCGCGCCGAAGCGCTGGATGAGCGTTGTCGCGCAGACTGCAGCGTTGACCTTGCCGATGCCGCAGCACGCAAGCACGAGCGGCTTGCCCTCATACGCGCCGACGTGGAAGGTCGTGCCGCACATGTCCACCGAGCGATCGACCTGCATTTTTTCGCGAATGAGCGCGACCTCTTCGTCAAGCGCGCCTAAAACACCCCATACCATGGTGATTTCCTCCTGAAAATTTCATTCTGTTTGCTCGAAGTATAGCACATACCTCTTGCATCCGTCAAGAAAACCGTTATAATAGAGTAAAAAAGTAAGAGAAACGAGAGGCAAAAGCATGGAACGGATTGCGAGCTTTACAGTCAACCACGACACCCTGACACCGGGGATGTACATATCCCGCGTCGACGGCGACATCACCACCTACGATGTGCGCATGGTGCTGCCAAACGGCGGCATCTATCTGGAAAACGCCGCGATGCACACCTTTGAGCACCTGTTTGCGACCTATATGCGCAACAGCGACCGCAAGGACAAGATCATCTACTGCGGGCCGATGGGCTGCCGCACGGGCTTTTATTTCCTGGTGCGCGATATGGAGCACGCGGACGCGATCCGCCTGATGCGTGAAACGCTCGATTTCATCGCGGCGTTTGAGGGCGCGATTCCGGGCGCAAGTCAGATTGAATGCGGCAACTACCGCGAGCACGACCTTGCCGGCGCGCAGAACATCGCGCGCAGCATGCGGCCCGTCCTCGCGGAGTGGATACCGGCGCGCCTGGTCTATCCCGATTAAAGCACGGTAAATTTAAAAAAAATACTTGCATTTTGTCATGGGTCATGCTATTATATCAATACGACTGTTAGAACGAAACGGAAAGAGGTGAAACAGGATGAAGGAAGGTATCCATCCGAACTACAAGCAGACGACCATTCGCTGCGCATGCGGTAACGTGATCGAGACCGGCTCCACGAAGGAGAACATCGTAGTTGACGTTTGCTCTAAGTGTCACCCGTTCTTTACCGGTAAGCAGAAGCTGGTTGACACCGGCGGACGCGTTGATCGCTTCAAGAAAAGATTCAACCTCAGCAAGTAATAAAAACCACCGAACTCGCGTTCGGTGGTTTTTTCTATCGATCAGGCGGCCGCCCCTTGCATTGCCTGTTTGGCGGTGGTACAATATATAGCACAAGACAGTAAACAAGTACCAAGATAGAGGGGATATCAATGCAAATCGGACAAAACGCAATGACGGTGCTCGAGCGCCGCTATCTGATAAAGGACGAGGACGGCAACAACATCGAGACCGTGGAGCAGATGTTTGCGCGCGTGGCGCACGCGATTGCCGCCGCGGATCTGCGATATGATGAAAAAGCGGATGTTGCGGCCCTCGCGGACGAATTTTACGATATGATGACCGCACTCGATTTTCTGCCGAACTCGCCCACGCTGATGAACGCGGGACGCGAGCTGGGGCAGCTTTCCGCGTGCTTCGTGCTGCCGGTCGGGGACTCCATGGAGGAAATCTTCGAGGCGGTCAAGCAGGCCGCGCTCATCCACAAATCGGGCGGAGGCACGGGATTTTCGTTCTCGCGCCTGCGCCCCGCGGGTGCGGCGGTCAAGACGACGGGCGGCGTTGCAAGCGGGCCGGTCAGCTTCATGCGCGTGTTTAACATGGCGACCGAAGCGGTCAAGCAGGGCGGCACGCGCCGCGGCGCGAACATGGGCATCCTGCGCATCGACCATCCGGATATTCTCCAGTTCATTGACTGCAAGAAGGACAATGCCGACATCACAAATTTCAATATTTCGGTCGGCATCACCGAGGAATTCATGCGCGCGGTGCAGGAAGGCGGCGCGTATCGGCTGATCGATCCGCGCACCAAGGACACGGTGCGCGAGCTGGACGCGCGCGAGGTGTTCGGCAAGATTGTGGAAAGCGCGTGGCACAACGGCGAGCCGGGCATTATCTTCCTCGACCGCTTAAACCGCGATAACGCCGTGCCCGCGCAGGGCGAAATCGAAAGCACCAACCCCTGCGGCGAGCAGCCGCTGCTGCCGTATGAGTCGTGCAATCTCGGCTCGATTAACCTCGTCAACATGCTGCGCCGGACGGACGGCTCCTATGCGCTCGACTTTGACAAGCTCGCGCACACGGTCGCGCGCGCGGTGCACTTCCTCGATAACGTCATCGACGTCAACAAATATCCGCTTGAAAAAATCGACTTTACCACCAAGCAGACGCGTAAAATCGGTCTGGGTGTCATGGGCTGGGCGGATGCGCTGGCGCTGCTCGGCCTGCCGTATAACAGCGACGAGGCGGTTGCACTCGCCGGAAAGCTGATGAAATTGATCACCGAGCACGGACGCAAGGCCTCGGTCCGGCTTGGCAAGGCGCGCGGCACGTTCCCGCTGTTCGCGGAGAGTGTTTTTGCCGGCGGCGAGCCGCTGCGCAACGCGACGATCACGACCATCGCGCCGACCGGCACGCTGTCCATCATCGCAGGCTGCTCGTCAGGCGTTGAGCCGGTGTTTGCGTATGTCTATGTGCGCAACATCATGGACGGCACGGAAATGCTCGAAGTCAATCCCGTTTTGCGCCGCGTGCTTGAGGAGCGTGGCCTGTACAGCGACGCGCTGCTGCGCAAGATTGCCAGGGCGGGCACCCTCGCGCACCTTGATGAGATTCCCGAGGACATTCGCCGCGTGTTTGTGTGCTCGCACGATGTCAGTCCGCTGTATCATGTCAAAATGCAGGCGGCGTTCCAGAAACATACCGACAACGCGGTTTCCAAGACCGTCAACTTCAAAAATGACGCGCGCGTTGAGGATGTCGAGCAGGTGTATATGCTCGCCTACGAGCTGGGCTGCAAGGGCGTGACCATTTACCGCGACGGCAGCCGCGACGGACAGGTGCTCAACATCGGGGAAGTGCACAAGGCGGAGGCCGCGTCCTGCCCGTCCTGCGCGGCGGATGCGGAAGCGCTCGGCGCGTGTACGATCAAGCCGCGTCCGCGTCCGGAGGTCACCTACGGCATCACCGAGCGCATGAAAATCGGCTGCGGCAACCTATATGTCACGGTCAACTACGACGAAAACGGCATCTGCGAGGTGTTCACCTCGACCGGTAAGGCGGGCGGCTGCGCCTCCCAATCCGAAGCGACCGCGCGCCTTGCCTCCATCGCGCTGCGCTCGGGCATCAGCATGGACGAAATTGTCGAGCAGCTGCGCGGCATTCGCTGCCCATCGACAGTTCGCCATGCGGGGCTGAAATGCACCTCGTGTCCGGACGCGATTGCGCGCGTCATCAAAAAGACCGCGGATCTCATCGAAAGCCAGAAGGCCAAGCTGCCGCCTGCACCCGTCGCGCCCACCGGCGGCGAATACGAGCCTGCCGCGACCCTGCACGCCAAGCACTGTCCGGAGTGCGGTGCGAAAATGGAGCACGAGGGCGGCTGCGTCATCTGCCGCTCGTGCGGCTATTCCAAGTGCAGCTAAAAGCCGCCTGTGTCACAAAAAAGAGCAGCAGAAGTGCGATTCCTCCTGCTGCTCTTCGCCGTTTAAAACGGGCTGTTTGTTTTGGGCTTTTCGCTGTCCGCGGCATATCGGTCGAGGTGGGAGAAGTCCTGCTGCAGCATGGTTGCGGGCATCAGGCTCGCGCGGCCGTATTTCGCGCGGATGCCGTCTGCGACGCGGTCAAGCGCTGCGCGTGAAATTTGCTTCCGGCTGTCCTCCAGCGTGAGCTGTTCGCATTCCGGCTCGCACAAATCGCCGAGGCGCGCGCCGAGCAGCCGCACCGGCCTGCCGTCCCAAAGCTCGTCGAACAGGGTGCAAACGAGCTCAAACACCGTGCGGCTGTCGCATAGGGCATCGCGCAGCGCGCGCTGCCGCTGCGTGACGGAGAAATCCGCGTATTTAATCTGCACGCCGACGAGCTTTGCCGCCCAGCCCTCGCGGCGCATGCGCTCGGCCACGCTCTCGCAAAGCGGGCGCAGCGCGGCATGTGCGTGCGCGCGGGTGCAGGCATCCGCAGGCAGGGTGGCGGCGTTGGAGTAGCTTTTGGGCCCGACCGTGTCGTTTGGCACGACCGGCGAAGGGTCGATGCCGTTTGCATAGCTCCAGACGAGCATGCCGTGCTTTTTGAGATCGTGGCGCACCGTTTTGGGATCCATATGCGCAAGCTCGCCGATGGTATGCACGCCGCGCCGCACCAGCGCGCGCTCGGTCTGCCGCCCGACCATGAACAGCTCGCGCACAGGCAGCGGCCACAGCTTGCTTGCCAGCTCGTCGGCAAAGAGCGTATTGACAAAATTGGGCTTGCGCAGCTCGCCTGCCATTTTGGCAAGCACCTTGTTCGGCCCCACGCCGACGTTCACCGTAAAGCCCAGCTCATGCTCGCAGCGGCGGCGGATTTCCTCCGCGCACGCGCACGCGTCGCCGTGCACATAGTCCATGCCGGTGAAGTCGAGAAAGCACTCGTCGATGGAATAGCGCTGGATGACCGGCGAATATTCGCACAGGAGCGCGTACAGCCGGTTGGACTGCTTGGCATAAAGCGGATAATGGGGCGGCGCAATAAACAGCTCAGGACACTTGCGCCGCGCGGAAAACAGCGTTTCGCCGGTCTTGATGTCGTAGGCTTTGGCGGGGGTGGATTTGGCGAGGACGATGCCGTGCCGGCTGGTTTCATCGCCGCCGACAACCGCGGGGATCGTGCGCAGGTCGAGCGTTTCGCCGCGCTCGAGCCTGTCCAACGCCTCCCAGGACAGAAACGCGCTGTTGACATCCACATGCAGGATGATCCGCTTGGCACACATACAAAAACCTCCTCCCATACGGAACTTTTGTTCGTATCTAGTATAACATAGCGATGCCGCTTTGTAAACAGGATCAGATCACCAAATTTCCGGCATTTTTACAGTTGGATAGCATGGCATAAATGTGGTATACTGATGTATAACTGTTGCCACTTATAGACAAAGCGAGAGGTAGAGATAGAATGGAAAACACGACACAACAAAACAAGCGCGAGCGCGCGGTGCTTGTGGGGCTGTCCTGCCGTAGCTTTCGCGCGGAGGAAGATGCAAACGAGCGCACACTGGACGAGCTGGAGGCGCTGCTTGAGACCGCGGGCGGCGTGTGCGTCGGCAAGACTCTGCAAAGCCGCCCTGCGCCCGATGTGCGCACACTGATTGGCGAGGGCAAGGTCGAGGAGGTGCGCGCGCTGGCGGAAGCACAGGACGCGACCCTGATTGTTTTTGACAACGAGCTGTCGCCCTCGCAGCTGCGTGTGCTCGAGGGGCTGATGGGGCGTCCCGTGCTCGACCGTGCGGCGCTCATTCTGGATATTTTTGCGCAGCGCGCCCGCACGGGTGAGGGCAAGCTGCAGGTCGAGCTGGCGCAATATCAATACATTTTGCCGCGCCTTGCGGGTTTGGGCGCATCGATGAGCCGCCTCGGCGGCGGCATCGGCACGCGCGGCCCGGGCGAATCCAAGCTCGAAAGCGACCGCCGCCACATCCGCGGCCGCATCGACAAGCTCAAAGCCGATCTGGAGCAGGTGCGTCAGGTGCGCGCGGTGCAGCGCCGTCAGCGCAAAAAGGCGGAAATGCCGCTCATCGCCATTGTGGGCTATACAAACGGCGGAAAATCGACGCTGCTCAATACGCTGACCGGCGCGGGCATCGAAGCGAATGACCGTCTGTTCGATACGCTGGATCCGACGACGCGTAAAATGCGCATTTCCGAAACGCAGGAGGTGCTGCTGTCCGACACGGTCGGCTTTATCCGCAAGCTGCCGCACCATCTGGTGTCCGCGTTCAAGGCGACACTCGAGGAGCTGTCCTATGCCGACCTGCTGCTGCACGTGGTCGATGCTTCCGACCAAGACTGGCACGAGCAGGCGGAGACCGTCGAAGCGGTCGTGCGGCAGCTCGGCGCGCAGGATATTCCGCGTGTCATGGTTTTTAACAAGATGGACAAATGCGATCCGGATGTGCTGCCCTTCATCCGTCCGGACGAGGGTGTCAAAATTTCGGCCAAGACCGGAGAGGGCATGGACGATCTGCTGCTGCTGATCGAAAAAATGCTCAGACGCGGCAAGCATAGCGTGCGGCTGCTCATCCCCTACACCGAGGGCGCACTGCTCGATACGCTGCACCGCGAGGCGCGGGTGGACGGGGTGGAATACGTCGAGGACGGCATCCGGGTCGACGCGATTGTGGACGACAGAACCTACGGCAGGCTTGCCGCATACCGCATGCAGGAGGAGTAAGACGGCGCAAGGAGGGGACAGCGTGGAAAAGGACTACTTTGTGCCCTTTGAGGCGTACGGCGAGGATCGTTTTGAGGAAAAGCGCTCCAAATTCATCGGGCGGCTGTGGCGCGTCGAAAGCGCGGAGGAGGCGACCGCAAAAATCAAGAAAATGCGCGACACCCACTGGGATGCTGCGCACAACTGCTGGGCATATCTCGTGCGCGAGGGCAACCTGATGCGCTATTCCGACGATGGCGAGCCCCAGGGCACAGCGGGGCAGCCCATCCTGGAGGTGCTGCGTCATCGTGGGCTGACGAACGTGTGCTGCGTTGTGACGCGGTATTTCGGCGGTATCCTGCTCGGCACGGGCGGACTGGTGCGCGCGTACACGCAGGGCGCGCAGTGTGCGGTCGCGGCGGCGGGCATCATGTGCATGAGCCTGTTCAGCATCGTGCTCATCGCGTGTCCGTACAATTTGTTTGAGATTGTGCAGCAGGTGCTGCCCGATTTTGACTGTGCAATTGACGCGACCGACTACGGCGCGGATGTCACGCTGACCTGCGTGCTGCCGGCAGGCACCGAGGACGCGCTCAACCGCGGTCTGGCAGACGCGACGGCGGGGCGCGTGTATGCCGAACCGATCGAGACAAAATTTATGGGCCGCCGAGAAGCATAAAAAAGCGGACAGCAGGTGCTGTCCGCTTTGCCTTCGGTCAAGATGCACGGAAATATGCGGCCAAACGGGGCGAGGATGATACCATATGACGACAGAATGCGCAGACGCACAAAATTTTAAAATTTTTGCGGCAAAAAAGAGGGAAAAGGCAAACGTACTGCGTATTATCTAATTATAGGGCATCTTGTCCGCACCGGACACGGGGAGGCATTTTATGACGGTACACGACAAACTGGAACGCAGAGAACAGGCGCAGCTCAGTCCGCTGGCGGCGCATGCGGCTGATACGCGGGGGCGGGAACGGGAGATTCCGCCGTGCCCGATGCGCACCTGCTATCAGAGGGATCGCGACCGCATCATCCACTCCAAGGCATTCCGGCGGCTGAGCAACAAGACACAGGTGTTTATTTCGCCCGAGGGCGACCATTACCGCGCACGGCTGACACACACGCTCGAGGTCGCGCAGATCGCGCGCACGATTGCACGCGCCCTCGACCTCAACGAGGATCTGACCGAAGCGATTGCGCTCGGGCACGATTTGGGGCACACACCGTTCGGCCACGCGGGCGAAACCGCGCTCAACGAGGTGTGCGAGGAGGGCTTCCGGCACAACGAGCAGAGCCTGCGCGTGATTGACCGCATCGAGGGCGACGGCGCGGGGCTGAACCTCACCTGGGAGGTGCGCGACGGCATCGTGTGCCACACCGGCGCGCAGCATGCCGCGACGCGCGAGGGGCGCATTATCCATTACGCCGACCGCATCGCGTACATCAACCACGACATTGACGATGCGTGCCGCGCGGGGCTGATCCGCCAAAGCGATCTGCCTGCCGCGCTGCTTGAGCGGCTCGGCACCTCCCACGGCGCACGCATTGACACCCTGGTCATCGACATGATCGCCTACGGCGAGGAAACCGGTGAAATCGGCATGCACGATGACATGCACGAGGCAATGCTTGCGCTGCGCAAATTCAACTTTGAACATATTTATCGGGGCACCGCCGCGCAGATTGAGGAACGGCGCGCAATGGACATGCTCAAGGCGATGTATGCCTACTTCTACGAGCGGCCGGAGGAGTTGCCGGACGATTATCGGCAGCTGATGGATCGCGACTCCAAGGCGCGTGTCGTATGCGACTACATCGCGTGCATGACCGACCGATACTCGATTGCGAAATACACGCAGCTTTTCATCCCGAAGAGCTGGAACCGCGTAGAAGACTGATTTTCAAGAGGAAGGAGACGGCAGGATGGCATTCGATCGTGGATTTTTGGATGAGCTGTCCGCGCGCAGCGATATTCTCGATATTGTGTCGCGCTATGTGCAGCTCAAGAAAAGCGGCGCGAACTACTTTGGGCTGTGTCCGTTCCACAACGAAAAAAGCGCATCGTTTTCCGTGTCGCCCGACAAGCAGATTTACCACTGCTTCGGCTGCGGCGCGGGCGGCGGTGTCATCAACTTCGTCATGCGCGCCGAGGGGCTGGAGTTTCCCGATGCCGTGCGCTTCCTTGCCGATCAGGCGGGCATGCAGGTGCCGGAGGACCGAACCGATCCGCGCGCTGCGCGCCGCCGCGAGCGGCTGCTGACGCTGAGCCGCGATGCGGGACGCTTTTTCTACGATCAGCTTTGGGCGCCCGAGCACCGCGTCGGACGGGAATATTTTGCGCGCCGCGGGCTGATGCGCCCGATGATGAACCGCTTCGGACTGGGCTATGCGCCCGACAGCTTTTCCGCCCTGCTCGACGCGATGACCGCCAAGGGCTACTCCAAGGAGGAGCTGCTGGACGCGGGTCTGGTCTCGAAAAGTGAAAAGGGGCATATCTATGACAGGTTCCGCAACCGCATCATGTTTCCCATCTTTGATCTGCGCGGACAGGTGATTGCGTTCGGCGGCCGCGTGATGGACGATTCCAAGCCCAAGTATCTCAACTCGCCCGAAACGACGATTTTTCACAAAAGCCGCAATTTATTCGCGCTAAACCTTGCGAAAAAGACCAAGGCGGATTATTTTATCCTCGCCGAGGGCTATATGGACGTCATCGCGCTGCATCAGGCAGGCTTTGACTCCGCGGTCGCGTCGCTCGGCACCTCGCTGACCGAGGAGCAGGCGCGCCTCATCGCACGCTACACCAAAAACATCGTCATTTCCTATGACGCGGACGGCGCGGGGCAGGCCGCGGCACAGCGCGCCATCGACATCTTAAAGCGCGCGGATCTCACGGTCAAGGTGCTGCGCATTCCGGGCGCGAAGGATCCCGACGAGTTCATCAAGGAGAAAGGCACGGACGCATATCGGCGGCTGATCGAAGCATCGGAAAACCACATCGCGTACCGGCTGGACACCATCGCCGCAAAATACGATTTGGACGAGGACGAAATGCGTGTCGCGTTTTTGCAGGATGCCGCGCGTGAGCTTGCGCGCATCGACGGCGCGATCGAACGCGAGGTCTATATCGGCAGGGCGGCAAGCATGGCGCGTGTCAGCGTCGACGCGATGCAGGTTGAGGTCAAACGGCAGCTTGCGATCCGCATGAAAAAGCAAAAGACCGCCGCGCGCCGCGAAATTCGCGCGCCGGTCACCGCCGCACAGCCGCGCGACCGCACGCTGCAATATCCGGATGTGCGCTCCGCCCGCGCGGAGGAGGGCATCATCCAGCTGGTATTCACCGACGAAACCTTGCTGGACTATCTCGAAGAAAAGCTCTCACCGGACGATTTCACCGCGCCCGTGCTGCGTAAAATCTACGGATATGCGCGCGCGCTGCACAGCGAGGGACATCTCGTGACCGCGGCCGCGTGCGAGGGCTACCTTGAGGACAACGAGCTGAGCCATCTTGCCATGCTGCTTGCAGAGCCGGTCACGGCCATGCGGCGCGAGCAAGCGCTCGATGACTACATAAATACGATCCAGACCCAGCGCGCGCGCAGCACGGCGGATGCCGACCCCGAGGGGGAGGATCCGCTCGAAGCGTTTGCGCGCCGCCAAAGAGAAAAAAAGAGCTATGGAGGAAATAGAGTATGACTAGTGCAAAGAACCCGCCGCAGATTTCGGAATTGAGCGAATCTGAGGTGCACCAGCAGGCGATTCGCGATTTGCTGGCACTTGGTAAGAAGAAGGGCAAGCTGACACTCAAGGAGATGTCTGACGCGCTGACCGATATCAATCTGGAGTCGGAGCAGCTTGATAAGCTGTACGAAACTCTGGAGAGCATGGGAATCGAAATCGAGGGCGCGGATCTGGTCGCACTCGAACGGGTGGACGAGGACGAGGAATTCGAGGTCGAGAAGGTCGAAGAGGTCACAGAAACGGAGATTGCCGACCCGTCTGCGCTGGCGGAGGGCTTCGCGATCGACGATCCGGTGCGTATGTACCTCAAGGAAATCGGCAAGGTCGATCTGCTTTCTCCCGAGGAGGAGATTCGGCTCGCCGAACTGATGCAGGCGGGAATGGAAGCGCAGGCCAAGCTTGACGCCATGACCCCGCAGGAGCTGCTCGATCTGCCCTACGAAGAGAAGAAGCAGCTCGATCGCGATATAGCCGGCGGAGAGCGCGCCAAAAAGCGCCTTGCAGAGGCAAACCTGCGTCTGGTCGTGTCCATTGCCAAGCGCTATGTCGGACGCGGCATGCTCTTTTTGGATCTCATTCAGGAGGGCAACCTCGGCCTCATCAAGGCGGTCGAAAAGTTTGACTGCACCAAGGGCTTTAAATTCTCGACCTATGCAACGTGGTGGATTCGTCAGGCGATCACACGCGCAATCGCGGATCAGGCGCGCACCATCCGCATTCCGGTGCACATGGTCGAAACCATCAACAAGGTCATCCGCGTTTCGCGTCAGCTGCTGCAGGAGCTCGGTCACGACCCGAGCGCCGAGGAGATCGCCGCGGAGA
>CAZOJP010000041.1:17364-17836 GCA_964580155.1 uncultured Intestinibacillus sp. | reverse complement strand
GTAATTTCCACAATCCATTGTACGATATTTGTGCCATCTGCTTTCACCTCGTAATCATCTTTGCACTTAAGTGTACCACAGTATCTCATTGCATTTCAACAGTAAAACTCTCATTTCTTGCAATTAATTTATTGATTATCATATTATAAAGTTTGCTATCATAACAAGTGATGCACCCAGCGTAGATAGATATGGTTGAATCTTTGACCACCCCAGACCACTATTTTCCCCAAACATCAAAACAGCCCACAAACCCTGATGCCAAAAGGGCTTGCAGACTGCTCTATGCTGTGCTACAATTTGTTCAACACCAACTAAAACCGCATAAACACTGCCTTTTCCATTATTCAAAACACGACATACACTATCATCTTTATCTTTATCTTTACGAATTTTATCATAATCAACAAAACGAACAAAATTATTTTTAGATACTTTTGTTTCACCCGTTTTGATGTAATTGATGATAAAT
>CAZOJP010000041.1:0-17354 GCA_964580155.1 uncultured Intestinibacillus sp. | reverse complement strand
ACTGTGGTGCAATTCGTGCAACACCAACTAAAACCGCATAAACACTGCCCTTTTAATCTACCGCCATAGGTCTCCGACTCCAAAGGTCGCAGATTCGAATTCTGTCGGGCGTACCATGAAAAGAGCCGTTCCCTCGGGAACGGCTCTTTTTGTCATGCGTTGACCGCGTCGACAAAGCGCAAAAACGCTTGCGTGCCCTGTGCGCTTCGCGCATAAACGCCCGCATGCTCGAGCACCTTGGCAAAAACCTTGCCGGTTTCCGCGTACACGATGTCGAGCGCGTTGTCCGCTGTGATGGTGTGGTGCGCGGCGAAGCCGTTTGCCCACGCGGCATGCGGCGCGGTCTGCGCGTCCGCGGTCAGGTCGCGGCCTGCGACGAGTGCGTCCGCAACCGCGGCAAGCTCGGCTTTGAGCCGTGCGGGCAGCACCGCAAGCCCCATGACCTCGATCAGACCGATGTTCTCTTTTTTGATGTGGTGCAGCTCGGCATGCGGATGATACAGCCCGAGCGGATGCTCCGGCGTTGTCAGATTGTTGCGCAGCACGAGATCCAGCTCATACTCCGCGCCGCGGCGGCGCGCGATCGGCGTGATGGTATTGTGCGGTTCGCCGTCCGTCTCGGCGAAAATGCACGCCGCTTCGTCGGTGTAGCCGCGCCAGCGGCTCAGGATCCGGTCGGCAAGCGCGGCCAGACGCGCAGGCTCGCTGCCGGTCAGCCGAATCACCGACATCGGCCAGCGCACAATGCCCGCGCGGATGTCCGCAAAGCCTGTGAAGGTCAGCGCACGCTCAATGGGTGCGCGCTCCATCGCAAAGACGTAGCGGCCGCCCTGAAAATGGTCATGCGCCAGAATCGAGCCGCCGACAATGGGCAAATCCGCATTGGAGCCGACGAAGTAGTGCGGAAACTGCCGCACAAAATCGAGCAGCTTGCCAAAGCACGCGCGGTCAATTTGCATGGGGGTGTGCGCCGCGTTGAAGCAAATGCAGTGCTCATTGTAATACACATAGGGCGAATACTGCAAAAACCACGGGCTGTCATTGATGGTGATCGGCACGACGCGGTGGTTCTGCCGCGCCGGATGGTTGACCCTGCCTGCATAGCCCTCGTTTTCGCGGCACAGCAGACAGCGCGGATAGGCAGAGGCAGGCAGATTGCGCGCCGCCGCAATCGCGCGCGGATCTTTTTCCGGCTTGGACAGATTGATTGTCATGTCCAGCTCGCCGTATGCGGTCGATGCCTTCCACTGCACGTCCTTCTCGATGCGGTCGCGGCGGATGTAGTTCGTGTCCTGCGAGAACGTATAGTACCAGTCGGTCGCGTGCGCCGGGGACTGCGCATACAGCGCGGCGAAGCGGCGATGCACCTCGCTCGGGCGCGGTGTCAGCCGTCCCATGAGCGCGGTATCGAATAAATCGCGGTAGACGATCGAGTCCTCGGGCAGTACGCCGCGCGCATGCGCATCGTCCAGCAGTGCGGTCAGAATATCGGGCAGGGGCGCTTCGGGCACGTCGCCCGGATCGGTGTAGCTGTCGCGCCCTAGCTCTTCGAGCAGTGCGTTGACCGCATACGCGCGGTCACACGCTTCAAGCAGTCCGGTGCGCACGCCGTAATCGACAAGCTGCCGGATGGAGCGGTCTATCATGCGGCATCCTCCTTCTTATGCAAAGCCGTGCGGATGGGCGCGATGCCATCTCCACGCGGTGGACATGATGGTGTCAAGGTCGTCATACTGCGGCTTCCAGCCGAGCACGCCCTTCGCCTTGTCCGAGGACGCGATGAGCTGCGCCGGATCACCCGCGCGGCGCGGAACGATTTCCGCCGGAATCGCGTGCCCGGTCACGCGGCGCGCGCACTCGATGACCTCCTGCACGGTAAAGCCCACGCCGTTGCCGAGGTTGAATACATCGCTTTCGCCGCCCGCAAACAGGCGATCGAGCGCGAGAATGTGCGCCTGCGCCAGATCGGTGACGTGGATATAATCGCGCACACAGGTGCCGTCCTTGGTGTCATAATCCGCGCCGAAAATGCTGATCTTGTCGCGCTGACCGTTTGGCACCTGCAAAATGAGCGGAATCAGATGGGTTTCGGGTGCGTGCGACTCGCCGATTGTGCCGTCCCAGTGCGCGCCGCACGCATTAAAGTAGCGCAGCGCGATGTAGCGCAGGCCGTGCGCGGACGAAACCCAGCGCATCATCTTTTCCATGGACAGCTTGGTCTCTCCGTAGCAGTTCGTCGGCTCGGTGCGGTCGCTCTCGCGAATCGGCACGCGCTCGGGCTCGCCATAGGCTGCGGCGGTCGAGGAAAAGACCAGCTTGTGAACCCCCTGCTCCACCATGGTTTGCAGCAGCGTGATGGTGCCGCCGAGGTTGTTGTCATAATATTTGAGCGGATCGTGCATCGACTCCCCGACCTGTGAGCACGCAGCAAAGTGGATGACACCGTCGATCTTCTCGCTTTCAAAGACGTGCGTAAGCGCGCCGCGATTGCGAATATCGACCTCATAAAAGCGCGCGCGCGGATGCACCGCATCGCGGAAGCCGGTTTGCAGATTGTCGACCACCACGACGTCGCGGCCCGCGTCGATCAGCTCGCGCACCGTGTGCGAACCGATATAGCCCGCGCCGCCCAGAACCAGAATAGCCATGTGAATCCTCCTTTTACATCGTCAAAAGTTGCACGCCGCCCTCGGGGCGGATGGACATGATATGGCACTTGCCCGTGCCGAGCACCGCTTCGGTGCGGCGGCGGAAGTCCTCCAGCCGCGCAAGCGGCACAATCGCCTGAATCGTGCCCGCAAAGCCGCCGCCGTGCACGCGGAACGCACCCTCGCCTGCGAGCGCACGCTCCGCGACCGCAAGCGCGACCGCAACCGCCTGCTCGCGCGGCGTCGCGTGGCAGGATACGTTTTGCAGATACATAAACGACGACCGCCCCGAATCGCGCATGAGCGCGAGAAAGCGCGCAAAGTCGCCCTGCCGCAGCGCCTCGGCCTCGTCCGCCGCGCGGCGGTTTTCCGCGAAGAAGTGCAGCGCGCGCAGCACCGCACGGTCGCCCGCGCCTTCGCGTATGCGCGGAATCGCGTCCAGGAACGCGTCCTCATCGACCTCGCGCAGCACCTCGTGCCCGAGTGCGGCCGCGACCGCGCGCATTTCCGCCGGAATTGCCGCATACTCATCGGTCAAATCCGCGTGATCCGCGCCCGACTCCAGAATGCACAGCGCGTAGCCTTCGCGCGCGAGATCCACCTCGATGCGCTCGACCACGGGCGCGGCAGGATCGGCAAAGTCAATCGCAACCGCACCGCCGACCGCGCACGCGGTCTGGTCCATCAGGCCGCAGGGCTTGCCGAAAAATACGTTTTCCGCATACTGCCCGATTTGCGCGATCTGCACCGCGGAGATTGCCGCGCCGCAAAACAGGTGGTTCATCATCGTGCCGAGCAGCACCTCATACGCCGCGGAGGAGGACAGCCCCGAGCCTGCCGGCACATCGGACACCACATACGCATCAAATCCGCCGACCTCGTAGCCCATCTCGCGGATGCGGCTTGCCACCCCCCGAATGAGCGCCGCGGAGGTGTTGCGCTCGTCCTCGACCGGCTGCAAGCACGCAAGCGAAATTTCCAGCGTGGGGTAGCCCTCCGAGCACACGCGGATGACCTGCGTGCCGGTCGGCGCGGCAACCGCGAGCATATCCACGTTGACCGAGGCCGCAAGCACGCGCCCGTGCTGGTGGTCGGTGTGGTTGCCGCCCAGCTCGGTGCGTCCGGGTGCGGAAAACACCCCTGCGCAGTCCTTGCGCCCGAACTGCTCCTCCCACAGGCGCAAAGCGGCTTCGATGCGTGTCTTTGCAGGCTGCGTCCGGCCGTACAGGCTCGTCAGCCGCGCGTCCCATTTTCCCGCGCGCAGTCCATCGCGCAGCAGCTGTGTAGCAATCATGTCGTCACGCTCCTTTTTTGATTGACTACAGTCTACTCTATCCCTATAAAAAACGCAATGTATTTTTACTAAAAATTAAATTTTCGTGATTTTACCCGATTTGCATTTCCTGCTTTAGGCAGTCCGATGGGGGCGCAACGCTGTCACGCACCACGAGTGTGGGCGGAATCACGACCTTTTGCGGCAGGGTGCGCTGCTCTCTGCCGCGTGCGGGTGCGCGCTCGATGACCAGACGCACCGCGGTCGCGCACATCTCGCGCAGATGCGTGGAAATCGAGGTCAGCGGCGGCTCGATCAGCTCGGACAGCGGCGTATCATTAAAGGAGATGATGGACACGTCCTCGGGCACGCGCAGGCCGCTCTCGCGCAGGGCGCGCACCGCGCCGATCGCGTTTTCCTCGTTGGCGGTCAGGTAGGCGGTGGGCAGCGGTGCGCCCTTTTGGATGTGTGCGCGCAGCCGCGCGGCGGTCTCCGCCGCATTCATGGGCGCGGTCAGCAGATAGCGCGCGTCATAGGCGCCGCGCTGCCGCATATAGCGGATGAACAGCGCGCGCCGCACCTCGGGCGCGGGCTGCTTCCAGTCGTCGAGCTTTTTCGCCGGGCCGATGAAACCGAGGCGCGTATGCCCGATGGAAAACAGGTGCGACAGCGCGGTTTCGATGCCCAGCCGGAAATTGATGACGACCGAATCGCTGTGCAGCTCGTCCGGCGAGGAATCCAGAAACACGACATTGTCGCTTAGCGCGCGCAGCGACGCGATTTGTCCGCGCGTAAAAATACCGATGGCGATGATGCCGTCAAGCGGCGTTTCCTCCTCATACGCAAAGCCGTCCGCGGTCTGGCGCAGCGGACGCATCGCCATTTTGCGCGCCGCGCACTCCTCCTCGACAAAGCTCTTTAAATAGAGGTAGTACGGATCGTCAAGCTGCTCGGCCGGCGAGAGCATCTCGGCCAGCCCCAGGCGCAGCGTGCACTTGAGCGAGCGCCCCTTGCGGCTTTTGGTTTCGGCATAGTTGAGCTTGCCTGCCGCCTCCAGCACACGCGCGCGCGTGTCCTCGCTGGCGCTCATCGTCGGGTCGTTGTTCAAAATGCGCGAAATCGCTGCCGCAGACACACCCGTGTATGCGGCGAGTTCCTTGAGCGTTGCCATGTCGCCCCTCCTTTGCCATTGCGGTTTGTGCTGTTATCATACCGCGCTTTTTCCTGTTATGCAAGCGTCTTTCCGTCCGCTATTTGTGCACACTGTCCAATTACAGCTCATCTTATACGGCATTGTTGAACAGCATACCCTAAAAATATCAAGAAAGAGCGTAAAATTTTATAGAGTAATTCACGTAAAAATTCATTATCATGGTAACAACAACGACGGAGCCGGCCCGATGGGCGCTCCGCACACATGGAACAGATGCAGGAGGAAAATGACATGAGCAAAAACAAGGTACTCGCGCTGACACTGGCGGGCTGCATGGTAGCTTCCGTATTGGCAGGCTGCGGCGCTGCAAAGGATCCGGCACCCGGCACAACACCTGACGCAGGCACATCGACCCCGGGCGCGGCCGATTATTCCAAGGTTTCCATCGGCGCTTGCATTTACAAGTTTGACGATACGTTTATGACGAACGTACGCAAGGCGATGAGCGACACCTCGAGCGAGCTGGGCTCCGCGATTGATCTGCAGGACTCGCAGAACAAGCAGCCGACCCAGAACGATCAGGTCGATACCTTTATCACCAAGGGCGTGAACGCGCTCGCGATTAACGCTGTTGACCGCACCGCAGCGGCTCCCCTCGTCGAAAAGGCAAAGGCGGAGAGCCTGCCGATCGTATTCTTCAACCGCGAGCCCGAAGCGGACGTCATGCAGTCTTATGATAAGATCTGGTATGTCGGCGCGAAGGCCGAGGAATCGGGCACAATGTCCGGCGAGATCATCGTGGACTACTGGAAGGCGCATCCGGAAACCGACCGCAACAAGGACGGCAAGCTGCAGTATCTGATGATTACGGGCGAGCCGGGCCACCAGGACGCGACACTGCGCACCGAGTATTCGGTCAAGGCGATCGAAGCTGCGGGCATCGAAGTGGATAAGCTGGGCGAAGATACCGCATACTGGGATAAGGTCAAGGCGACCGACCTCGTCACCTCTCTGCTGGCTGCAAAGGGCGTTGAAAACGTGGAAGCTATTCTGTGCAACAACGACGATATGGCACTCGGCGCACTTGAGGCGCTCAAGGCCGCCGGCTACAACACGGGCGACGCATCGAAGTTCACACCGGTCGTCGGCGTTGACGCAACAGACGCTGCGCTGCAGGCTATGAGCGAAGGCTCGCTGCTCGGCACAGTTTTGAACGACGCGGCCAACCAGGGCGCGGCAACCGTCAAGATCGCCGCTGCCGCTGCCGCCGGTCAGGACATCACGAAGGACACCGTGGGCTATGAAGTGACCGACAGCAAGTATGTCTGGATTCCCTATGTCAAGGTCACGGCAGACAACTACAAGGATTATATGAAATAAGTGACCCCATCCCCACGGGGATGCATGCGGGCGATGGAACGGGAGGCAATGCACTCCCGTTCCACTTGTCCCGACCTTCACCACAAGGAGGAAAGCCATGGGAGACTATATTCTCGAGATGAACGGCATCTACAAGTATTTTCCGGGCGTGAAGGCGCTGGAAAACGTGCAGCTTCATGTGCGCCCGGGCACGGTGCACGCACTGATGGGAGAAAACGGCGCAGGCAAATCGACGCTGATGAAGTGTCTGTTCGGAATCTATCAGGAAAACGCCGGAGAAATCATTTTCGACGGTCAAAAACGCAATATCACCGGCTCTAAAATGGCGTTGGATCTGGGTATCTCCATGATCCACCAGGAACTGCACCCGATTCGGTTCCGCCCGGTTATGGAAAATATCTGGCTCGGCCGCTTCCCCAAGAGCGGCATTGCCGTCAGTCATAAAAAAATGTACGAGCAGACCCGCCGGCTGTTCAAGCAGCTCGATCTGGACATCGACCCCGCGGTGCTCGCGGGCACGCTGTCCGCGTCGACCCTGCAGCTTGTCGAAATCGCCAAGGCGGTCAGCTACGATTCCAAAATCATCATCATGGACGAGCCGACCTCCTCGCTGACCGAGGACGAGGTCGAGCGTCTGTTCCGCATCATCAATCAGCTGCGCAGCGAAGGCCGCGCCATCATCTACATTTCGCACAAGATGGAGGAAATCCTCAAAATATCCGACGAGGTCACCATCATGCGCGACGGCACCTATGTCGGCACCTGGCCTTCCAAGGAGCTGACAACCGACCTCATCATCAGCCGCATGGTCGGCCGCGAGCTGACGAACCGCTTCCCGCCCAAGACCTACGAAACCGGCGAGGACACCATCCTCGAGGTCAAGGGGCTGACGGCGAGCGCGCCGCGCTCCTTCCGCGATGTTTCCTTCACGCTGCGCCGCGGCGAGATTCTCGGCATCGGCGGTCTGGTCGGCGCACAGCGCACCGAGCTTGTCGAGGCGATTTTCGGCCTGCGCGGTATTGCATCGGGCGAAATGACGGTCAACGGCCAGCCCTATCGCGCCAAAAACGTGGCCGATGCCAAGAGCCACAAAATCGCCCTGCTGACCGAGGAGCGCCGCGCAACCGGCATCTTCGGCTGCCTGTCCATCCTGGACAATACGGTTATTGCCGCGCAGAAGAGCTTTGCACACGGCGGCGTGCTCGACGACAAGGCGCGCATGAAGGCTGCAAGCGATTCCAACGCCCAGCTGCGCACCAAGACACCGTCGATGGCCGAGCTCATGCAGAACCTGTCGGGCGGCAACCAGCAAAAGGTGCTGCTTGCCCGCTGGCTGCTGACCGAGCCGGATATCCTCATTCTGGACGAACCCACGCGCGGCATCGACGTGGGTGCGAAGTACGAAATCTACACCATTATGCAAACGCTTGCCGCGCAGGGCAAGGCGATCATCATGATCTCCTCCGAAATGCCCGAGCTGCTCGGCATGAGCGACCGCGTCATGGTCATGTGCGCAGGCCGTCAGTCCGGCATCCTGGAAAAGAAGGACGCCGATCAGCTTGAGGTCATGCGTCTGGCGACACAATTCATGTAACAACGGGGGGTCTCACAATGACAAAGGAACGAGATATTTCCTGCAAAAAGTATTATACGCAGCGCATCATCATCGGCATCGTCATGCTTGTCGCGGCGGTTGTCCTCAACCTTGTGGAAAATGCCGCCGACCTGTACAAGGTGCTGTTTGACCTTCCGTGGTTCATCGGTATCATCGGCGTTGCGTTTCTCGGCATCGGCTTTGCAGGGCTCAAAAAATGCCAGCCCGAGGACGTCATCCACCTCAGTCCGCAGCGCACACACGATTTTCTGCTCAATAACGCAATCATCCTCGCGCTTGCGGTTTTGGTTGTGGTCATCTGCTTCAAGGAGCACTCCTTCATGCAGATTAAGGTTCTCAAGGATATTCTCGCGCAGGCCTCTCCGCGTGTCATCATCGCGCTGGGCGTGTGCTTCACCCTGCTGATTGCAGGCACCGACCTTTCCGCAGGCCGCATGGTCGGTCTGTCCGCGGTCGTCTCGGCCTCCATGATGCAAACCGCGACATATGCAAACCGCTTCTTCCCCGACCTGCCGCAGATCACGCCGCTCATCCCGATTATCCTCGGCATCCTCGCGTGCATTTGCTTCGGCGCGGTCAACGGCTTTCTTGTGGCACGGTTCGATATGCACCCCTTCGTCGCCACGCTGGCGGTGCAGGTCATGATTTACGGCGCATGCTCGCTCTATTTCGACATGCCGCCCAACAACTCCCAGCCGATCGGCGGCATCCGCCCCGACTTCGCGCTGATTGGGCAGAAGCGTCTGCTCCAGTGGGATTGGTTCAAGAATCTGCCCATCGTCGGCAAGCTGTTCTCGAACATTTCCATCCTGATTCCGATTGCAATCGTCTTTATCCTCATCATCTGGTTTGTGCTCAATAAGACGGTTTTCGGCAAGAACGTTTACGCCATCGGCGGCAACCGCGAGGCGGCTGTCGTGTCCGGCATCAACGTGTTCGCCACCATCATGGGCATCTTCATTTTGGCTTCCGCGCTGTATGGCGTGGGCGGCGTGCTCGAAGCGGCGCGTACCGCGGGCGCGACGAACAACTACGGTGTCGGCTATGAGCTGGACGCGATCGCGGCGTGCGTCGTCGGCGGCGTGTCGCTCAACGGCGGCGTCGGCAAGGTCTCCGGCATCCTGTCCGGCGTGCTGATTTTCCAGGTCATTCAGTACGGTCTGCAGTTCATCGGCATCTCCCCGATGTGGCAGCAGATTATCAAGGGCATCATCATCGCGGTCGCAGTCGCAATCGACATGTCGAAGTACCGCAAAAAGTAACGCTCACATCTCTCCCCTTTCTTCTTTTATTACGCAAAACAAGGGTGGAAACCGTTCATGGTTTCCACCCTTGTTTTTTGTGCGTTTACGGGGTAAACTGGGAGACGTTCTCCGGTGTCACGAGGGTATAGGGCGAAATGAGATATTTGCCGTCGCGCATTGTGAAGCGGTCGACCCCCTCCTCCTGCGCAAGCGCGTACGCAAGGCGGATCACCTTGCGCGCCTGCCCCGCGGCATCGTTGTAAACCGTGCCCAGCATCCGGCGCGTGGCGACCGCTTCCAGTCCCGCCGGTGTGCCGTCGATGCCAACCACCGCGGGCCGCGGTACAATCCCCGCTGCGTCGATTGCATCGAGTGCGCCGAGCGCCATATCGTCGTTGTTCGCGATGACCGCCTCGATGCGGCTCCCGTACTGCTCCAGCCAAAGCGCCATTTTGGTGCTCGCCTGCACGCGCTGCCAGTTTGCGATGCCGGTCGCAAGCTTATCGGTCTTGATGCCCGCTTCGGTGAGCTGCTTGATGACATAGTCCGTGCGAATGACCGAATCCTGATGCCCCTGATCGCCCTCCAGCATGACATATTGCAGCCGGCCATCGCCGTTGCGGTCGAGCGAGGCGGGGTCGGCGGCGTATTGGTCGCTGAGGAGCTGCCCCTCCAACGTTCCGGACTCCGCCGCATCCGCGCCGACGTAATACGCCTTGTCATAGCGGCGCAGATCCTCCTCCACCGGCTCGCGGTTGAAGAGAATGATCGGCGTGTTCGCGTTTTTCGCCTTGTCGATGAGCGACGCGGCAGCGGTGCGATCCACGACATTGACGAGCAGCACATCGTAGCCCTTTTCGAGGAATGCGGATGCCTGCTCGTTTTGCCTCGTCTGGCTGTACTGCGCATCGCGGAAGGTCAGGGTCAGCCGCACGTTTTTTTCCTGCTCAATCGCCTTTGCCGCGCGCTGCATATCCTCCGCCATCAGGCTGATAAACGTGTCCTCCTGCAAGTACAGGCAGACGCCGATGCGCAGGTTGCGCACGCCGCTGCCGGACTCGGCGCAGCCCGTGCACAGACACAGCACAAGCGCCGCCGCGAGTAATCGTTTCATAGCGTGCCTCCTCACTGTCCGATTGGGAACAAAAGCTGCTGATTGGCAAAATCGTACAAATGCTCCGCTGTAATCAGCCGATAGCCGATTGCGCCTTCTTTCTGGACCTTTTCCCCGTCCAGTATGCGGTATGCCTCGCGCACCGCAAGAAACCCCATGGAGAAATCATCCTGCACGACAAGCGCACCGTCCGGATCGTTTTCGAGTGCGGTCAGCAGCGCCGAGGTCGCGCCAAAGCCGTATGCCTGCAAGCCTGCGCCGGACAAGGTGCCGAGCATGCGCTCGAGCGTGCCGCTGTCGAGCGCCGCGACCGCGGTGATGCCGCGCTGCCGCAGCCGGTTGGCAAAGGCCGGGGTGGCAATCTCATCGCTCGACACGGTCAGTGCCTCGCAGGTGCCTCCCGCGTTTGCAAGCGCGTCGCACAGTCCGCGCAGGCGGTTGCGGTAATCGGTGCGGTTCGCCATTTCGCCGTCAACCGCGCAAACGACGGCGACCGTGCGGTGCTTTTGCTCGATGCTGCGCCCGAGCGCCGTTCCCATGCCGTATTGATCGGCGGACAGGTGCACCGCAACGGGCGCACCGTCCACGCCGGACTGGAACGTGACGACGGGCACGCCTGCCGTTTCGATGGCAGGCGCAAGCGCGGCGCGATCTGCCGCGGACAGCAAAATCGCCTGCGCCCCGTTGGACACCTCGCGCGCAATCAGGTACGCCTGCTCCTGCGCGTCGTTCGGACGGCTCAGCGTGATGATGGACAGATCGACCTTGTATTCGTCCGCCGCGTGCAGCGCGCCCTCGCGCAGCGCCGCGTTTTCCGGCAGCGTGGTCTCGGCCACAATGAGGCTCATCATGCGCACCGGCTTTTCCGGATTGCCGCGCGTCGTCAGCGCCATTCCCGTGCCGAGCGCGAGCAGCAGCAGCAAAAACACAACATATTTTAAGCGATGTCTCATGTGTTTCCCCCTGTTTTCTGTTCGTCGTCGCGCTGCATGGGCAGCCGGATGCGCACCAGCGTGCCGCAGTCGGGCTCGCTCTCGATCTCCACGCCGTAGGGCGCGCCGTAGTACAGCCGCACGCGCTCGTGCACATTGCGCAGGCCGTAGCCCTTGCGATCGCGCGGATGCGTGCCGCCCTCGCCCTGAAAATCCGGGGACAGCAGCGTGCGCACCAGCTCGGGGCGGATGCCCATGCCGTTGTCTTCAATCTCGATGTGCAGCTCGTCCCCGCGCTGCAGGGTGCGAATGACGATGCGCCCGTCCCCGTCCATGTATTCCATGCCGTGCAGAATCGCGTTTTCCAGCAGCGGCTGAATGACCAGCTTGGGGCACAAAAGCGCGCCGAGCGCGGGATCGAGCGCGGTTTCCACCACAAATTTGTCCTTGTAGCGCATGCCCTGAATGGTTAGATAGCTTTTTGCGTGGGACAGCTCCTGCGACAGCGGGATGATGCTGCGCCCCTTGCTGAGGCTGATGCGAAACAGCCGCGCCAGCGCGGTGACCATGCGGATCGCCTCGTCATAACGCTCGTTTTCCACCATCCAGATGATGGAATCCAGCGTATTATAGAGAAAATGCGGATTGATCTGCGCCTGCAAAACCTCAAGCTCGTTTTTGCGCTTGGCCTCCTGCTCGCGCACAATGTCGTCCATCAGGCGGCGCATCTGCCCCGCCATCGAGCGGATTGCCTGCCCGAGGTGACGCACCTCGTACGAACCGCCGACCGCGATTTCCGCGTGCAGATCGCCGGCCTCCAGCTGGTTTACCGAGCGCTCCAGCCGCCGCAGCGGCACCGTGATGCGCGAGGACAGAAAGGTGTTCGCCGCCGCCATCATCAGCACGACGAGCAGCATGAAAAACACAAAGAACAGCCAGTTGGGGAACAGCCCTGTTTCCAGCTCGGCAAGCGGCGTCACGCCGATGAGCTTCCATCCGGTGTAGCCGATTGTGCGCACGGTCACCATGCGCCGCTCGCCGCGGAAGGTCTCGATGTGGTTGCCGTCCTCGTATTTTGCCGCGGCGGCCGTGTTTTCAACATACAGCCCGGTATGGACGAGCTGCTGGTTGGGATGATAGACCAGATTGCCGCGGTCGTCAATCAGATACAGATAGCCCGAATCCGCGAGCGCGCCCGACTCGCACAGCTGCCGAAAGCTGCTGAAATCGATGTCCACGAGCAGCAGCCCCTGCGCGATGCTGCCCGCGCGCGTCAGCTCGACCGCGCGGCTGAGCGAAATGCACCAGCGATAGCGCGGCTCACGCGTTTCAAACAGATTTTGCACATGCGGCAGGGAGAAGTGAAAATTTTCGATGTGTCCGAAGGCATTTTGAAACCACTCCTGCTTTTCCGGCGCCGCACTCTTTTTGAGCCGCGACTGGGGCACGGACGCGATGAGCTGCCCGCTGCGGTCAAACACCGCGATGGACAGCGCGTGCTCGCGCCCCGATTCGTACAGCAGGTTCATCTGCTCGGTCAGCGATTTTTCCGCCAGATCGGTGTTCTTGATGACGGTGTAGTACATGGTATCCGAAATGCGCATCATGTTGCGCAAATAGGTGTCGATCGAGGTGCTGATCTGCCCGACGATACGCAGATTGTCGCTCGCTGCGCGGTCGGTCACCTGATCGGCATACCGGAAGTAAATGGACAGCCCAAACGCGATGAGCGCGAGCGCGGTCATCGCCGTGAACGAAATCGCGAGCATGATCTGTAGACGACCCTGTCCGAGCATTTTCCACAGCTTGCGCGGTGCATGTTTCATTGCATTCCTTCCCGATATTTCGACGGCGAAACGCCGTATTGTTTTTTGAAGACGTAGCTGAAATAATTGGGGTCGAGCAGCCCGATCTTTTCCGCGATGATGTACGCCTTATCGTCGGTTGTGCGCAGCAGCTCGACGGCGCGCTCCAGACGGACGCGTGTCAGGTGCGCGACAAAGTTTTCCCCGGTTTCGCGCTTGAACAAGGCGGAAAAGTACGACGGACTGACGTGCAGGTGCGCGCACACGCGCTCAGCGGACAGCGCCGGCTCGCCGTAGTGCGCCGCAACGTATTCCCTGGCATTTTCGACAAGCTGGCTTGCCGAACGGCTGCGTCCGTGTCCGATTGATTCCGCAAGCTGAAGGCTGAGTGCGGTCAGCTGCCGGAGCAGGGCGGCAGGCGATGCGCCCTCGAGAAACTGCTCCAGCCGGAAGCCGCTGAGGTCGAGCTGGTACACCTGCGTCAGCTTGCCCAGCTCGGTCAGGATGGTCATGACGCAAAAGCGGTACTGCTGCACCGACCGGCCCTCCGCGCAGCAGCAGCGCACGAGCGTCTCCGCATCCGCGGACAGCTGCGCGGTTTTGCCGAGCTTGATGTCGTCTATCAGACGCTTGAGCGCCTGCTCGTCGAACGCGAAGCGCGCGGACGGATTGGGCTCGATGTCCCCGATATAAATGGCGCGCCCCGTGCCCGTCAGCGTGCGGTAGCCGAGCGCCTCGCGCGCGCCCTGTGTGGACCGATAAATCGTCTTGGGATCGGTCACGGGCAGGCCGATGCCCGCGCTCAGCGCCAGCCCGAGGCTGCGCTCCCCCATCGCGCACACGCCGTCCAGCGTATCGATGAGGGCAGGCATACCGTCCGCGTCCTCGAGCAGCACGATCAATACCGCACAGTCGCCCCGAATGACGCACTGAAAGCGAAACCCGACTTTTGTCAGCCGGTTTTCCACCAGCTCGCGCACCGACACGGGCACAAGCTCAGGCGACTCGTTCATCCCGTGCGCCGGTGCGTCCGCGCGCAGGTATGCAACGGTATAGCAGCCCGCGCGCAGATCGACCTCAAAGCGCGCCATATCCGCCACCGGATCCTCCCCGAGCGGCCGGTCGAGCATGCGGTGCAGCAGCTGCTCGCGCAGCACGGGCAGGCTGCGGCGATAATGCTCGCGCAGGCGCTCGATGCTGCGCTGCTGCTGCACTTCATCCGTGATGCGCGCATGCAGCTTGTCGAGCACCGCTTCAAACTCGTCCGCGCTGATGGGTTTGAGGATGTATTCCGAAATGCCGAGCGCCATCGCTTCCTGCGCGTACTCGAAATCATCGAAACCCGACAGCAGGATGATCTTGACGTTGGGCTGCGCCCGCAGGATTTGGCGGCTCATTTCCAGTCCGTCCATAAACGGCATTTTGATGTCGCTGATGATAACATCCGGCCGGGTCTGCTCGGCAAGCTCCAGTCCGTTGCAGCCGTTTTCCGCCTCACCGACGACCGTAAAGCCGTGCTTTTCCCAATCGATGCGGTTGATGATGCCCCTGCGCAGGTTTTCCTCATCGTCGACTAAAATCAAGCGATATTGCTCCAAGGCGGCATCCTCCCTTTCTGTTTTATTCCGTTCCTGTAAGAAATGACTAAAACCAGTATAGCATATCCGCAGGAGTGTTGTAAATATCTGCCCATAACGGCGCGATTAAAAAACACGGCGCACCCCCGGATGGGGCACGCCGTGCTCTGGGTGCAACCGTTACGCTTTCGCCGCGTCAATCCTGCGCTGCAGGGTCGCCGCAAACGCTTCGCGCTCGTCCGCATCTGCAAACGCGCGAAACGGCAGGATCAGCGCCTCCATCGGGCCGAGAAAGAGGAAATAATGCGCTTTGTCGGTTACGATGCGGTCAATCGCGGCGTAATCATATGCGCTGTCCTCGCCCTCGCCCGTCAGCCGCACCTGCTCTTCCTCAAGGGTCAGGGTCTTGTCGCCGCACGCCGTGCCGCTCCCCTTTTTGAGCACGGTCAGCACATGCTTTTGCACGCTGTTGCGCACCGAAAACGGGATGAACAGCGCATAGATGAACGCGCCAAACACGAACGCGCCGAGCGCCGCGCCCGAGGGCTGCTTTGCCAGTCCGTAGTAGATGCCGCCCGCCGCGAGGATCACAACGGCGCCTGTAATCTGGGCGCGCCGCAGCCGCCCGCGCAGACGCTTGTCGTTTTTGAGAAAGCTCATATTAAATGCGAGATAATCGTCCGGGGTGATTTCGTAGTTTGCCTGCATGCGTGTGTCCCCTCTCAAGCTGTTTTGATTTATCATACCACAAGCGCGCGGGGTGCGCAAGGCGCGAAAAAGCCGGCCCCCGCAGGAGCCGGCTTTGGAAAATGCGAAAGGATGTGACTTAGAGCTTGACCTGGCCGCACAGACCGGTGTGCGCGGTGATATACTCGCGGCCCATCTTGGAGTACTCGAACGGATTGGCCTTCGCGGGGTCCTGCTCCGCCTCGACCATGATCCAGCCCTCGTAGCCCGCCTTGTCGAGGATCTCGAAGACAGCGTCAAAGTCAACGCAGCCGTCCGGATCGCCCGGAACGGTGAACGCGCCGTTGCGAACAGCCTTCAGGAAGGACCAGTCCTCCGCCTTGACCTTCTCAACGATCGGCATGCGCATATTCTTCAGGTGCACATGGCCGACGCGGTCTGCAAACTTGCCCAGAACCTCAACCGGATCCTCGCCTGCGAAGGTGAAGTGGCCGGTGTCAAAGCACAGGAACACATACTTGGGATCGGTGTTTTCCATCAGGCGGATGGTCTCCTCGACCGTCTGGCAGACCGTGCCCATGTGGTGGTGGAAACAGGAGCGGATGCCGTACTTCTCAAGGGACAGCTTGCCCAGCTTGTTGAGGCCGTCCGTGAAGCGATCCCACTCCTCGTCGGTCAGGGTGCGCTTGTCCTTGAGGACGCGCTTGTCCTCCATGCCCTGGATCGAGCCGGACTGCTCGGAAATGTTGATCGCAGTCGCGCCAACATAGGACAGGTACTCCAGCTCCTTGATGAACTCGCGCTCGGTCTCCTCGTACGGCTTGTCGACGAGGAAGGAAGAGAACCACTTGGACGCAATCGTCAGGTTGCGCACGTCGAGCATGTGCTTGAGCACAGCCTTGTCCTCGGGATACTTGTGACCGACCTCGCAGCCGTCAAAGCCGGCCAGCTTCATCTCGGAAATGCACTGCTGGAAGGTGTTCTCGTCGCCGAGATCCCACATATCGTCATTGGACCAGCCAATCGGGCAGATGCCCAGGCGTACCTTTTTCGGATCTAACATATTTCTTACCTCCATATACTTTCACTCACGGGCACCGCAGCCCATTTTGTACGAATCTATTGTATAAGAAGTGCGCGGCAAAGTCAAACGCTATTCGTGAAATTTTGAACGATTTTTGCGCGTTTTCAGATGCGCGCAACGCCGCTGTCCCGCGCCGCCTGCGCCACCGCCTGCGCCACCGCACGGATGACGCGCGCATCGAACGCAGCCGGCATGATATTCTCGTCCGTCAGCTCCCCGTCGGGAATGACGTGCGCAATCGCATAGGCCGCCGCCATCTTCATCTGCTCGTTGATGTCGCTTGCGCGCACATCGAGCGCACCGCGGAAAATGCCCGGGAACGCGAGCACGTTGTTAATCTGGTTGGGATAGTCCGAGCGCCCCGTGCCGACCACGGCGGCGCCGCCCTTTTTCGCGTCCTCCGGCCAGATTTCCGGCACGGGGTTTGCCATCGCAAACACCATCGGCTCGGGCGCCATCGTCGCGACCATCTCGCTCGTCAGCACCTGCGGACCGGACAGCCCGAAGAACACATCCGCGCCGCGCACCGCATCGGCCAGCGTGCCGGTCATGTGCGCGCGGTTTGTCACGCGCGCCATTTCCGCCTGCGCGGGATTGAGCCGCTCGTCGCCCTCACACACGATGCCGAAGCGCTCGCACATGATCACGTCGCGCACGCCGAGGTACATCAGGAACTTTGTGACCGAAATGGCGGCCGCGCCGCAGCCGTTGACGCACAGGCGAATGTCCTCGAGCTTGCGCCCTGTCAGGCGGCAGGCATTGATCATCGCGGCGGCGCAGGTGACCGCGGTGCCGTGCTGGTCGTCGTGGAACACCGGAATGTCGCAGACCTCCTTGAGGCG
>CAZOJP010000040.1:12057-17890 GCA_964580155.1 uncultured Intestinibacillus sp. | reverse complement strand
TGCAAACTTCCTCAACTCAATGGGTGCGGATGTAAGAGGCGCAGGCACCGATGTCATCAAAATCCGCGGTGTGGAGCGCCTGCACGGCGGCGCGTACTCCATTATCCCCGACCAAATCGAAGCGGGCACCTTTATGGCGGCGGTCGCGGCGACCGGCGGTCAGGTGCTCATCAAGAACATCATACCGAAGCATCTGGAGTGCATCACCGCAAAGCTGACCGAGATGGGTGTGGAGGTCGATGAGTTTGACGATGCGCTGCTGGTGCGCCGCACCGGAGAGCTGTGCAAGGCAAACGTTAAGACCATGCCCTATCCGGGCTTTCCGACCGATATGCAGCCGCAGCTGACTACCGCGCTCTGCCTTGCACAGGGCACGAGCATCGTCACCGAGGGTGTGTGGGATAACCGCTACCGCTACACCGAGGAGCTGGCGCGCATGGGCGCAAAGATTCATGTGGACGGCAAGATTGCGGTTGTCGAGGGTGTGACCGAGCTGACTGCGGCACCGGTGCGCGCGTATGATTTGCGCGCGGGCGCGGCAATGGTCATCGCGGGTCTGGCGGCCAAGGGTGTCACGCAGGTGGAGCAGGTGCAGAACATCGAGCGCGGCTACGAAAATCTGGTGGAGAAATTCGTTGAGCTTGGCGCAGATATGTATCGGGCGGAGATTCCGGACAGCGACAGCGGCCTCGCGGAAGCGAAGTAAAACATGCAGGAACGCTTCTATTACAGCATTGCAAGCGGCTCCTCGGGAAACTGCGGGCTGTACTGTGCGGACGGAACACGGGTGCTCATCGACCTCGGTGTGTCTGTGCGCAGCCTGCGGCAGTCGCTTGCAAAGCTGAAGCTCGACATTCCGGATTTGGACGCGGTGCTGATTACCCATGAGCACATCGACCATATCAAGGGTCTTGCAACCTTCGTCAAAAAATATGACATTCCGCTCTATGCCACACGCGCGACAGCGGAGGCGCTGACACACAAGCATCCGCTTGCCGAGGGCAAGCTGCGCGCGTTTGACGGCGGTATGCACCTGACAGTGGGGCAGCTCGCCGTACATACCTTTCTGACACCGCACGACGCGGCGGACAGCGTGGGCTATGTGCTCGAAGGGCAGGGCAGCCGCTTCGGGTTTGCGACCGATTTGGGATTCGTGCCAGGCGCGGTGCTTGAGCAGCTTACGGGCTGCGACACGGTCGTGCTCGAATCCAACCACGATCCGTATTTGCTGCAAACGGGGGCGTATCCGTGGCCGCTCAAGCAGCGGGTCAGCGGCCCGCGCGGGCATTTGTCCAATCCCGATTGCGCCATGTGCGCGGCAAAGCTGGTCGAAAACGGCACAAGCACGCTGATTCTCGCGCATTTGAGCGAAAAGAATAACAGTCCGCTGCTTGCCTTCCGCGAAACGCGGCAGGCGATTGACGATGCAGGTGCATCGTGCGAGCTGTATGTCGCGCCGCGCGAAGCGATGGAGCAGCCGATTGCGCTGCATGCGGAGGCGCGGGCATGCTGTCTGTAAAAATCCTGTGCGTGGGCAAGCTGGGAGAAAAATTCTGGGCGCAGGCGGTCGCGGAATACGAAAAACGGCTATCCGCATATTGCAAACTGGAAATAATAGAGCTGCCCGAGCAGCGTTTGCCGCAGAATCCGTCCCAGGGCGAAATTGCGGCGATGCTTGCCAAGGAAGCCGATGCGATTCGCGCCAAGATTCCGGCAGGCGCCGCCGTCATCGCGCTGTGCATTGAGGGCGGCGAACTTGAAAGCCGTGCGTTTGCAGATCGGATCGGCGATATGACCACGCGCGGCATCTCCAAGCTGTGTTTTCTCATTGGCGGCTCGTGCGGACTGGACGAAAGCCTCAAGCGTGAGGCGGGGATGCGGCTGTCGATGTCCCCCATGACCTTTCCCCATCATTTGGCGCGGGTCATGCTGCTGGAGCAGATTTATCGCGCGCTCAATATCCTAAGCGGCGGAAAATATCATAAATAGAAACAGACCACCCGATGGGTGGTCTGTTTTTGACTGCATGGAGATAATGACCGCGCAAAAGCTGCGTTTTTACAAAGAAAAGCATGCGCGGCGGCGGTTTGAGGTCACTGCGGTGCGGCTTCGCTCGGGATGGGGTCGAGCGTAAAGAGCTGCACGGTTTCGTAGACCTGATAGACCTGCTTGAGCGTTGCCATTTGCGTACCGGGAAGACGCGCACATGCGCGGCCGGCGGCAACAGCAAATTTGGTGATCTCCTCCAGATCAATATTCTGGCGCATGCCGTTGGCAAATGCGGCGACCATCGAGTCGCCTGTGCCCACCGCACCCTCCTCGATGATCTTGGGGTTGGTGTTCGCAAACAGCCCCTGGCGGTTGTCCTGCGACACGACGACCGCACCCTCGCGGCCCATGGAGACACAAACAGTTTGCGCGCCCATATCAAGCAGCTTGCGTGCGCTGACAGCAACGACCTCGGGGTCGATGGATGGCTGTGCGCCGAAAATTTCCGCGAGCTCGAAAATGTTGGGCTTGACAACATCGGGGTTGTGCTTGAGTGCTTCGAGCAGCTCATCGCCGCTGGCATCGACAATCAGCTTGCAGCCCGCCTGCTTGATGGTCTTGCAAATCTTCCCGTAATTTTTAAGGGAGAATCCGGGCGGGGTAGAGCCGGACAGCACGAAAATATTGCCATCATCCAGATGGTTTTCAATCCGCCCGAGGAACCGCAGGAAGTCGCCGTCCGCAATTTTGTAGCCGGGCTCGTTGATTTCGGTGTGCTGGCCACCCGGTGCGATGATTTGGATGTTGACACGGGTTTGACCCGGCACGTCCACAAAGCTATGGTGGATATCCATTGAGGTCAGTGCGTCCTTGAGCGCGCGGCCGTTGGAGCCGGCGGAAAATCCCAGTGCGATGCTCGGGCCGCCGATCGCTTTGATCGCGCGCGCAACGGTGATGCCCTTGCCGCCCGGTTCGACGGTGCTGGAAACAGCACGGTTTAGGGCATTTGGCTGAAGTGGTGTATCAATACGCAATGTACGGTCCATCGCGGGGTTGAGTGTAATGGTAATGACCATGATGCGAGACCTCCTGCAAAATTTATTCTCTTCTATTTTACCGAATAAAAACGTGTCTGTAAATCGTATTTTAACAAAAAGTGCAAATCATAGGATAAGTTTGGGTTCGGCTGGGAAGGCGATGCATTTTGCCGAAATCTCTTATGCGGTTGCCTGAAAGATAAAGTAGCCGTCCTTGATGGAAAACTGATAGATGCCCCCGTGCTTTTCCACGATATGCGCCATACTTTTCGCGCCAAAACCGTGACCGGGTTCTTCTGAGACGGGAAGCCCCTGCTGGAAGACCGGTTCGGTCAGATAAGTGTTTTGAATATCAATGCACAGCTTTTGATTTTTGGAGTATATGCGCAGGCGGATCATGCGGCCGCTTTTGTCGGCGATTTTTTCGCAGGCATAAATGGCGTTTTCCAGAGCATTCGACAGGAGGGAGCAAAGCTCGGTGTCGCTGATCTCAAGCCCGTCGGGCAGCCGCGCGTCAATCGAAATCAGGATTTCTGCTTGCTTTGCCCGGGAAGCGTAGGCGGATAAAATCAGATTGACGGTCTCGTTTTCGCAAAAGCGGATAGGCGTGATCGCGTCCATATCGGATTGCGCGGTTTGCAGATATTCCTTGAGCGGCTCAATCTGCCCCTTGGAGGCCAGACCCTGTAGCAGCGCAAAATGATGGCGCATATCGTGTCGATAGGTCGCCGCGCAAAGCTGCAGCTGCCGCAGGGATGCAAACTCGGCTTGTGCCAGCCGGAGCTGCGCGTCCAACATGTCCCGCTCTCTTTGGAGGCTTGCCTGCTTGCGTGTTTCCGCATAGTACAGGATGATAAACACAAAATAAAAAACAGATATCATGGAGGGCATGAACTGTACCGCCCATTCCGCGCCGCTGTAAAGCACGTTGGTGTAGATTGTGGTGGTGTAATCGAACAGATAATAGAAAAGCGGAACACCGCCCAGAAACAAGCAGGCTTTCACGGAAAGCCCCATAAGCTGTCGAATGGAGCCGGCCACATATCGTCTTAAAAAATAGTAGAACAGGAATATCGATGCAATATAAAAGATGTGATCTGCAAGCCTGCTGCCCAGGGCGGCACCTGCAAGGAATCCGATCCAGCGCGGCGCCTGACAGCACAGATAGCCGGAAAGCACGCTGACGGCGGCGATGCGCCACGGGCGCTTATAGTATAAAGAAAAGATCACGATGAGCGGCAGATGAATCAGCAGCGGATACAGCTTGGAGGTCAGATTCAGCCCCAGGAACCTCCAGCTTGCGGTCTGGACGAACAGAAAGACGACGCAGAGCAGCGCGGTGACGCGTCTGTTCTTCCGCGTAGGCTCGACCCCCGCAAAAAGAACGGACACCGCGATGCCAAAAACGAGAGAGAAGCCGAACCGCAAGAGTCCGATCACGGTCGCCGTCATATTAAAATTTCCTTATACATTGGACGATCCTCCATCCATCTGATAGGCGAGATATTGCTGTTTCATCACCTTTGCCTTGCCCTGTGCAATCGGAATAGAGGACAGAATTTGCAGGGTGATCCGATGATTTTCAATGATATCTACATACTGCATATTGACCAGATAGGAGCGGTGGGGTTTGAGGAAACAGCCGTATTTTTCAAGGCTGCTGCACGCGGAGGAAAAAGGCTCCGTACACTCGATGACCTTGCCGGAGCGCAGATGATAGAGCACATTCCGACCGATTACCTCGGCAAAGACCAAATTGGCGATCAAAATTCTTTGAAGGCCTTCGTTGCTTTTCACGATAATGGCATCCTCCTCGGTTTCTGCTTTAAGCTGCTCCAGCATCTCGTCAAAGGAGAAGAACAGTTTTTCCTTTGAGATGGGCTTGAGGATGTAGTTCACCGCCTTCACCGAATAGCTTTCGAGGGCAAATTCGGGGGAGGAGGTAAAAAATAGAATCGGTGCGGTTTTGTCAAAGGTCCGGATTTCCTTTGCGACATCGATGCCCGTGAACCCGGGCATGATAATATCCAGACAGTAAATCGAAAACCGCATTCCCTTTTCTAAGGCGGAAACAAGCTCGAAGCCGCTTGAAAAGACCGCGTACTCGCAGCTCAAATTTTTTACCGTGCGGTAGAGGTTTATGAGCTGCGTCATATGGGACAGCTCGTCAATGTTGTCGTCACAGACTGCGAGTTGAAGCACAAGTAGCTCTCCTTCTTGCTGATTTGATCGATAAGATTATTTTACCATAAAAAGTGTGGTTGTGAAACTATAATTCGCCCGTCTGCGAGATCTTTTGCAGCTCTCGGTGATGCCGGCAGTGCATTGCCAGTGCCGCGTGTGCACGTCCGCACATATGATGAAGGAGAATGAAAAACGGATGGTGAAGTAGTATGAATCAGGTTTTTATTACTTGCAGATCACAAACCGAGGCGTTTATGGTATATAGATTGCTGGAAAGCGTGGGCGTACGAGGCATTATGACGCGTCCGCCGCGCGAGGATCGCACAAGTTCGTGCGCATATGCCGTGCGCATCCGCCCGGAGGAGCTGGAGGCCGCGCAAGCGCAGCTGGACGGAACCGACTTTGCGCCGTGTAAAATACGCGTGGTGCCCGCACCGGGGGAGAAAAGCATATGATCTATTTGGATAATGCCGCCACGACATTGCAAAAGCCCGCAGCAGTGCACCGGGCAGTCGATGAGGCCATGCGCAGCGCGGCGGCGGCAGGGCGAAGCGGACACCGTCCCGCGATGCACGCGGGTGAACTGATTTTCACCTGTCGTGAGGCGGTTGCGCGGCTGTTTG
>CAZOJP010000040.1:0-11957 GCA_964580155.1 uncultured Intestinibacillus sp. | reverse complement strand
GCTGTTTGTCCTCAACCATATGTCCAACGCGTTTGGCGCGATTGCACCGCTGCATGAGATGGACCGTATGCTCGCGGCAAAGGGCATCCCGATGATCTTGGATGCGTCCCAATCCGCAGGCGTGCTGGATATTGACGTGCGCACGCTGCCGAGCGTGGCGGCGGTATGCATGCCCGGACACAAGGCGCTGTATGGGCCGCAGGGGACCGGCGTGCTGCTGGTGCTGTCGGACACGATGGCGCGTCCGCTGCTGCAAGGCGGCACGGGCAGCCTGTCGAGCGAAATGCGGCAGCCGGATTTTCTGCCGGATCGGTTTGAAAGCGGCACAATGAACACGCCCGGCATTGCAGGGCTGTGCGCAGGTGTGCAGTTTGTCGCAGGCACCCGGCCGGACGCTATTTTGCGGCATGAGCAGGCGCTGCTGCATGCGCTGATCACCGGTCTGCGCAAAATCGACGGGTGCGAGGTGTTTGCTGCGCCGGAGCAGCGCTTGCAGGCGGGGGTGCTGTCCGTCCGCCAACGGGGCCTGTCCTGCGACGACATCGGCCAGGCGCTTGCCGCGCGCGGCACCTGCGTGCGCACAGGCGTGCACTGCGCGCCGCTCGCGCATCGGAGCGCGGGCACGCTGGATACCGGCACTGTGCGGCTGTCTGTCGGATATTGGAACACGCGCGAAGAAATCCGCGTCTTTTTGCAGCAATATGAGGAGATCGTCCTTGAAAATAAAACATTTGCATGAAAAGTGTGTGAACACACTTCACATTGACGGAACGGTATGATAGAATAAAATTGCATCAGTCGCGGAAAACCATTCTGGTTGTTCCGACGTTTAACAAGCTTGTGATTGGATCATGCAACATGGAATTTTTAGAAAAACTATTTGTATATGTGCAGACTGCCTCGGCGGCAGACGCAATCGACATCCTCATCGTCGCGTTTTTGATTTACAAGGTGATGAACTGGCTGCGCGATACCAGCGCGGAGCGGCTCATCAAGGGCATCATTATTCTGCTGATCGTCATGGAGGTCGCGCGCTGGGCGCGTCTCAATACGATCAGCTATGTGCTCGACAAAACGTACACGATCGGACTTTATGCGCTCATCGTCATCTTTCAGCCCGAGCTGCGCCGTATGTTGGAGCAGGTCGGCAAGGGCAAGGTGGTGCGCGGATTGATTGCAAACCGTGACGGTGTTCCCGCGGCGGAGTCTGCAATCATGCAGGTCACGGCGGCGTGCGAGGCCATGTCATGGACGCGCACCGGCGCGCTGATCGTATTCGAGCGCAGCGAAAAGCTGGGGGAAATCATCAAAAACGGCACCTATATCGACGCGGAAGCATCAGCAGAGCTGGTTAAAAATATTTTCTATCCAAAGTCACCGCTGCACGACGGCGCGATGATTATTCGCCAGGGACGCATTATTGCGGCGGGCTGCGTGCTGCCGCTTTCCGGCAACCAGTCCCTCAGCCGCGATCTGGGAACGCGCCACCGTGCGGCGGTCGGCATGAGCGAAACCTCGGATGCGGTGCTTGTCGTCGTATCCGAGGAGGCCGGTTCGATTTCGGTCGCGACGGGTGGGATGCTCAAGCGCCATCTCGCTCCCGAGACCCTGGAAAAGGTGCTTCGTGCCGAGCTGCAGTCCGAGGATACCGCGAGCAATAAGCCGAAATCGCCCAAGGCCGTCCTGGAAAAGTGGAAAGGGAGGGCCCATAAATGATGGAGTTTTTCAAAAAGCACAACCTCGGTAACCGCTTTTTTGCACTGGTGCTGGCGGTTTGCCTGTGGGTCATCGCGATGAACGACCAGAACCCACTCCGCCCGCGCACCTATCATGACATTCCGCTCGAAATTGTCGGAGCGGATACGCTGCTGGAAACACAGAGCTTGATGGTCGTCGGGGGAGAGGACGCGCACATCGCGCTGCGCGTGTCCGGCCAAGCGGAATCCATTCGAAAAATTGACAAGACGCGTGTTTATGCCACGGTCGACATATCAAATGTAACATCTGCGGGGGTGCAAAGCTTTCCCTACACAATCGATCTGCCGGATGGTGTCACGCGCGATCATATGTCGCCGGAAAAAATCGAGTTGACGATCGACCGTGTTACGACAAAGCAGATTCCGGTGGAGGCTGTGCTTGAATCGGGTGCGCCCACCGGTTACCGCTACGGTGTCCCTAAGCCGGTGCAGAGCACTGTCACCATCCAAGGCGCGCAGACGATTTTGGAAACGGTGCAGCTTGCGCGTGTCATTGTGCCAACTGCCGACTTGCTCCAAACAGCGACACAGGCTTGTGAATACAAGCTGATTGACGACAACGGTAACGAGGTGATCTCGCCCTACCTGTCGCGTTCGCACGACTATGTCGATGTGGGTGTGCACGTTTACCGCACAGCGACGCTGCCGCTCGAGGTCAAGGTTAAGCCGAGTCAAGATGTGAGCGTGGACATGGCAACCGTTACTATATCGCCTGCGAGCATCGAAGTTTACGGAGACGAAGCGGCAATCAAGGCTGAAAAATCGATTATACTAGGTGAAATTAACCTCGCCAGCGTGGAAACCGGTGCAGAGCGTACACTTGTGATCCGTCTGCCGGTAGGGGTATACCTCAGTGACGGTCAGTCGAACCGCGCGACCGTGTCCGTGCAGATTGACGGAATGGCAACCCGTACAATTGCGGTCGGCGACATCACCTATAGCGATACAAACACTGCGGAGCAAAAGCCGGCGGTGCAGACCGGCGAACAAACCGTGCAGGTCACGCTGCGCGGAAAGAACAGCGCACTGACCGCCATTAACGCCGGAGACATCCGGGTGACGGCCTCCTATGATTCCAGCTCCCTGCAGGAAGGGGAAAATCAGGTGCCGGTCACGGTGGAACTGCCTGCCGGCAATGAAGGTGTCACGATTTTATCGCACACCGAAACGGTCAAGGTCACAATCAGCGAAGCAGAGAACGAGCCGCCGGCGGCACCCTCGCCAACGCTGCCGGGGCAGAATGCGGATAACACGCAGGAGGACGGCGCGTGAGCATCATCATTTCAGGCATTCGCCTGCCGTTTAACCGGCCGGAAGCAGAGGCGGTAGACGCGGCGCTTACGCGCTGCGGATTGCAAACTGCGGGTGCGCTGCGCGCCAATATTTACCGCTGCTCCATCGATGCGCGGCACGGGAAAGTGCAAAAAGTATACTCGGTGTGCGTGCATGGCGTGGAGGACGAGAGCCGCCTTGTAGAAACACTGCACGATGCTGCCGTGCGCTGCAAAAGCGACGCAATACCCGAGCCTGTGCGCGGCAACGCGCACAGCGCGTATAGACCGGTCGTCGTCGGTATGGGTCCTGCGGGGCTGTTTGCGGCATATGAGTTGGCGCGCTATGGATACCGTCCGTTGGTGTTTGAGCGCGGGGACGATTTGACCCGCCGCGACCGCGCGGTCAAGGATTTTTTTGAGCAGGGTATCCTCGACGAATCGTCCAACATCCAGTTTGGAGAGGGCGGCGCGGGCGCGTACTCCGATGGCAAGCTGACGACCCGTATCAATGATCCGCGCTGTGAAAGCGTGCTGCGCACTTTTGTGGCGCATGGCGCACCCGAAGAAATTCTGCGGCAGGCGAAACCGCATATCGGGACGGATATTCTGAAAAATGTTGTGCGTTCTATGCGCGAGCACCTCATCGCTGCGGGCGGTGAGGTGTGCTTTCGCGCGCCGCTGACCGGTCTGGATACGCGCGGCGGCGCGTTGACCGCGGTGTGTATCGACGGGCAAAGCGTGCCCTGTGAACGCGCGGTGCTCGCCATCGGACACAGTGCGCGCGATACCTTTGCATGGCTTTCGCGCGAAATTTACATGGAGCCCAAGGCATTTTCGGTCGGCGCGCGCATCGAGCATCCACAGGTGGAAATTGACCGCATGCTGTACGGCAGCCTGGCCGGGCACGAGGGACTGCCCCCGGCGGAGTACACGCTGTCGCATCGGGACGGTGCGCGTGCGTGCTACTCCTTTTGCATGTGTCCGGGCGGCGAGGTTGTGGCTGCGCAGAGCGAAGCGCATACCGTCGTCACAAACGGCATGAGCTATCACGCGCGCGACGGCAGAAATGCGAACGCAGCAATTGTCGTATCGGTTGAACCGGGCGATTTTCCGGAAAGCGGCGCACTCGGCGGGGTTGCGCTGCAGCGTGAGATTGAGCGCGCGGCATACCGTCTGACGGGCAGCGGTCGGGCGCCCTGTCAGCGCGTTGAAGATTTTCTGGAGGGGCGCAGCAGCGCCAAATTCGGACAAGTGCGTCCGACCTATCCGCGCGGTGTGCAGCTCGGCACAATCGAGCCGTGCTTGCCGCGCTTTGTGACAGATCAAATGCGGGACGGTCTGCGCGCCTTTAATCGGCGCATGCGCGGCTTTGCGATGCCGGATGCGCTGTTGACCGCGCCGGAAACCCGCACCTCATCACCGGTGCGCCTTGTGCGCGGCGAGGACCTGTTCAGCCGCTCGGTGCACGGACTTCTGCCTTGCGGCGAGGGTGCGGGCTACGCAGGCGGCATTATGTCTGCGGCGGTTGACGGTATCCGCGCAGCACATCAGGTGATACAGGAACTGAAACCAGTGGAAGACTGAGAAGGGGCAACGACTATGACACAAAAAGCAGTGGTGAAGAAATTACTTTCCGGCGGAATCGCGGAAATCGAAGTACAGCGCCAGAGCGCATGCAGTGGAGACTGCTCCAAGTGCGGCGGCTGCGGCACGCCGACCGAACGGATTACGGCGCAGGCCGTGAATCGCGTGCACGCGCAGGTGGGTGAGATTGTAACCATCGAGGGGGACAATAAGCAGGTGTTTGGGGCGGCAGCCATCGTATATACGGTGCCGCTCGTACTGTTTTTTGTGCTCTATGCGCTTTTGCGCGCCACCGGCGGCGCGGAAGGCATGGCGATCGGCGGTGGTATTGTGGGGTTTGCGCTCGGCATTGCAGGCGCAATCGTATATAACCATCGCGTGCATCGCAAGGGCATGGCTCCGTTCGTGATTATCAAGCGTTCGTAAAATTTCCTCTTGCCAAAACAGTGCAGACTGTGTTATACTTAACCAGTACTGCAACGGAGACATAGCTCAGCTGGTCAGAGCGTTCGCCTCACACGCGAGAGGTCGTGGGTTCGAGCCCCTCTGTCTCCACCATAAAACCGTCCATTTTGGGCGGTTTTCTTTTGTTTTTATAGCTTTTACAGGCAATGGAATCAGTGACACGGAGCACAGGAGGGAGGTCTTATGATTGTAACCGTTACCATGAATCCCGCGCTTGACAAAACGGCGCATTTGACGCAGCTTGCGCCGCGCGCGCTCAATCGGCTGGAGCAGGTACGTGTCGATGCAGGCGGTAAGGGCGTGAATGTGAGCCGAATGATTGCGGCGCTGGGCGGACATTCGGTGTGCACCGGCTTTATCGGCGGTGACAGCGGCCGCGAAGTGTGCCGCCGCCTTGATGCGGACGGCATTTCGCATGCGTTTCTGGCGGTGGAGGGCGCGACGCGCACCAATCTCAAAATCATCGAGGCCGACGGTGCACTGACCGAACTGAACGAGCCCGGCTTCACGGTGACCGAGCAAGACCTGGCGGCACTGCGAAGCCGGGTGAAGCAGCTGGCCGGACAAAACGGAATTGTCGTGCTCGCAGGCAGCCTTCCGCGCGGCGCGCAGACGGATACATATCGTGACTTTGCTTGTGCACTGCGCCGCGCCGGATGCCGCGTAATCGTGGATGCGGATGGGGCAGCGCTGCGTGCAGCGCTACAAGCGCCGCCCCATATCATCAAGCCCAATCGCATGGAGCTGCTGCAATATTTCGGCTTGCCGCAGGATACACCGGACGCACGGCTGCCTGCGCTGTGTCGGGAGCTTCTTGCACAGGGTGTGGAGCTCGTTATTTTAAGCAGGGGAGCACAGGGGGCGTTGTTTGTCGCGCGCGATGCGGCATGGCAGGCGGATGCATGTGCGACCGCGGTACGCTCTGCGGTGGGTGCCGGAGACAGCATGGTGGGCGCGGCCGCGTTCGCTCTGGAGCGCGGATACGATCTCGAAGCAACAGCGCGGCTCACGATGGCATCCTCCGGCGGCGCGGTGATGACCGAGGGAACGAATCCGCCGTCCTGCGAAACTGTGCTGGCGCTAATGGATCATGTGGAGCTGCGGCCTCTCTAGCGCTGCGCTTGCAACTCGGTGCAGAACATGATAGGATAAGCGAAAGAAGAATCTGCGGTGGAAAGCCGTGCGCAGAGGACACTGAAAAAGGGGGCATTTGCATGAACATTCGGAAAATTCACGCGTTCTATTTCAGCCCGACCGGAAACACGGAACAAGTGGTCAAAACGATTGCGCAGGCCTTGGCAAACGCGCTGCATCTGCCGGTTTGCATGCGAGATTTTACGCTGCCGGCAGCGCGGCAAGAGGTATGCCGGTTTGGAACAGACGATCTGCTCATCATTGGCACACCGGTTTATGCAGGACGCATTCCCAATAAGATCCTGCCGTATTATCAAGGCAAACTGGAGGGTGATCATACACCCGCGATTCCGGTGGTCACGTTTGGCAACCGCAGCTACGACGATGGTCTGATCGAGCTGAAAACCGAGTTGGAAGCGCACGGGTTTTGTGCAGTCGCAGGTGCGGCAGTGCCGGCGGAGCATGCTTTTTCCTCACAGCTTGCGACCGGGCGGCCGGATGATTGCGATTTGGAGGCGCTGCGACAGTTTGCTGCGCAGATTGCGGAAAAAGTAGCTGCGCACGACGCGCTCCCTGATCAATCGCTGACAGTCGATGGACAGATGCCGATTCGGTCGTATTACACCCCGCTGGGCACGGATGGTGCGCCTGCTTTTTTCCTCAAAGCCAAGCCTCAAACGGATCTACATAAATGTACGGATTGTGGGCTGTGCGCGAAGGTGTGCCCCATGCAGGCAATCTCACCGGAGGATGTGACGCTTGTGCCGGGCACCTGCATCAAGTGTCAAGCATGTGTGCGCAAGTGCCCGTCGCATGCCAAGTATTTTGACGATGGGGCGTTTTTGTCCCATGTCGCGATGCTGGAACAAAACTACGCACGGCGTGCACAGGCTTCTTTTTTCGTATAATCCCTACAATACATCCGTGTTTTCATGTCATAGCAAGGTACGCTTGACAGTTTGGGCAAAATAGATTACACTAACACCAAAGTCAGAAGTAAGCGCGATATGAAACATGATAGGAGGTATTGACGATGAAATTAAAGGATAAAATTGCAATTGTTACGGGTGCCAGCGCGGGCATGGGCAGGGCGATTGCCTATGACTATGCCAAGGAAGGCGCGAAGGTGCTGGCTGTCGCCCGTCGGGTGGATCGGCTGGAGGCACTTGCCGGGGAAGCAAAGGATCTAGAGGGCACCATCGTTCCGTTTGGGGTGGATATGACAGACGAAAATCAGGTCATCGCAATGGTGGATGAAGCAATCAAGGTTTTTGGTGGACTTGATATTCTCGTCAATAATGCGGGTTTGATGGATGACTTCAGCCCGATTGGTGATGTTTCGGACGATATGTGGCACAAGGTGATGAATGTGAACCTGAACGGCCCCTTCTATGCCATGCGCAAAGCCATTGAACACTTTGAAAAAAGCGGCAGCGGCATCATTGTGAATGTGGCTTCAATTGGCGGTTTGTACGGCGGCAGAGCAGGCGCTGCGTATACAGCTTCCAAGCATGCCCTAGTCGGTCTGACCAAAAACACCGCCTATATGTACTCCAAAAAGAATATCCGCTGCAATGCGATTTGCCCCGGCGGCATTGAAACAGAAATCGGAACGGGGGATTTCATGCAGCAGGTTAACAGCAAGGGTGCCGAGATGGCGATGGCGGGCACCGGTGCAAATCCGCGCATGGGAACCTCCAGTGAAATCAGTCCGCTTGCCGTGTTCTTGGCGAGCGATGATGCGGGCTATATAAACGGTCAGTGTCTCGCCGTAGATGGCGGCTTCACAGCATACTAAAAGTCCAGTAGAACGTGCGCTTTTCGCACGGCACGCGGATGAAATCAACGGAATAAAAAACGCCCTCTGAATTCGGTTCAGAGGGCGTTTGCTTGTTTAGAGAAGCTTTTCAATTTCGCCGTCGATTGCAGCGGGCTCGACAGGCGGCTCATAGCGCGCAACAACGTTGCCGTCGCGGTCGATCAGGAACTTGGTAAAGTTCCATTTGATCTGGTCATCTTCGTAGGTTTCGTGATAGATGGAACGGAAGAACGGCTCAAGTTCCAATGCCTTTTCGCTGTCTCCCATACCCTTAAAGCCCTTCTGGGCGGTCAGGTAGCGGTAGAGCGGATCTGCGTTTTCGCCGCGCACTTCGATTTTTTGGGAAAGCGGGAAGGTCACGCCGAAGCGAACCTTGCAAAAATGAGAAATTGCTTCCTCGCCCTCCGGCTCTTGCTCCATGAACTGGTTGCAGGGGAAGCCCAGAACAACCAGGCCGCGATCCTGATATTTTTTATAAAGTGCTTCGAGCCCCTCATATTGCGGGGTAAAACCGCACTTGCTCGCGGTGTTGACGATGAGTAGCACCTTGCCGCGATAATCGGACAGCTGAAGCGGCTTGCCCTCGATAGAGGTATATGCATAATCGTAGATTGACATAGAAATGACCTCCTTGATTGATTGCGTAAAATTGAATTTTATGAAATAATTATAGGGCGGAAACACCGGATTGTCAAGAGCATTTTGAAAAAAAACAGACCCACCCGAAGGAGTGTCTGTTTTCGTGCACTATTTGATGCGCAGACTGCGCAAATAATCTTTTTGATCCGGCGCAATGCGGCGGCTTTCAATCGCTTTTTGAATGGTTTTGCGATGCACCCAGGGGCAAAGCCTGCGCTGCTCGATATAGGGAATTGCGGCGGCGGGCTGCTTTGCAAGTGCGGTTGCAAAATACCACGCAATCATCATGTTGACGTAATACTCCTGCGATTGCACACCCGCGACAAGAGCGAGCATATCCGGATGAAATGCCTCGTCCAGATAAAAGGACAGCAGCATACCGATGCCGAACCGCACGGTGTAGACGTGATCCGATTGCAGCCAAACAAGGATGTGTTCGTATAAATCGGGCAAATTGCGGCGAAACACCTTGGGGGAAAGCAGGTCGCAAACCGCCCAGTTGTCGATATAGGGCAGAAAGACCTGGACCGCGTTTCGTGCTTGCGCATAGTCGCGCATCGCGGAAAGCAAGCAGCCGTGCAGCGCATTTTCGTCGTAATAGTGATGCGGGAGCGCGGATAGGAACGCGGCCGCTTCCGGCGTGCCTTGCAGCTGACGTGCAAGCGCACGCAGCGCAGGCATGCGCACACCGATGATCCGCGCAGGATCGACAGTCGGGATCAGCTTTGCGTGAAATACTTGATAGGTGGGGTCTTGCAGCGCAAACAGCTGCTGCACAATATCCAATGTAGGCATAAACGACCTGTTCTCCTCGTGCGGCGCGTCATTATGTCAGCAAATCGGTGACAAGTCCACGGATTTCGTCGATTTGATCGATGAAAGCGAGCGGTTTGCTGCTTTGCGCAATCACTTCGGCGGCGAGCGCGTCGAGCTTTTCGTCAATGATATGCACCGTTGTATAGACCGAGGAACGGCCGTAGCGGTCAAACACGCGATCGGTCTGCGCGGTGTAAGCGCCCTGCACGAGCTCGCCCAGAAGCTGACGGATCAGCTCGCGGTAGTGCTCGAATCGGGTAAGGTCCATGCGCTGTAAAATGGTTTCCGATTGTTCGGTCAGTTCATCGAACAGGGCATCGATGCGTTGGCGGTTTTGCTCTCGCCGCTGATCCCCGAGCTGCTGCTGAAAGGAACCGGAAAAGCCGCCGGGCGCACTCTTGGATAAGACAGATACATTGTGCGCTGGCATCGTGCTGCCGGACTGTACACCATGAATTGGCATGGGATACCCTCCTTTTACTTCGTGAAATCAGCATTTGTGTTGCTGCCGTAGGGAATATCGGTCTCCAGATATGCAGCAAGCTGTTTTTTCTGGCGTGCTTTGATGGTTTCGTTGCGGTAGAGCACCATGCGCTCGCTCAAAACACGCATGGTTTGCATGTCGATGGTCTCGGTTTCGGAGAGAAGTGCGCGAATCCGCGCGCGCAGCTGCTGTGCGTCGGGATCGGCCTGCTCTTCGGCGGATAATGTGTCGGTCAAGCCGTCCACGCGCTGCTCCAGAGAACGCATGGCATCGATAATCTCCTCACGCTCGTCGATATGCGCCAGAAGCGCCTCGTCTTCTGCATTCTCCAGATCTTCGCTGCGCTGCAAAGACAGTGCATGAAGCTGTGTAGAAAGCGCGAGCATATCGTTTAGCAGAGATGCCAAAGCGGCGTTCAAGCCTCAATCTCCATGCCCTGCACCGCACCCTGCGGACGGGCAATCTGCTGCCATGTATCACGCAGAGACTGCAAGATGCTCAGCAGCTCATCTGCGCCGGTGGTGTCCTTGCTGATGTTCATGTCGCGCAGCGAGCGCAGTAAAAAATCGTAGATCGGAAGAAGCTGCGCGGAAATCTCAATCGCGGGATCGAGAGAGCCGACCAATTCATCGATGATCAGTTGCGCTTTGATGAAATATGTGTTGGCCTTATCCGGATTGGGCGTGTCCTCTAAAGAGAGCACTGCGAGTCGGATGTTTTTGATGCACGCATCAAACAGCATGACGACAAGCTCAGCAGGGCTTGCGGTCATGACGCTCTGGGTCAGATATTCCTGTTTGAGCGTGTTTGCGTTATAATTCATTTGCAATCACTCCATTGTGTGTCAAAACAGATCCTATGAGTTGAAAAGCTGAGAGATATAGGAGGCCTGCGCATTCATTTTGGACAGAGCGGTCTCCATTGCGGAAAACTTTTTGTAATAGCGCTCTGCCGCGTCATCGAGCTTGCTCTGCAAAGTGCTCACCTTTTTGTCGATGTCGGAGATCTTGTTTTCGTTTGCCGTCACCGAGCTGCTCGCAGCCTTTGTGTAGGCGTTGAGCGAGTTTCGGATTTTATAGATGAGTCCCTGCTCGTCGGAGGCTGCCGTGGAGCTGCCGCCGGTGAACATCGCAACGACCTGCTCGGGGTTGGATTCAAGCGCCTTCATCAAGGCGTCGGCATCCAGCACCAGCTTTCCCTTGTTGTTTTTGTCAAAATAGTTGCCGGTTGTGATGCCGATGGACGAGGCGGTTTGACCGCTGCCGCCAATCGCGGTGTAGAAAATCGCCTTTAAATCAGCAGACAGCTTGACCAAATCGGAATCTCGGCGGAGCAGTCCGGATTTCGCCTTTTGTTCCCATACCTTGATTTGGTCTTCGGACATGTTATTGCGCTGCTCATCGGTGAGGGGCGGATAATCCTTGGCATAGCTCTTTTCCGAGGTCAGCGTATCGATTTTGGTCAGCATGTCGTTGAGCCCTTCGAGGAAGCTTTGGATGGCCTTCGTGGTTGCGCTATAATCGCGCTCAAGCGTAAATTTGATGACCTCTTCGTCGGTGCCCTCTGTCTTCGCGTTGAGCTTGTAGCTGATGCCGTCGATGGTGTAGGCATTGCTGTCGCGCTCAACAGTCGTACCATTGATGATGGCAATGGAGTTTTCGCCGTTCATTTTCGTGCCGGTGCCGATGCCAAACGCGCTGTTCTCACCGAAGGCATTGCCGCCAAAATTTTCGATTGTGACCTTGCTGTCCGCGCCGCCGCTGTTTGCGGTGATGGAGAAGGTGTCGCTGAGCCTGCTGTACTTCATCGTAACATTTGCGGTTGTGTCGGCGTTGATGGTGTTGAGCATGCTTTGCAGCGTCGTATCCTTGGAAAATTTAAAATTCTTGCCGTTGATGGAGAACGACAGGTTGCCGCTTGCGTCAAAGCTAAGCGGTGTTTTGAGGGAAAGCTCTGCCAAAGTTGCGGTGTTGCTCGCGGAAATC